>NZ_JBVHWM010000012.1:0-87867 GCF_055564375.1 Streptomyces sp. NPDC029138
CCTGCCCCGCTCTCCCCCCCCCCCCCTTCCCTCTCCCCCCCCCCCCCCCCCCCCCCCCCCCCCCCCCCCCCCCTCCCCCCCCCCCCCCCCCCCCCCCCCCCCCCCCCCCACTGCGGGCGTCAGCCCTCGTCGCCGGCGGTGGAGACCGTGGTGGTCTTCTTCGCCGTCGACTTCGCGGCGGCCGTCTTGGCGGTCTTCGTCGCCTTCTTGGCCGTCGTCTTCTTGGCGGCCGTCTTCTTGGCCGCGGTCTTCTTGGCGGCCGTCTTCTTCGCCGTGGCCTTCTTGGCCGCCGTCTTACGGGCGGTCTTCTTGGCCGGCGCGGCCTCCTCGGCGGCCGTTTCGGCGGCGGCCGCCTCCTCGGTCACCGGAGCCTCGGCAGCCGGTGCTTCCGCCGCAGGGGCCTCGGCAGCCGCGGCCGGGGCCTCAGCCGCCGGAGCCTCCTCCGCCGTGGCCTCCTCCGCCGTGGCCGACGGGACGACCACGACGGCCGCCTCCTCGGGCGCGGTCGGCGCGGTGGCCTTGCGCACGGCACGGCGGCGCGGGCGGGCCGGGGCGGCGGCACTCTCGGCCTCCGCCGACACCTCCACCGGCTTCTCGGCCGGAGCCTCGGCGACCGGAGCGGGCTGCTCCGCCGGGGCCTCCGCCGCGGGCGCGGTCTCGGGCACCGTCACCACGGCCGCCTCGGCGCCCGTGGGAGAGCCGGCCGGGGCCGACACCTTCCGGGTCGCCCGACGGCGCGTACGGCCCTTCGGCGCGGCCTCCTCGGCGGCCGGCGTCTCGGCCTGCGGCGCCGGAACCACCTGGTCCTCGACGGCCACGGGCTCGGCCAGCGCCTCGGCGGCCGGCTCCGGCCGCACCGGGCGCGCCGCCGCCTCCTCGGCGGTGACGTCCTGGGCGGTCGGAACCCCGGCCGCCGCGACCTGCTCGCTCGCGGCGGCCTTCTCGGTCCCAGCGGCCTTGTCGCTCGCGGCGGCCCGCTCGGCCTTGGGCGCACGCCCGGCCTTCTCCGCCTTCGGCGCGCCCGCCGGAGCGGACACCCGGCGGCTCGCCCGGCGCCGCGAACGGCCACGGGTGGCCGCCGCCTCCGCCTCGGCGACGCTGCTGTACAGCTCCTCGTCCGGCGCGAAGTCGGGCGCCGGCAGGGCCACCGGCTCGGCGACCTCGGCGGCCACCTCCACGGCGGTCTCCACCTCGGGCTCGACGGCCTCGCCGGTCTCCACGGCCACGGCGGCGGTCTCGTGCACATGCTCGTGCACGGGCTCCGACGCCTCGGCGCCCCGGCCGCGCTTCTTGCGCTTGCCGCCGCCACCGTTCGCGGTCGCCTGGTCCAGGTGGACGATGACTCCGCGCCCGTTGCAGTGGACACAGGTCTCGGAGAAGGACTCCAGCAGGCCCTGACCGACCCGCTTACGGGTCATCTGGACGAGGCCCAGCGAGGTCACTTCCGCGACCTGGTGCTTCGTACGGTCGCGGCCCAGGCACTCCAGCAGGCGGCGCAGCACCAGGTCCCGGTTCGACTCCAGGACCATGTCGATGAAGTCGATCACGATGATGCCGCCGAGGTCGCGCAGCCGCAGCTGACGCACGATCTCCTCGGCCGCCTCCAGGTTGTTCCTGGTGACCGTCTCCTCCAGGTTGCCGCCCTGGCCGGTGAACTTGCCGGTGTTGACGTCGATGACGACCATCGCCTCGGTCCGGTCGATCACCAGCGAACCGCCGCTGGGCAGCCAGACCTTGCGGTCCAGCGCCTTGGCGAGCTGCTCGTCGATCCGGTAGGTGGCGAAGACGTCGACCTCGGAGGTCCACCTCGACAGCCGGCCGGCCAGGTCCGGGGCGACGTGCGAGACGTACCCGTGGATCGTCTGCCAGGCCTCGTCACCGCTGACGATGACCTTGGAGAAGTCCTCGTTGAAGATGTCGCGCACGACCCGGACGGTCATGTCCGGCTCGCCGTACAGCAGCGTCGGCGCGTTGCCGCCGTTCTTGGCCTTCTTCTGGATGTCCTCCCACTGCGCCTGCAACCGCTCGACGTCCCGGCGCAGTTCGTCCTCGCTCGCGCCCTCGGCGGCGGTGCGCACGATGACGCCCGCGTCCTCGGGGACGATCTTCTTGAGGATGGTCTTCAGCCGGGCCCGCTCGGTGTCGGGCAGCTTGCGGCTGATGCCGGTCATCGAGCCCTCGGGGACGTACACGAGGTAACGGCCCGGCAGCGAGACCTGGCTGGTGAGCCGCGCGCCCTTGTGCCCGATCGGGTCCTTCGTCACCTGGACGAGGACGGACTGCCCGGACTTCAGCGCGGACTCGATACGGCGCGGCCCGTTGGCCATGCCGAGCGCCTCGAAGTTGACCTCACCGGCGTACAGGACCGCGTTGCGGCCCTTGCCGATGTCGATGAAGGCGGCCTCCATCGACGGCAGCACGTTCTGGACCTTGCCCAGGTAGACGTTGCCGACGTACGAGACCGCCTGCTCCTTGTTGACGTAGTGCTCGACGAGCACGCCGTCCTCCAGGACGCCGATCTGCGTACGGTCGCCGTGCTGGCGGACGACCATCACGCGCTCGACGGCCTCGCGGCGGGCCAGGAACTCGGCCTCGGTGATGATCGGAACGCGCCGGCGGCCCTGCTCACGGCCCTCCCGGCGGCGCTGCTTCTTGGCCTCCAGACGGGTGGAGCCCTTGATGGACTGCACCTCGTCGGACGGCTCGCTGGCCTTGCGCGGCTCGCGGACCTTGACGACCGTGCGCTCCGGGTCGTCCTCGGACGGCTCGGCGTCCACGGAGGTGTCACCGGCCCGACGACGACGGCGACGGCGACGGCGGCTGCTGGAGCTGGAGCCTCCGGGCTCCTCGCCGTGCGCCTCCTCGTCGTCCTCTTCCTCCTGCTCGGCGGTGTCCTCGGCGTCCTGCGCGGCCTGCTCGGCGGCCAGTTCATCGGCGTCGGCGTCCGCGCCCTCGCCGGACTCGCCCTCGCCCGCGTCACCGCGCCGGCGACGGCGTCCGCCACGGCGGCGGCGACGGCGCGAGCCGGACTCCTCGAAGCCCTCGGCGCCCTCGGTCTCGTCCCCCTCCTCGCCCTCGGCGAGGTCCTCGGCGTTCTCCGGGGCCTCCTCGGCCTCCTCCGGCTCCTCCTCGGCAGCGGCCTCGACCGGCTTGCTCTCCTCGGCGGCACCACGGCGACGCCGGCGCCGGCGGCCACCGGTCTCCACGCGCTCCTCCGGGTACTCCTCGGTCTCCTCCGCCTCGCCGGCCTCGTCGACCTCGGCGGCCTCGGCCGCCGCCTCGGCGGCGGCCCGCTCCGGGGTCTGGAACTTGGGCTCGGTGAACACCGGCGCCTGGAAGACGGCGACGGCGGGGCGGGCGGGCTGGCGCGGGGCGTCGGCCTCCTCCGGCTCGGCGGCCCGGGGAGCGGCGGACCGCGCGGGCTCGGCGAACCCGGACGCGGCGCGGACGGCCCGGCGCCGGGTCCGACGCGGCGCCCCGGCCTCGGTCTCGGCGGCCTGTGCGGGAGCCTGCGGCGCCTGGGCGGGCTGCTGGGTGGCGGGGGCCGGCTCGGTGGTGTGCGTGGTCGCGGGGATCTCCGGGGTGTGGGTGGCCACCGCGGCCTCGGCCTCTACGGCTTCCTCGGTGGCAGGGGTGGTGTCGGGCGCGGACACCCGACGGGTGGCGCGACGACGCGTACGGCGCGGAGCGGCTTCCTCGGCCGCGACGGCCTCCGGCGCCTCTTCAGCGGCCTTCGGCTCCGCTGCGGCGGGAGCCTCCTCGGCCTCTGCGGCTTCCTCGGTGCCGGGCGTGGTGTCGGGTGCGGACACCCGACGCGTGGCGCGACGACGCGTACGGCGCGGAGCGGCTTCCTCGGCCGCGACGGCCTCCGGCGCCTCTTCGGCGGCCTCGGCGGCCGGAGCGGCCTCCACCTCGGACACGGCCTCCGGCCGCGCCACCGGGGCGGCGGCCGGAGCCTCCTCGGCGCCCTTCGGGGCACCGGCGGGCGCGGACGCCCGGCGGGTGGCCCGACGACGCGGACGCGCGGCGGGAGCGGCTTCGGCGTCCTCGGCAGGGGCGGCGGGCTCCTGCGCGGTCCCGGCCTCGGCGGCAGCGGCCGTGGCGGACGCGGCGGCGGCCGGGACGACGGTCTCGGCGCCCTCGGCGGACGACGGCGCACCGGCGGGCGCGGACGCCCGGCGGGCCACACGGCGACGCGGACGCGCGGGAGCGGTCTCCTCGGCGGGAGCGGTGTCGGCGGCAGCGGCTTCCGTCACCGAAGCCTCGGCAGCAGCAGTCTCAGTGGCCACATCGACCTCAGCGGCACCGGCAGTCGGCGTCGACGCGCCGCGCGTGGCCCGGCGCCGGACGCGGCGCGGCGCGGCCTCCTCGCCGACGACGACCGCGCCGGCCTCGGGGACGGCGGCGGTCTGCTCCGGCTCGGCCGGTACGACGGTCTCGGCGGCCTCCGCGGACGCGGGCGAACCGGCGGGCGCGGACGCCCGGCGGGCGACCCGGCGACGCGGACGCGCGGCGGGAGCGGCTTCCTCGGCGGCAGCCGCCGGCACAGCCGCGGCGGCCTCTTCGGTCCCCTCCGCCTCGGCGATCTCGCCGGCCTCGACGGCCTCGGTGACGTCCTCGGTCACCTCGGTGACCTCGTCGGTCTCCGCGGCCGGTACGGCCGGCACGGTGACCTCCGCGGGCGCCTCCGCCGGCGCGGCGGGCGGGCCCGCCGGGCGAGAGGCGGCACGGCGACGCCTGCGCGGCGGCAGGGTGTCGCTGGGAGTGTTCAGTTCGGAACCCTCAGTGGGTTCGGTCGGTTCGAGCATGCGGGCGTTTCTCCCGTCAGGCTCCCGGGCGCCGCACCTGGTCCGGCGCCGGTCTCAGGGGACCGTCCGCCGTTGACGTCCGCGGCCCGCGCGATGCGCGATGGCCGCCGTCCGGGGCGCGGGCGCCGCACGGGAGCACTCTGTGTCCTGTCTCGCCGGTTCCGTACGCCTTGTCGGTACGGCCTGGCGAAAGTCTTCTGGTCGGTGCGCTGCCCGACCCAGGTGGCTCCCGAGTACGAGGGCGGCGCTACGACGTCCGTCCCTACGCGGGACCTTCCAGCGCCGTCGCGGCGGCGGCCGACTGGGCCGTCAGGGCCCCGGCAGCCTCGCGGTCGGGCGCGAGCGGGTCGGTCACCGTGCCGGTCTCTTCATCGAACAGCCCCTGCGCCAGCCTGGTCACCGCTGCGGGGACCGGCGGCGCCAGGTCGGCCACGGCGCGGAGACCGGACAGGACGTCGTCGGGTCGTACGGCAGGCGTCACGTGCCGAACAACCAGCCGCAGTATCGCACAGGGCTGGTCGCTCGGCCTATCAGCCGGCGTACCGTGCGTTTCCAGGCTCACCACGGCCGGGCGGGCGTCGAAGGTGCGGACGCCGTTCTTGGTCATCCGTTGCACCTCGACGGCGTCGGCCTTGGTGAAGGCCTCGACCGCGCGCTCGGCGTCGACCGGGTCGACGCCGTCCAGCCGCAGCTCCCAGACGGAGGCCGTCAGCCGGTCGGCGAGGCCCGAGGTCCGCGCCTCGACCGCCTCGACGACGTCGAGCCCGGCGGGCAGCGACTCGTCGAGGAGGACGCGCAGGGTCTCGGGATCGCGCGCTTCGGTGAGCGCGATCTCCAGGTACTCCGCCTCACTGCCCGTGCCGGTGGGTGCGGCATTGGCGTACGACACCTTCGGGTGCGGCGTGAACCCGGCCGAGTACGCCATGGGCACCTCGGCGCGGCGCAGCGCACGCTCGAAGGCGCGCTGGAAGTCTCGGTGGCTGGTGAACCTCAGGCGGCCGCGCTTGGTGTAGCGCAGTCGGATGCGCTGCACCGCGGGTGCGGGCGGCGGGCCTTCGGGCTGTCGCTTGCCCAGTGTCCTAGTCCTTCGTGAGTGCGGTCGTACTCCTACCAAGAGTACGTGTGTCGCGGGCCTCGGGTTCCCGCCGGTCCACCGCGACCGGTTGCCGGGGCTCGCCGAACAGCATCCGGCGGAAGTCCGCGCGGGCCTGCCGCACCGTGTCCCGGGCCGTGGTCAGCGCCTCCCGCGAGACCCGGCCCACCGCGCGCAGGCCCTCGGCGACGGGCCGCAGGACGGCGTCCCGTACGACGTGTCCGACCGGGGTGAGGACGGTCCGGTACACCCAGCGCACCGGCTCCACGAAGATCCACCGGAAGAGGGTCCCGAGTGCCCGCCCAACGGCCAGGGAGATCCGCCCGGCGACCCGCCAGGCGTGCCCGAGGGCCTCCCCCACCTCGCGCGCGACCACGGCCAGGAACCGGCCGACGGGCGCGAGCACCCAGCGCCACAGCGCGAGCGCGGGCAGCACGAACAGGACACGGGCGGTCCAGTACAGGGCCACGCCGACCCCGGTGACGAGCAGTCCCAGCAGCCACGCCAGTCCCCGTCCGCACCGGGCGACGGCCCGGCCGACGGGTGCCAGGACCCAGGTGTACAGCCACCGCGCGGGTACGACGAGCAGGTACCGCACCAGCCAGGCGACGGCCGTGTACGCCCCGACACCGAGGGCGGCCAGCACCGCGCCGATGCCCTTGAGCAGCCAGGCCACCGCGTGCCCGACCGGGGTGAGCAGGCGCGCGTACACCCACGCGAGCCCGGCACCGGCCCCGCGCGCCAGCCAGGCGAGGGCGTGCCCGACGGGGGTGAGGACGTACTGGTGGAGCCACACGGCCGGTACCACGACGAGGACGTTCCCGAGCCAGGCGAGGGCCGTGCCGGCGGGTACCAGGACGTACCGCCACAGGCCCACGAGCGGCCACACGAACACGGCCCGGCCGGCCCACAGCAGGGCCCGCCCGAGCGGCCTGAACAGGGTGTCCCGCAGAAACCGCCCGGTGACGACGAGCGTGTCCCACACCATCCGCACCGGCACGACCAGCACCAGGACGACGATCCGCACCGGGAGGCGGACGGCGACGACGAGGCATCCTTCGGGCCGGTGGGTCGCGGGCGGCGGCTTCTGGAGGTCCATACAGGGGTAGACGCGCGCACCGCCCGTTCGGATCCGGTCAGGTGACGCGCGCTTTGTAGGACTCCGGATAGCGTTCCGTGAACCTGACGGCCACGACCAGCAGGGCGATGGGGACGACCCAGTTGAACCAGTCGTCCTGGGACGGGTACCGGACGGCCAGCCAGGTGGAGACCGTCATCAGGGCGAAGGCCCCGCCCCACAAGGCGGTCAGGACCCGGTTGATGTGCCGGAAGACGGGCGAGTCCCAGAACTCCCGGGGCGTCTGTTCCCGGGCGTACTGCGCGGTGAACGGGTCGCTGAGCAGCGAGCCGAGCGCCACGACGGCCACCAGCCCGTTCGAGATGACCTGGGCGTACGTCTCCAGCCAGGCGAGTTCCCCGCGGTTCAGGGCCAGTGCCAGGACCGAGAGCACGGCGAAGAACACGATGCCGGTCACGTCGAGGACGCGAAGTGTGCCGTGCAGCATGTCCTGCGCCGACAGGACGATCGAGGCGACCAGTGCGGCGAGGGCCGCGTACTCCCAGGTGCTGGGACTGGCGACCACCCCGAAGATGATCCACGGGGCGAACGAGAAGAAGACACCACCGGGGCTGACGGGCTTCTTGACCGGGGTCTTCGTCGCCGTCTGCTGAGCCATGGGGGCCTCCCGTCGGGTCGCGCGGCCACCCCCCTGCTTCCTCCTATCGTGCCGCCGGGAGACCGCCCGCCGCCCGTCGTACGGCGTCACGCCCGTCGCCGGCCGGATCACCACCCCGCCGCTGATCACCGCCCCGCCGCGAGCGGTTCTCTCCGGGCGCGTCACGGGACCGGCTGGGCACCGTCCTGGCCTCGCTCCAGCGCCGCGCCCGGGCGTGTCACCTCCTGCGGTTCCGGCCGGACCGCTGCCGTCGACCGGGCGAGGCGGGCACGGGGACGGAGGTGACGTGCGGTGCCGAGAACCGCCGGTTGGCGATCACCTGTTGGCGGATGGCCTCCGGCAGGTCCGGCAGGGCGAGCAGCAGGTCGCAGGCGCGTACGGCGGCGGTGTGGTCGCCGATCCAGTGGGCGGTGATGGAGAACTCGAACAGCAGCCCCCAGCGGTACACCCAGGACCGGGTGAAGAGCAGGTCGTCGGGTTCCGTCCGGCCGATCACCTGGGCGAGGAGGGCGTGCGCGGTACGGTGTCTGCCCTTCACCCGCAGCCGGGACGCCAACTCGTAGACGGCTTCGAGCCGTTGGGGCCGCGCCTCCCAGGCCCTGCTGAACGCGTCCATCGCGCCGGGCCAGTCGTCGGCGCTTTCCGCCCGCAGGATTCCGGACTCCAGCAGGGAGACGTAGACCTCCTCGGGCCAACCGCCCATCGCGGCGCGGCGTTCGTAGAGGGCGACGGCCTCCTCGGTGTGTCCGAGGTCGCGTTCGGTGTTGGCCAGGTAGAAGACGGTGCGTGGGTTGTCGGGGTCGCGGTCGAGTTCGCGGCGCAGCAGCCGGGCGTCCCGCTCGAACTTCTCGGCGCGGCAACCTCCGTCGGCGTGGTCCTCGATGACCAGCGCGTCCAGGTTCTCCTGGGTGTCGGGGGCGTCGGTGCACGGGTACTCGTGGGTGACGCCCTCGTAACGCCATTCCAGGTCACCGCGCATGAGGTGCTTGAACCGGTGCTGGGTGCCGGGAGTGTCGTAGCGCAGCATGTACGACGTCGCGGTGAGCCTCGGCAGCGCGGCGTCCTGGCGCAGTACGTGGTCGGCGTCGAGGGTGAGCAGGTAGTCGGCCCTGCCGCGGGCGCGGCGGATGTTGCTGGTGCGGTTGTGCCCGAAGTCGACCCACTCCTCCTCGACGAGTTCGCCGGGGATGCCGTCCAGCACCTTGCGGATCAGTTCCTGGGTGCCGTCGGTGGACCCGGTGTCGGAGATGACCCAGGTGTCGATGAGCGGCCGTACCGACGTCAGACAGCGCTCGATGACGAGGGACTCGTTCTTGACGATCATGCACAGGCACAGGGTCTGCGGCTTCACGGCGGCCAATGTGGCACATGTCCCTCGCCGGGCCGCCGCTCCACGCGCGGTGCCGGTGCCGAGGGACCCCGAATGGCCGTGCGATGGGGCGATCGGGTGACAGAGAGTAAACAATGCCCCATCAGACGGCATGGATTCGTCCGACTTGGGGATAAAAGGCCCCTTTTGGCTCGCCCGAATCGGCCGGTCCCGAAGGTTCGGGTCACGCTCGCACTGGAGTCCGGGATCTCCCCCGGACAAGAGTCCGGACCTCACCCGGACCGCTTCGAGTCAAGGAGCACGACTATGA
Organism: Streptomyces sp. NPDC029138; assembly: GCF_055564375.1. Classification (NCBI taxonomy): domain Bacteria; kingdom Bacillati; phylum Actinomycetota; class Actinomycetes; order Kitasatosporales; family Streptomycetaceae; genus Streptomyces; species Streptomyces sp. NPDC029138. Next base: position 9,278 of record NZ_JBVHWM010000012.1, read on the forward strand.
GTCCTGACCACAGGACGTCCCTGCTCGGGCCACTGGCCCGGGACAGGGTCAGGAAGGCCGGGATGCTGGCCTCGCTCGCCCTGGTCCTCGCCGCCGGAGTGGCCAGCCCCGCCGCCGCGGCGGCCCAGAGCATGAGCGGCCGGGCGGCCGCCACGGCCCACACGGCGGGCGGCGAGGGGTGCGACGATCACTCCCACCACGTTCCGAAGGCCCCGGCCACGTCCCCCCGCGCGGGCGGCGGCGACGACGGCTCGTGCCCGACGACCGGGCCCACCGGCTCCACGGGCCCGACCGGACCCACCGGCTCCACGGGCGCCACGGGACCGACCGGCTCCACCGGGCCGACCGGCTCCACCGGACCGGGCGGGCCGTGCTCCGACATCGACGCGGTCCAGTTCAACAACAACTACGAGCTACGGGCCGCGCTCACCGGCGGCCGGACCTACGCGGGCATCCGGGACATCAGCGGTGCCGTGCCCGGCTTCCTGTGGACCGATCTGAGCAACCTGCCCAACTATCCGAGCACGGCCTGCGGCGTCGCCATCAACGAACACAGCAACGCTCCCGACAGTGTCAAGATCGACGTACTGACCACCAGCGGGCAGGTCTGGGAAACGACCTGTTCGGAAACCAACTCCCCGCCCCCGCCCCCGATCCATCCCATCCTGACCTGTACCAACCCCTGGGTCCTCCAGCACTCCCCGACCCCGGACGCCGTCAACGGCTAGCGCTCCCCCACCGCACCCGAGCCTCCTCCCCCGGGAGGAGGCTCGCCCCGCCGCGTCACTCCGCTGCCCCTCGTTCAGTCCGTGTCGCCGCCGCACTCCGGCTCGGCCGGCCTCGGCGGGGACGGCTGGGTGGCCTTCCTGGCAACCGGCTGGAAGTAGTGGTCCAGCGCCCAGGCGGCCACGTGGGTGCCGGCCCGGCAGCCCGCCACGTCCGCCGTGCGGGAGTGGACGCCACCCCATACACGGGCGTCGACGACATCCCGGTTGAGGTCGTCGGCGGACCCGTAGAACCGCGTGGTGCCGGTGACCTCGGAGTGGACGTAGAGGTCGATGCGCGAGGTGCCGAGAACACCGGTCAGGGCGCGTGCCACGGCAGCGGCGACGGTCGTATGACCGGCGATGTGATCCGGGTGAGGTGGGGTGAGGAGCAGCGGCTCCCAGGCCGGGTCCGCCGTCGTCGCGGGGTTGCCGTCGGTGTCGGCGAGGCGGATGGCGGTGATCGGCCGCCAGAAGCCGTAGTGGAGCTTGGCGTCCCACGCGGTGACGACGGCATCGGTCGCCGCCGCGTTCACCGCCGCGAACAGCCGGGCCGTCTCGGCGATGCCGAGCCGGTGCCGGGCCGCGTGGTCTCGCACGGCTGTCTGGACCTGCTCGACCAGGTTGCCACTGAAGAAGAGGGCGGTCTCGGTCTGCCGCGCGCTCCTGCCCGAGCCGGTCTTCGCACCCATGGCCTTCAGCTCCTGGACGTCCTCGGCGTATGCGGCCGAGGAGAGCGCGGGCGGTCCGCCGGGGCGGAACTGCCGCGGGGAGACGAGCAGGAGGGGGCGGAGCCTGGCGAGCCAGGTGTCGATGAAGGGCTGGAACCCGGGCGGGGTGGGCCGCCAGACCCCCGGTGCCGGGGAAGCGGTGAAAGGCACGTCCGCGAACCTGCCGTCCTCCTCCCGGAGTTCGATGATGCGGGCGGCAGCGCGCCGGCCGTAGTCAACGCCCCGGTCTCTGGCCCGACCGGCCGGAAGAGCGGCGAGCGAGTCCGCGTAGGCGGTGTCGAGCCGCTCCCTGAAGGCAGGGAAGTAGGTGAGCAGCACGTCGTGGGCCGCGGTGGCGGCGGCCGCCGCGGAGGAGGCCTCGGCCGGACCGAGCCCGTGCCATTCGTACAGGGTGTAGCCGCCTTCGATCCCCACCACGGCGTTGTACACGGCGACGGAGACGAACCCCTCCCAGATCGCCACCTGCCCGGAAGGGCGCGGACCGAGGCTGCTCGTGATCGTGTCGGTGGCGATGGCGTTCCACTCGCGGACCACGGCTGCCGGATCCGCCGCGGTCCGGGTGTCCGGGTCGGGGGGACGTGTGGCGGCGGTGAGCGTCACGAGGGCGATGGCCGCGACGGTACAGAGGATCGACCGGACAGACGAACGCGGAGGAGCGGCAAGAGGGGGCTCTTGAGGCACGGCGTGCTCCCTGGAGTCGGGGGGTGCCCAAGGCGTAACAGCGGCCCGGTGTGTGAGCAAGACAACGCGCCGCCGAACGCCGACGTGCATCTGCTCATGGGCCGTCTGGTGAACGGGATCCTGGATCGCGTCGCGGCCTGGTCCCCATGCCGTGCGTGAGACATCGCACGCCCAGGAAGTCAATCCGCCCCCCGCACCGGCGGGTTGGGACCTCGCACTCCTTCCTCAACCGCACGGGCTCACTGAGCGGTGTGCCGTGGACCGCGGTCGGCCCACGCCGACGTGGCCCCCAAAAGCGCATTCCGATCCGGCCCGGGGGTGGCTCACCCGCTCGGATGCGCTCGGCGAGCAACTGGTCGCGGGGGTGTGCATGGTGAGTTCATGAACACAACACCTCACTCCAAGAAGGCCGTTTCCCGGATTCCGCGACTGTTCGCGGTGAGCGCCGCCGTGGGCATCGTATGTGCGACGGGGGTGGCGACTGCCACGTCCGCCGTGGCAGCGACGCCCGCTACGCACGTCGTCACGAAGGCCGCCCCAGCCTACGGCCACGGCGGCGGTGGCGGTGGCGGTGGCGACGAGTTCCAGTGCGGCAACGGCCTCCTGCCCATCCTCAACTTCTGCAACTGACGGACAGACCACGGCAGTTCCTGCCCGTCGCCCGCACAACCGCACATGTCAACTCCACCCGACGCAGGGCGGTCAGGAACAGGGACAGGATCCCTCTTCCCGGCCGCCCTGCCGACCATGTCCGACGGTCTGCGCCCACTGCTCCGGCCGGTGCGAGGAAACCTCACTCACGTCAGTGCGCGTGACCGCTCGAAGCCGGCGCCGGGCCGCCGTTCTTGACCGTCAGGGGGAGCAGCTTCTTACCCGTCGGGCCGGTCTGGATGCGGGTGTCCATCTGAGGCCATAACGAAACAGCTCCACATCCAGCCTGTACGCTCCGCGACCATGAAGACGTACGACATCGAGAGCGAGTGGACCGCCTCGGACCTGGCCCTCCTTGAGGATCTGAAGCGGGCGGAGGCTCTGCTCCCCGAGGACGCTCCACGGGCACTCCTCTCCGTCCGCCTGTCCGTACTTACGGAGGACACGACATCGCCGGTGCGGCAGGAACTCGACCTGCGTCTCCTGGCCAGAGAGAAGGGGTATCGCGTCGTCGGCGTCGCCTCCGATCTCAACGTGTCGGCGACGAAGGTTCCGCCGTGGAAGCGGAAGGAGCTCGGCGAGTGGCTCAACAACCGGGCCCCGGAGTTCGATGCTCTGCTCTTCTGGAAGCTTGACCGCTTCATCCGTCGCATGACGGACCTGTCCACGATGATCGAGTGGTGCGAGCGGTACGGGAAGAACCTCGTGTCGAAGAACGACGCGATCGACCTCAGCACGACCGTGGGCCGGATCATGGTCACGCTCATCGGCGGCATCGCGGAGATCGAGGCGGCGAACACGTCGACCCGCGTCACGTCGCTGTGGGACTACGCCCGCACGCAGGACTCGTGGCTCGTCGGTAAGCCGACGTACGGATACGTCACGACGAAGGTGGACGGTAAACCCGCGCTCGCCATCGAGCCGAGCGCACACAAGGCACTGCACTGGGCCCGGCGCATGGCGCTCCGGGGCGTCTCCGCCCGACGTATGGCCCTCTGTCTCGTCCGCTCCGGACTCATGTCGGCAGGACTCACCACGTCGACTCTCCTCCGACGCCTTCGTAACCCCGCGCTCATGGGCTACCGGGTCGAGGAGAACAAGCAGGGCGGGAAGCGGCGGAGCAGGCTCGTCCTCGGTAACGATGGCAAGCCGATGCGAGTCGGCCCCCCGATCTTCACCAAGGAGGAGTTCGAGACCCTTCAAGCGGCACTCGACCAACGGGGTAAGAGCCAGCCCACCCGACAGGCGGGCGGAGCGACCCAGTTCCTCGGCGTACTCATCTGCGTCGACTGCTCGACCAACATGACCGTGCAGAAGAACATGAGCAACGGCCGGAGCTACACCTACCTGCGCTGCGGGAAGTGCAAGGGCGGCGGGCTCGGCGCACCCAACCCGCAGGACGTGTACGACGTCCTCGTGGGCGATGTACTGCGGGTCCTCGGTGACTTCCCCGTCCAGGTCCGGGAGTACGCGAAGGGAGCCGAGGCGCGCGCCGAGGTGAAGCGGCTCGAAGACGCCATCTCCTACTACATGGCGGAGCTCGAACCAGAGGGCCGCTTCTCGAAGACGCGGTTCACTCGCGAGCGGGCGGAGAAGACGCTCGACAAGCTCACGGAAGAGTTGAACGCCATCGATCCCGAGACCACGCAAGACCGTTGGGTCCTCGTGCATAACGGCAAGACCTTCCGGGAGATGTGGGAAGCGGGCGGCATGGAGGCCATGGCCGAGGACCTGCGCCGGGTGGGCGTCACGTGCGAGGTGACCCGTACGAAGGTCAAGGGGGTGCGCGCCCCGTCCGTACACCTGCGACTGAAGATCCCGCGCGACGTCCGCGAACGCCTGGTCATCAAGGGTGACGACTTCGCAGCAAGGCTCTGACGAGGAAGTAGGGACAGACATCTCCGGGCGGCTCGACCAGCCAGGCCCGGAGGTGGTCCGGCTTGACGGCCGGCCCGGGCTCCGGATAGGAAGACTCTTCCGCTCCTTCTGGGAGCGGACACCGTAGCTCCCGCCGTTCAGCGGCGGTAGAGCTGGCCACTCCGCGAGAGGCCGCGATCCCGAGGGGCTCGCAGGGACGTCGAGGACATCCCGAAGCGCAGGACGGTACTGCGCGACTTCCACCCGATGCTGAGGCGCGGCTCCGTGCTGCCCTCGGCCAGCGCCAGGAGTCGCCAGCCCTTGAACATCACGATCGAAGTCGTCTGGACCTGTGAGGTCTGCGCGTCGCCTCTTGTCGACAACGAAGCGCACGAGTGCAGCCGCTCCCCGCAGGGAGGGGGTAGCCGGTGACGATCAGCTTCGGCCACAACCGCCCGTGGGGTGGTGTCTCCCAGCACGAGTACCGGCGCATGGCGCAGCACCCCGGGCACCCTCTCGCCTACCGCGTCCACTTCGCCGCCATCGGTTGGGCAGACCGGCAAGGACACGCAGCCTTCGAGCCCGGCCGGCTGGCCGTGCTGCTGGGCAAGGAGGGCAAACCACTGTCCGACCAGAGCACCCGCAACGCGGTGGCCCGCGCCAAGGAACTAGACCTCGTGTCGTCCCGTTCCGGGGCCGCGTGCCTTGTGCTTCCGTCTCACCTGTTCCAGAAGGGCAAGGGCGCGCCGGTCCCCTGCCGCCTCCACCAGGATCGGTGAGTACACGCGCTGCGTGTAGTCAGAGCACGTCCGGGGTGTACCGGCACAGCCTCCGACCTGCGAAAACCTTCGCGCCCTCTCTTATCTATTTGGCCCAGTCCGGCCTCTGTCGAGGCCGACTGAAGGAAGCAGCCTGCTTCAAGGGAAAGTAGGGGCGCGGCAGCGCCCTCACTAGGGAAAGACAACGGCGCAGAGAAAGGCAGCAAGGTGCGGCCTCCCGGCCGCCACAGTCGCAGTACTCAACGACAGTGCGGCCCCGGAGGGGGCCGACAGGAGCAAGCCCTAGGGGGGCGCTGCCGCGCCCCGCAGGTACAGCCGTTAGGCCCTGTTCCTTGCAGCTTTCCGCCGCTGCGAGCAAGGCAGGGTAGGCCTGTGACCAGGCCATACACTCTCGCCGTGGCAGCCTGCGGGCAGGGCAGACGGACCCTGGAACCGTGGCGGAACCTTGGCTGCTATGACATGGCGGTCGGGCTTGCCCCCTTCGGGGGGTCATACCCCACCCCCTGCCCCTGCCGTCACGTCTGCCTGCCATCGACAGGCGGACGGCTGTGCGCTGGCGTGAGCGCCAGACGGGGCGCACGCCTGGCCTTGCCCGTCGAACACCGGGGCAGGCCGCGAGACGGGCGCGAAGCGCCTTGCTGTGGACGAAGGGGCAAGTGTCTGCACGCACTTCTTTGGTCCCCGCCCACCAGGGTCTTCTGGCCCACGGAATACCAGGTTGATTCAGCTCCACCCCGGGTGCTCCAGTTGGCACCGCACGAAAGGTAGGACCCATCCGTATGACGAACTCACCGCCTGAACGCACCCTCATCTACGCCGTCGATCTGACCCCCGAGAACGTCCGCGCCCTGGAGACGTTCCTCAACGCGCAGTTGGGGCGAGTGTCCGAGGATGTCGGTGAGACCGGCGAGACCTCTTTCGCGATGCGGTCCCTGCTCATCCTGGTCAGCGACTCAGCGGGCTTCCTGCACCAACTCCTCACGGTGGAGCGGCCCGAGCCGTGGCAGCGGGCTGCGATCGTGCGTGAGTGGCAGCGGCTACGCAGCACCGCCCTCGACTTCAACCACTGCGACGGCTACGACTACGACCGCTGGTGGAAGCAGATACGGCACTACGACGCCGCCGACGAAGCCGCCGAGCAGGAGCGAATCCGTCACTTCGCCACCCTGTACCCCTGGACGGACGATGAAGCTGACCAGGGCAAGGAGGATTAGCGAGACGCTCTGCCCCCTACCAGTGGAGTCACCCGATCAGAGTGGGGGCAGTAGAACTTGGAGCCCTGGTCCCAAAAGAAGTGCGTACTGACGGGCAAGCGTCCCGACGGGTGCGACAGTCGCCCCACACAGGCAAGCGTGGACCGTCTCGAAAACCAAGGTTTGTGAGACGAGAGACGGAGCGCCCCTCACAGGGGCACAGCCCTGTTCAAAACCCGTCTCGAAATCCCCGCCTCGGACTTGATCTTTTGAGACGAGTTCTGAGACAGTTCGTGCCATGACGACGAACACGATCACTGGCCAGCTCATCGGTTACGCCCGCGTCTCCACTGACGACCAGGAAGCGCAGCTTCAGCGCGACGCGCTGACGGCCGCAGGGTGCGTCCGCATCTTCGAGGACAAGGCCAGTGGGAAGAGCACCGACCGGCCGGAACTGACGGCCGTACTGGACTACGCCCGACCGGGCGACGTCCTGTGCGTGTGGAAGCTTGACCGGCTCGGCCGGTCGCTCATCGACCTTGTGTCCATCGTCGACGGCCTGCGCGAGCGCGGCATAGGTTTCCGCGTGCTCGACGGTGCGCTCTCCTCTGTCGACACCACGTCGGCCGACGGACGCCTGTTCTTCCAGATCATCGCGGCCATGGCGGAGTTCGAGCGGTCGCTCATCAAGGACCGCACGCGGGCCGGACTGGAAGCAGCCAAGGCGCAGGGCCGTACCGGCGGCCGGCCGTCTGTGGTGGACGAGGACGTACTCACCGTGGCCCGTGCCAGGAAGGCCAAGGGCGAGAGCGTCAGCGCCATCGCTAAGGCCCTCGGCGTCTCCCGCGCCACGCTGTACCGACACCTGGGAGAGAGCGCCTGAGACAGGCGCACAGCAGTTCAGACAGGCCCTCGGCTCTACGGCCGGGAGCCGTTGTCGTGCGTGGACGTACAACACTGTCCGACGGCTGCAACGATGCTGGCCCCTGCGGACCCATGGGGGCAGTCGACAGGGGCCAGCACAGGGGCGCATGTCGCTCACGCTGCGCCCCTTCCCGTGCCTCTGGTCTGTGTTGCTTGCCGTCCCTCAGTGCGCCGGGGGTCTGTCTTGCTCGGCCCGTACCACTACGGCGAACGACGTACAGATTCGCCGGAAGCCACGATGGTTGCTCAGGCCGGTGTGGCTCACGCACTCGACGTCGACCGCCGCGCCGTCTGTCGAGGGCTCCGCCTTCCACTTGCAGTGCAGGCACTCAGCTTCGAAGGTCACGTCCGTGTCCGGATGCTGCGTGATCCGGTGCGTCACGAACCGCAGGGCCGTGCGCACCATCAGCACCCCCGATGTTCGTTCCGAAGGTGGGCCCGGAAGGACACGTTCACATCCGAAGCCTTCGAGTAGTCGCCCACAGAGGTGGCGTTCGCTCTGCTCACTGCGAAGCCAAGGCACTCACGGCAACCCGACACGGGGTCCGGAGGTGGAGACGGAAGGGACAGTTGTACAGGTCCCGACATGGTGGTCTGCTCGCTGCTCATCTCGTACGCCTCCCGTGCGTTCTCCGATGGCACGGCATCCTTGCCCGTTGGCAGGGGGCGATTCGAGGTTCAGTCGCGTACTGGACTAAAGATCAGGATCGGAACGCCGTCGACCACTCGGCCAGCCGTTCCCGCGCGTCTTCGCCGAAGAGGGCGCGCTCGTCGTATCCGGCGAATTCATCGAGGTACATCCGGACGTCTCTCGGGTCGCGGAACACCATCACCCCGGCCGTCGTCTCCACCGTGGCCAACCGTTCGTCATACACCGTGAACGTGTTCAGCGGGCATCCCGGCAGCCGCGTCTCGATCGGGAGCACGCCAAGACGCACGCTCGGCAGGTGGGTCAGCGAAGCCAGGCGGTCGAGCTGTACCGCCATGGCATCCGGGGAGGCAAACGGGGAGCGTGCCGCCTGCTCGGTGACGATGAAGGTGAACTTCTTCCGGCGGTCGTACAGGACCTCCTGCCGCTCCAGCTTCCTCGCCACGGCCTTGCTGTGGTCTCCGGGGATGTGAGCGAGGCTGGCCCTGATGTACTCCGGGGTGGAGAGCAAGGCCGTGAGCATCGACAGCAGGAAGAACCGGAACTCCGTCGAAGACGCTTCGAGCCCAGCCAGCTCAAGCTGCTTCTTGTCCAGACCCTTCCGCCGCATCGACCGTGCGTCCTGCCACTCCGTAGCGGCGATGCGGGCCAGTGCGGACACCTCCGCGACCAAGGCCGGCGGGGCGTCCAAAGCTCTGAGGATGCGCTCTATGTCCACCAGGGACGGGCGCACCTTCCCGCTCTCGATCCGGCTCACCTTCGACTGCGACATGTTGCAGCGCGCGGCAAGCCGGTCCCCTGAGAGACCGGCCTGCTTCCGCAGCTTGCGCAGTGTCGCGGCGAGTTCTTGGGAGGACTGGCCGAGCTGCTCGGGCTCGAACGTCACTCGGTCACGTACTCCAGGAACGGGACCGATTCCGCGATGGCGATGCGCTGGTATTCGAGGAACGGGGCGGGGTCGCCCTCGTACAGCTCCCGCTCGATCTGCGTACCGTCGGCCTCGTACTTCATGAGGACGACCGTCGAGCGGTCGAACATCCAGAAGTCCTGGACGTCGGGGAGCGGGTTCGGCTGGTCGGTGATGTCGAGGATGCGGATGTCTTCCCCCGCCGGGGCCTGGTGCTGGTAGTACCGCTCGAACTCGAACCGCAGGTAGTCCGTGAGGGGCCGGGTGACGATGTGGACGCGGCCCACGCTGCGGGTGCGGACCATGGCCATCCACGCGTCCTCGTACGGTCCGGGGAAGCGGGCCCCCGCCTTGAAGGCGGCGAACTCTTCCGCCTCCTGCGGTACGAGGTACTGCGGCAGGGTCTCCAGCCGCCAGGCTTCGGTCTGGAACGTCTTGAACTTGTCCGCCCAGGCTTCACCATCCAAGAGCACGGACGGCCTCCCTCAGGACTTCCTCGGGGATCTCCACGAGCCCTTCCCCGGCGGGCGGGGTGAAGGCGGTGGACACGTCGCCCTGGACGACGAACGAGCCGGAGGCGGTGCGGTAGACGTTGGGGCAGTCTCCCTGCCCGCAGTTGCCGCCGTTGGAGTTGCCGGTGAGCCTTGTGAGTTCTTCGCGCGCCATGCTGAACCCCCTCTTGCGAGCCCTCTGCGGGCCGGTCGCCACGACCGTACGAGCGGCGCCGATGCTCCGTCTATGCGGAAACGCGACTATGCGCGTTGTCGCATAAACCGGGCCCCGAGAACGCCGAGAGGCGCCCGGACCGGATCGTCCGAACGCCTCTCTTCGTCTACACCCACTCGACCGCCGAGACGATGCCCGAGTCCCGTCGAGGGGCGGGGAGCGGCGTACGCCGCGCGGGGCGGGGAGCCTGCTCGCGCTCCTTCGCGCCGAGCCCTCGCAGGGCCTCGATGCCGTCCGCCTCGGGTACCTCAGCAAGCGCCTCAGCCATCCGCTGGATGGCATCGCCGCTGGTCACGGCTACTTCTTGACCGTGAGCGGGAGCAGCTTCTTGCCGGTGGGGCCGATTTGTATAGCCGTATCCATCTGCGGGCAGACGCCGCAGTCGAAGCACGGGGTCCAGCGGCAGTCCTCGACCTCCGTCTCGTCGAGGGCGTCCTGCCAGTCCTCCCAGAGCCAGTCCTTGTCCAGGCCGGAGTCGAGGTGGTCCCAGGGCAGGACCTCCTCGTAGGTGCGCTCGCGGGTGGTGTACCAGTCGACGTCCACGCCGTAGGGGGCGAGGGCCTTGTCGGCGCAGCGCATCCAGCGGTCGTAGGAGAAGTGCTCGCGCCAGCCGTCGAAGCGGCCGCCGTCGTCGTACACCGCGCGGATGACCGCGCCGATGCGGCGGTCGCCGCGGGAGAGCAGGCCCTCCACGATGCCGGGCTTGCCGTCGTGGTAGCGGAAGCCGATGGAGCGGCCGTACTTCTTGTCGGCGCGGATCTTGTCGCGGAGCTTCGCCAGGCGCTCGTCCGTCTCCTCGGCGGAGAGCTGCGGGGCCCACTGGAAGGGGGTGTGGGGCTTCGGGACGAAACCGCCGATCGAGACCGTGCAGCGGATGTCGTTCGAGCCCGAGACCTCGCGGCCCTTCTGGATGACGCGGGTCGCCATGTCGGCGATCTGGAGGACGTCGTCGTCGGTCTCCGTCGGCAGGCCGCACATGAAGTACAGCTTCACCTGGCGCCAGCCGTTGCCGTAGGCCGTGGCGACCGTACGGATCAGGTCCTCCTCCGAGACCATCTTGTTGATGACCTTGCGGATGCGCTCCGAGCCGCCCTCCGGGGCGAAGGTCAGACCCGAGCGGCGGCCGTTGCGGGTCAGCTCGTTCGCCAGGTCGATGTTGAACGCGTCGACGCGGGTGGAGGGGAGGGACAGGCCGATCTTGTCGTCCTCGTAGCGGTCGGCGAGGCCCTTGGCGATGTCGCCGATCTCCGAGTGGTCGGCCGACGACAGCGACAGCAGGCCGACCTCCTCGAAGCCGGTCGCCTTGAGGCCCTTGTCGACCATCTCGCCGATGCCCGTGATGGAGCGCTCGCGCACCGGGCGGGTGATCATGCCCGCCTGGCAGAAGCGGCAGCCGCGCGTGCAGCCGCGGAAGATCTCCACCGACATGCGTTCGTGGACCGTCTCGGCCAGCGGGACCAGCGGCTGCTTGGGGTACGGCCACTCGTCCAGGTCCATGACCGTGTGCTTGGACACGCGCCACGGGACGCCCGACTTGTTCGGGACCACGCGGGCGATACGGCCGTCGGGGAGGTACTCGACGTCGTAGAACGCCGGGATGTAGACCCCGCCGGTCTTCGCGAGGCGGAACAGGACCTCCTCGCGGCCTCCGGGGCAGCCCTCGGCCTTCCACTCGCGGATGATCCGGGTCATGTCGAGCACGGCCTGCTCGCCGTCGCCGATGACGGCCGCGTCGATGAAGTCGGCGATCGGCTCCGGGTTGAAGGCCGCGTGGCCGCCGGCCAGGACGATCGGGTCGTCGATCGTGCGGTCCCTGGCCTCCAGCGGGATACCGGCCAGGTCCAGGGCGGTGAGCATGTTCGTGTAGCCCAGCTCGGTGGAGAAGCTGAGGCCGAACACGTCGAAGGCCTTCACCGGGCGGTGGCTGTCGACCGTGAACTGCGGGACGCCGTGCTCCCGCATCAGCGCCTCCAGGTCCGGCCACACGCTGTAGGTGCGCTCGGCGAGGACCCCCTCCTGCTCGTTGAGGACCTCGTAGAGGATCATGACGCCCTGGTTGGGCAGACCGACCTCGTAGGCGTCCGGGTACATGAGCGCCCAGCGGACGTCGCACTCGTCCCACGGCTTGACCGTGGAATTGAGCTCTCCGCCGACGTACTGGATCGGCTTCTGCACGTGCGGGAGCAGAGCTTCGAGCTGCGGGAAAACCGACTCGACAGGCATCTCGCGAACCTTCATGAGCTGACAGGGGGGACCATCAAGCCTAACCCGCCCGGCGGCCTCCCCCGAACGCTCAGCGAGCCGCCCCGGACCTGATCTCCTTCCAGCGTCCGGGCAGCGCCGCCTCCGTCGCCGCCGCCCGGGCCTCCTCCCTGCCGTACAGGACGCCGTAGGTGAACGCGCTCTCCCCCGCCGCGTGCGCCACCGCCGCGAGTTCACGGAGGGTGTGGCGGGCCATGACGCTGTCCTGGTGGTCGCCCAGGAGGGTGGTCAGGGATTTCATGGCCTTGGTGAGGGTGCGGGCGGGGGTGCCGAGCGCCTCGGTGGCGGCCTCGGCGGCGTAGCGGGTGCGCTTGGCCTTCTTGCGGGCCTCGTGCAGGGCGAGGTCGCGGTCCTGCCCCGGTGGCAGTCGCAGCGCGTGCTCCACGACGTCCGTGAGTTTCTGCTCGTCCTTGCGTACGGCCTTGGTGAGCGCCTTCTCCGGCTTCCTGCCGGCCGCCTTGCGCAGCGGCGGGTCCGCGAGGAGGGCGTCCAGGGTGTCCAGCAGGGTCAGATAGCGGCGGGAGTCCAGTACGCCGGTGAGGTGGGCGTGGGCGCCGCCGTGCCGGGCCCGGGACCAGGCGGTCAGCCGCTCGGGGACGGGGCCGGCGACCAGGGCGGCCGGGAGCGCGTCGAGGGCGGTGGTCAGGCGGTCGGCCAGCACCTCCTGGTCGCGGTCGACGCCCAGTTCGCCTGCGAGCCACTTCAGCTCGGCGCCGACGGGGTCGGTGACGGTGCGGTCCAGGAGGGCGCCGAAGGTGCGCAGGGTGCTGCGGGCGCGGCGGGTGGCGACCCGCATGCGGTGCACGGAGTCGGGGAGGTCGCGGCGGACGGCGGGGTCCAGCTCGACCAGCGCGTCCCGCTGGGCGCGGAGGTAGGCGAGGACATGGTCGCCGGCGGTCACCGGCGGCGGGGGCCCGGCCTTCTTCCGGCGCCGGCCGCCGGCCGTCTGTTCCAGGGCGCGGGCCAGCTTGGACGGCGACCGGGACGGCCGCACGCCCGCCTTGCCCAGCCGTTTCTCCAGCTGGTCGAGGAGGGCCGGGTCGCCGCCGTCGGCCAGTTCCACCTCGATCTCGGTCCACTGGGCGGCCCCGCCCCTGCCGCTGAACCGCTCGGCGGTCACCGCGTCGACGCTCGCCTCGGCCAGCAGCGCGCCCTCGGCGTCGACCAGGTGCCGGACATCGCGGGCGGAGCGCAGCCGGACCAGGGGGACCAGCTCGGCGTCCCGGACGCGGGAGCGGACGAGGGCCGCGATCTCCTCGGGGACGGTGTCGGAGAGCGGGGCCTGGATCTCGTCGCGGACTCCGGGAGCGACCGGGAACTTCAGATGCCAGCCGGCGTCCGCGCCGCCGGTGCGGCGGCGCAGGGTGAGCCGGGCCGCGGTGAGGCGTTCGTCGGCGGTGTCGTAGTACGTGGCGTCCAGCTCGACCAGGCCCTTGTCGAGGACCGCGGCCACCCCTCCGACGCCGGTCAGGTCGGGCAGCCCGCTGTCGTCGGATTCGTACTTGCGCTCGATCTCGCGTTTCGCGTCCGCCATGCACCGAATCTAGTGTCCGGTGCTCCGATATGGCAGAGGGCGACGAGGCCCACGCCGACGGCAGAGGCGACGAGGCCTACGCCGACATGGGCCGCTGCACCTTGATCGACTGCAACAGTCCCACCGCGACCCACACCGCGAACATGGACGAGCCGCCGTACGAGACGAACGGCAGGGGCAGACCGGTGACCGGCATGATGCCGAGGGTCATGCCGATGTTCTCGAAGGACTGGAAGGCGAACCAGGCCACGATCCCGGCGGCGACGATCGTCCCGTACAGCTCGGTCGAGTCACGCGCTATCCGGCAGGCGCGCCACAGGAGGACCCCGAGGAGGAAGATGATGAAGCCCGCGCCGAGGAAGCCCAGTTCCTCCCCCGCGACCGTGAACACGAAGTCGGTCTGCTGTTCGGGCACGAACTGCCCGGTGGTCTGCGAGCCGTGGAACAGTCCTGCCCCGGTGAGTCCGCCGGAGCCGATCGCGATACGGGCCTGGTTGGTGTTGTAGCCGACACCGGCCGGGTCCAGGTCCGGGTTGGCGAAGGCCGCGAACCGGTTGATCTGGTACTCGTCCAGGATGTGCAGCTGCCAGATCGCCACGCAGCCGATGACACCGGCGATGAGCAGACCGAAGACCCACCGGTTGGAGGCGCCGGAGGCGAGCAGCACACCCAGGATGATCGCCACCATGGCCAGCACCGAGCCGAGGTCGGGCATGAGCAGCAGGATCAGGATCGGGACGGCGGCCAGGCACAGGGACTGGAACACGGTCCGGTGGTCGGGGTACGGCTTGTCGCCCGCGTCCACCCGCGCGGCCAGCAGCATGGCCATGCCCAGGATGATCGTGACCTTGAGGAACTCGGCCGGCTGGAGCGAGAAGCCGCCGATGACCAGCCAGTTGCGCTGGCCGTTGATCGTGGCGCCGAGCGGGGTGAGGACCACCAGGGCGAGGAGCACCGACAGGCCGTAGAGGATCGGCACGGCGTTGCGCAGGGCGCGGTGGCCGAGCCAGACCGTGCCGATCATCAGGGCGATCCCGATGCCCAGGTTCATCAGGTGCCGGATCAGGAAGAAGTACGGGTCGCCCTGGTTCAGCTCGGTGCGGTTGCGGGTCGCCGAGTACACCAGCAGGGAGCCCAGCAGGGACAGGCCGGTGGCCGCGAGCAGTATCGGCCAGTCCAGCCGGCGGGTGAGCGAGTCGCGGGCGAAGAGCCTGGTCCAGCCGGCCCGCTCGGGGCCGTACCCGGAGACGGAGAAGCTGTTCACGCCGGTCATGAGGGCATCCTCCGGCTTCCCCTCCTGCGAGGCCGCCTGCGGGTGTCGCGGTTGCCCGTGGCGGGCGGGGGCGTGGTGCCCGCGGGCTGCTCGTCGTCGCCGTTGGTGGGGTTGTTCTTCTGGGCGGCCTCGGCGTCCTTCGCCGGGTCGCCGGTGACCTTCGGGGCGGCGATGGTGCCGTCCGTGCGGACCTTGGGCAGGCCCTTCTGCGGCTCGGGCAGCAGCGCCTTCTTGTTGTCGATGGAGCCGTCGCCCTGGACGCCGTAGAGCGCGCTGTAGATGTTGCGCACGGCCTCACCGGAGGCGCCGGAGCCCGTACCGGCCTGGGCGATCGTCATGATGACCGTGTAGTCCTTGGAGTAGGTGGCCAGCCAGGACGTGGTCTGCTTGCCGTAGACCTCGGCCGTACCCGTCTTGGCGTGCAGTGGGATCTCGTCCTGCGGCCAGCCGCCGAACTTCCAGGCCGCCGTACCGCGGGTGATGACGCCCGCGAAGGCGTCGTCCATGCCCTTGAGCGTGGCCTGGCTGACGGGCAGCTTGCCGCGCTTCTTCGGCTTGATCTCCTGCACGTTCTTGCCGTCGGCGCTGACGATCGCCTTGCCGATGGTCGGCTGGTACATCGTGCCGCCGTTGGCGACGGCTCCGTAGATCACGGCCTCCTGGATCGGCGTGACGAGGGTGTCACCCTGGCCGATGGAGTAGTTGATCGAGTCGCCTTCGCGCATCTTGTTGCCTTCGAGACAGTTCTCGTAGGCGATCTTCTCGACGTAGGAGCCGTCCTTCTTGCCGGTCTTGCACCAGGCGTCCTTGTTGGCCTGCCAGTACGCCTGCTTCCACTGGCGGTCGGGGACGCGGCCGGTGACCTCGTTGGGCAGGTCGACGCCGGTCTCCCTGCCGAGGCCGAACTGGTGGGCGGCCTTGTAGAAGTAGTCCTTCGGCTGGCCCTTCTTGGGGTTGATGCCGCCGTCCTTCTTCCACTCCTTGTCGGCCAGGTAGTAGAAGACGGTGTCGCAGGAGACCTCCAGGGCGCGGCCGAGCGGGATCGGGCCGAAGCTCTCGCCCTCGAAGTTCTTGAAGACCTGGCTGCCGACCGAGTAGGAGCTGGTGCAGGGGTAGCGGCCGTTGAAGTCGTAGCCGGCCTCGACCGCGGCGGCCGTGGAGACCACCTTGAAGGTCGAGCCGGGGGCGGCCTGGCCCTGTATGGCCCGGTTGAGCAGGGGGTAGTCCGAGTCCTTGCCGGTGAGGGCCCTGTAGTCCTTGCCGGAGATGCCGCCGACCCAGACGTTCGGGTCGTACGTCGGCGCCGACGCCATGGCGACGATCCGGCCGGTCCTGGCCTCCATCACCACGACGGCACCGGAGTCGGCCTTGTAGTTGGTGCCGGTGATCTTGTCGAACTGCTTACGGGCGGCCTTCATCGCCTTGTCCAGCTCGTACTCGGCGACCCGCTGGACGCGGGAGTCGATGCTGGTGACCAGGTTCGAACCGGCCTCGGCCGCGTCCGACTTGGCCTTGCCGATGACCCGGCCGAGGTTGTCGACCTCGTAGCGGGTGACGCCGGCCTTGCCGCGCAGCACCTTGTCGTACGTCCGCTCCAGGCCGGAGCGGCCGACCATGTCGGAGCGCAGGTAGGGCGAGTCGGTGTCCTTGGCCTGCTGGATCTCGGCGTCGGTGACGGGCGAGAGATAGCCGAGCACCTGTGCGGTGTTGGACTTGCCGGGGCCCGGGTAGCGGCGGACGGCCTCGGGCTCGGCGGTGATACCGGGGAAGTCCTCGGAGCGCTCGCGGATCTGGAGGGCCTGCTTGACGGTGGCCTCGTCGGTGATCGGGATCGGCTGGTACGGCGAGCCGTTCCAGCAGGGCTGGGGGGTCTTGGCGTCGCACAGCCGGACCTTCTGCATGACCTCCTCGGGGCTCATGCCGAGGACGCCGGCCAGCTTGGTGAGGACGGCCTTGCCGTCGTCCTTCTGCTTCAGCAGGTCGGTGCGGGAGGCGGAGACCACCAGGCGGGTCTCGTTGTCCGCGAGGGGGACGCCCCGGGCGTCCAGGATGTCGCCGCGCACGGCCGGGTCGACGACCTGCTGGACGTGGTTGCCGGACGCCTCCTTCTGGTACTCGGCGCCCTCGCGGATCTGGAGGTACCACAACCGGCCGCCGAGCGTGCCGAGGAGGGAGAGAACGAGGATCTGGATCACGACGAGCCGGATCTGGACCCGTGGGGTCCGACCGGTCTCGGGGATGTTGGTCACTGCGGCTGTCTCCCCCTCTCAGTGCGCGAATGTGCCGGATGCGTCAGCACGTACGAATGATGAACGACCAGCCTGTGAACCCGCGTTCCAGGAAAGCTGACCCGTTCGAGTGAACTCACCTGGGCGGAACTCCCCGCTCCTCACAGCCGCTTGACCCCCTTGATGCGGCCGACCCGGGCGGAGCGCGTGCGGGCCTTGGCCTTCAGGGCGCCGAGGCCGCTGCGCTGGCTGCCGATGCGCAGGCCCGTGCCGGAGGAGAGCCAACCGGAGGAGATGTCCCCGGCCTTGGCCGCGGGCCCGGTGTCGGTGAGCGGGTCGTTGTCGGCGCGGCGGGCCAGCCACATCACCCCGGGCACCACGAACGGGGCGAGCAGCAGGTCGTACAGGGCGGCCGAGAACAGCAGCCCGGGCAGGCCGACATGGCGGGCGGCCGTGTCGCCGACCAGGGCGCCCACGCCGGCGTAGAGCAGGGTGGAGCCGATGGCGGCGGCGACCACGACGGCCATCGGGCCGGTCGCCGACTTCAGCCGGCCGTTCTCCGGCTTGATGAGCCCGGCGAAGTAGCCGATGACGCACAGGACGAGCGCGTACCGGCCGGCCGCGTGGTCGGCCGGCGGGGCCAGGTCGGCGAGGAGACCGGCGCCGAATCCGACGAGGGCGCCGCCGACATGGCCGTAGACCATCGCCAGGCCGAGGACGGTGAGCAGCAGCAGATCGGGGACGGCGCCCGGCAGATGCAGCCGGGCGAGGACGCTCACCTGGATCACCAGGGCCACGACGACCAGCGCGGTGGAGAGCAGGATCCGGTTGACACGCATGGGGATACAGCTCCTACTGCTGCTCGTCGGTGACGGGGGCGTCGGCCGACGGGGTGACCGTCACGGTCACCGTCGGCGTCGGTACCGGCTTCGGCTTGGCCGGGAGCACGGTGTCCCGCGGGTCCTTCTTCGGTGCCGCCACGACCACGCCGACGATGTCGAGCTTGGTGAAGCTGACGTACGGGGTGACGTAGAGGGTGCGGGTCAGGCCGCCGCCGGAGGGGTCGACGCGGGAGACCACGCCGACCGGGACACCGGGCACGAACGGCTTGTCGGCCTGCGAGCCGAAGGTGACGAGCCGGTCGCCCTTCTTCACCTCCGCCTTGCCGTTGAGCAGTTCGACGCGCAGCGGGCGGTCACCCTGCCCGGAGGCGAAGCCGAGTTCGTCGCCCGCCTCCATGCGGGTTCCGACGGTGAAGTCCGGGTCGTTGGCGAGCAGCACGGTGGAGGTGCTGGGGCCGACGGTGGTGACCCGGCCGACCAGGCCGTCCCCGTTCAGGACGGTCATGTCCCGCTTGATGCCGTCGTTGGCGCCGGCGTCGATGGTGATGGTCCAGGAGAAGCCCTGGGCCGAGCCGATGGCGATGACCTGGGCGCCCTTGATGCCGTACTGCCCCTCGCCGGCGACCTTCAGCAGCTTGTCGAGCTGCTTGAGGCGGCTGCGGTTGCGGTCGTCGCTGCCGAGCTTGGCCTTGAGGGCCGCGTTCTCCTTCTCCAGCGCGGCGAGCCGGTCGTGCCGGCTGCCGGAGTCGCGGATCGCGGAGACGGCGTTGCCGACCGGGTCCACCGCGGAGGACAGCCCGTTCTCGACCGGGCCGAACACCGCCGCGGCGGCGTGCCGGGCACCGTCGACCGGGGAGTTCCGGCCTCCACGGATGTCCACCGTGATCAGCGCGAACGCGATGGCGACCAGCAGGACCAGGAGCAACCGGCTCTCTTTCGTGTCCCTCACGTGCGGCGGCCGTGCCCTTCCTCAAGTAGGAATTCGTCGGACCCCTGGAAAACGCGAATGCTGCGGCGCGACCCAAGAGGCCCATTTGTGGGAGCTTATGCCTCTATATCAACGATCCGCCGCACGAGAGGAGAACGTCTCGTACGGCGGAATCGAAGAGTTACGTCATCTGCGCGGCTGGGCGTCCAGGACCTGCTGGAGCGCCTCGAACTCCTCGACGCACTTTCCGGAGCCGAGCGCGACGCTGTCCAGCGGGTCCTCGGCGATGTGGATCGGCATGCCGGTCTCCCTCCGCAGCCGCTCGTCGAGCCCGCGCAGCAGGGCTCCGCCGCCGGTCAGAACGATTCCTCGGTCCATGATGTCGCCGGACAGCTCCGGCGGGCACTTGTCGAGGGTGGTCTTCACCGCGTCCACGATGGCGTTGACCGGCTCCTCGATCGCCTTGCGGACCTCGGCCGCCGAGATGACGACGGTCTTCGGCAGCCCGGACACCAGGTCCCGGCCGCGGACTTCGGTGTGCTCGTCGGTGTCGAGGTCGTACGCCGAACCGATCGTGATCTTGATCTGTTCCGCCGTCCGCTCACCCAGGAGGAGGCTGTACTCCTTCTTGATGTACTGGATGATCGCGTTGTCCAGTTCGTCGCCGGCGACGCGGATGGACTGGGCGGTGACGATCCCGCCGAGCGAGATGACCGCGACCTCCGTGGTGCCGCCGCCGATGTCCACCACCATGTTGCCGGTGGCCTCGTGGACCGGCAGACCGGAGCCGATGGCGGCGGCCATGGGCTCCTCGATGATGTGTACCTGGCGGGCTCCTGCCTGGGAGGACGCCTCGATGACCGCCCGGCGCTCGACGCCCGTGATGCCGGAGGGCACGCAGACGACGACCCGCGGCCGGGCCAGATACCGCCGCTTGTGGATCTTCAGGATGAAGTAGCGGAGCATCCGCTCGGTGATCTCGAAGTCGGCGATCACGCCGTCCTTCAGCGGACGGACCGCCACGATGTTGCCCGGCGTCCGGCCGATCATCTTCTTCGCTTCGGCACCGACCGCGAGGATCCCACCCGTGTTGGTGTTGATCGCCACGACGGACGGCTCGTTCAGTACGATCCCGCGACCCCTGACGTACACCAGCGTGTTGGCGGTCCCGAGGTCGACAGCCATGTCACGGCCGATGAACGACATTGAGTTCCCCATCCGGATTCATCTGGCCTTCCTGAGCTTTTGAGGGCATGTCAGGTCGGCGAGGCGGGTGCTGTGACGTGAAGGCTTCCATCGTAAACGCGCCTGCACGAACACTGCGCGAGGGTCTCCGCCATTGTCACCAGATGGCGTGCCGCCTCGCTTGTGGAGACGGGCGTTCGGGGGCGCTCGTTCCCTCAAATGCCGGGACTGTGCCGGAAAGGTCCGGGCGCGGTCCCGGACCTCGTCCGCGGCGGGCGGGCGTTACACGCGGCCCGGGAAGAAGATCTTCACCTCGCGCTCGGCGGACTCCTCTGAGTCGGAGGCGTGGATCAGGTTCTCGCGGACGATCACGCCGTAGTCACCGCGGATCGACCCGGGCGCGGCGGCGATCGGGTCGGTCGGGCCGGCGAGCGCGCGCACGCCCTCGATGACCCGCTCGCCCTCGACGATCAGCGCGACGACCGGACCCGAGGACATGAACTCGACCAGCGGCTCGTAGAACGGCTTGCCCACGTGCTCGGCGTAGTGCTGCTCCAGCGTGCCGCGGTCCAGGGTGCGCAGCTCCAGCGCGGTGATCTGCCAGCCGGCCTTGCGCTCGATGCGGCTGATGATCTCGCCGGTCAGGCCGCGACGGACGGCGTCGGGCTTGAGGAGGACGAGGGTGCGCTGGCTCACGGGGGGCTCCTTACACGACTTACGGGTGCGGTGGGACGAGGTTACAGGGCGTGTCGGGGCCTTTGTTACGCAGCGTCAGCCGTGGAGGAGGAGGACCGGGCCTGGGCCGCGAAGCGGGCCTTCGCCTCGTCCACCTTTCTCCCGAAGTGGACCGACGCCCACCACAGCGCCGCGAACACCGCGCCCAGGAAGTACATGGTCGGGACGAAGACGCCGGAGGCGATCAGGGCGATCTGGAGGGCCCAGCCGAGGGCCACTCCGCCGGGCCGGGTCACCATGCCGCACAGCAGCACGCACAGCAGCATGGCGATGCCGCTGACCAGCCACACCGTCGAGGTGGACAGGTCCGGGTCCTTCATGGCGACGAGCCCGGCGAAGCCGATGACGAAGAACTCGCCGATCAGGGTCGATGCACAGAGCGTACGCATGGTCGCCTCTCAGCCCCTTCCCAGCAGCAGCCGGGCCTCGCCGACCGTGATGACGGAACCGGTCACCAGCACGCCGCCGCCCGCGAACTCGCCCTCCTCCTCGGCCAGCGTGATCGCGGCCTCCAGGGCGTCCGGCAGCCGCGGCTCGACCTGCACCCGCTCGTCGCCGAACACCTCGACGGCGATCGCGGCCAGCTCGTCCGCGTCCATGGCGCGATGGCTGGAGTTCTGCGTGACGACGACCTCCGCGAAGATCGGCTCGAATGCCTCCAGCAGCCCGCGCACGTTCTTGTCGCCGCTCGCGCCGACGACCCCGATCAGCCGGGTGAAGTCGAACGCCTCCCGTACGGCCTCGGCGGTGGCCTCGGCACCCGCCGGGTTGTGCGCGGCGTCCAGCACGACGGTGGGAGACCGCCGTACGACCTCCATCCGCCCCGGTGACGACACGGCCGCGAACGCCTTGCGCACGGTGTCGATGTCCAGCGGCTGCGCGCGCTGCGCGCCGACGCCGAAGAACGCCTCCACGGCGGCGAGGGCGACGGCCGCGTTGTGCGCCTGGTAGGCGCCGTGCAGCGGGAGGTACACCTCGGGGTACTCGCCGCCGAGGCCGCGCAGCGTGAGCAGCTGACCGCCGACGGCGACCTGCCGGGCCACGACGCCGAACTCCAGCCCCTCGCGGGCCACGGTGGCGTCCACCTCGACGGCCTTCTTCAGCAGCACCTGCGCCGCGTCCACCGGCTGCTGGGCCAGGATGACGGTCGCGTCCTGCTTGATGATGCCGCTCTTCTCCCCGGCGATCCGCGCGGGCGTCTCGCCGAGCCGGTCGGTGTGGTCGAGATCGATGGGGGTGACGACGGCGACGTCGCCGTCGATCACGTTGGTGGCGTCCCAGGAGCCGCCCATGCCGACCTCGACGACGGCGACGTCCACGGGGGCGTCCGCGAAGGCCGCGTACGCCATGCCGGTGAGCACCTCGAAGAAGGACAGCCGGTACTCCTGCTGTGCGTCCACCATCTCAACGTACGGCTTGATGTCCTGGTACGTCTCGATGAACCGCTCGGCGGTGATCGGGGCGCCGTCCAGGCTGATCCGCTCGGTGATCGACTGCACGTGGGGGCTGGTGTAGCGGCCGGTGCGCAGCTCGAAGGCGCCGAGCAGGGCCTCGATCATGCGGGCGGTGGAGGTCTTGCCGTTCGTGCCCGTGATGTGGATCGAGGGGTACGACCGCTGGGGCTCGCCCAGCACGTCCATCAGCGCGGCGATGCGGCTGACCGAGGGCTCCAGCTTCGTCTCGCCCCAGCGGGTGGCCAGCTCCGACTCGACCTCGCGCAGGGCCTTGTCGACCTCGGGGTCCTCGGGGCGGGCGGGCACGTCCGCCTGCGGAGGGCCGCCCTGGGTGCGCAGGGTGCGGCTGCCGGCCTCGATGACCGCGAGGTCGGGGTCGCGGGTGGTCTCGGCTTCGATGATCTCTTCGAAGGAGTCGAGGGGGTCGGGGGTGTCGCTGGTGCCGGGGTGGTCGCTCACGGGGCCCAGTCTACGGAGCGGGACTGACAAAGGGTGCGGTGGCTGGGTGCGCCTACGGAAGGGGGCGGCCGGTGATGTCGTGCGAGTGCCGGCCGTCGATCGCCTCTCGCGCAGTTCCCCGCGTCCCTTCGGGGCACGCGAAGGCCCCGGCGCCTCACGGCACCGGGGCCTTCGCCAACGTCAAACATTTGACGCTCCCCAGCGTGAGTGACTCACGCCTGCGGCAGCTTCTCCAGCTGGGCGGTGATGCGGGCGATGTCCTCGTCCGCCTTGGCCAGGCGCGTGCGGATCTTGTCCACCACGTGGTCCGGCGCCTTCGCCAGGAACGCCTCGTTGCCGAGCTTGGCCGTGGCCTGGGCCTTCTCCTTCTCCGCGGCGGCGAGGTCCTTGGCCAGACGCTTGCGCTCCGCGGCGACGTCGATCGTGCCGGAGAGGTCGAGGGCCACCTCGGCGCCCGCCACCGGCAGGGTGGCCGTGGCGGTGAAGGAGTCGCCCTCGGGCTGGAGGCGGAGCAGCTGGCGGATGGCGGCCTCGTGCGGGGCGAGCGGCGTGCCGTCCAGCGTCAGGCGGGCCGGGACCCGCTGGCCGGGCTGGAGGCCCTGGTCGGCGCGGAAGCGGCGGACCTCGGTGATGACCGACTGGAGGGTGGAGATCTCCTGCTCGGCCGCCGCGTCACGGAAGCCGCTGTCTTTCGGCCAGTCGGCGATGACGACCGACTCGCCGCCCGTCAGCGTCGTCCAGAGGGTCTCCGTGACGAACGGGACCACCGGGTGCAGCAGCTTGAGGGTGACGTCCAGGACCTCGCCGAGGACGCGCTTGCTGACCTCGGCCGGCTCGCCCCCCGCCTGGAAGACCGTCTTGGACAGCTCGACGTACCAGTCGAAGACCTCGTCCCACGCGAAGTGGAAGAGGGCGTCGGAGAGCTTGGCGAACTGGAAGTCGTCGTAGTACGCGTCGACTTCGGCGACCACCGAGTTGAGGCGGGAGAGGATCCAGCGGTCCGTCGCCGACATCGCCGACGGGTCCGGCAGCGGGCCCTCGACCGTCGCGCCGTTCATCAGCGCGAAGCGGGTCGCGTTCCAGATCTTGTTGGCGAAGTTGCGGGAGCCCTGGACCCAGTCCTCGCCGATCGGCACGTCGACGCCCGGGTTGGCGCCGCGGGCCAGGGTGAAGCGGAGGGCGTCGGAGCCGTACTTGTCCATCCAGTCCAGCGGGTTGACCGCGTTGCCGAAGGACTTCGACATCTTCTTGCCGAACTGGTCGCGGACCATGCCGTGCAGGGCGATGGTGTGGAACGGCGGGGTGCCGTCCATCGCGTACAGGCCGAACATCATCATCCGGGCGACCCAGAAGAAGAGGATGTCGTAGCCGGTGACCAGGACGGAGTTCGGGTAGAACTTCGCGAGCGACTCGGTCTGCTCGGGCCAGCCGAGCGTGGAGAACGGCCACAGGCCGGAGGAGAACCAGGTGTCGAGGACGTCGGTGTCCTGGTGCCAGCCCTCGCCGGTGGGCGGCTCCTCGTTCGGTCCGACGCAGACGACCTCGCCGTTCGGGCCGTACCAGACGGGGATGCGGTGACCCCACCACAGCTGGCGGGAGATGCACCAGTCGTGGAGGTTGTCGACCCAGTCGAAGTACCGCTTCTCCATCTCCTGCGGGTGGATCTTGACCTTGCCGTCGCGGACGGCGTCGCCGGCAGCCTTGGCCAGCGGGCCGACCTTGACCCACCACTGCATGGACAGGCGCGGCTCGATGGTGGTCTTGCAGCGCGAGCAGTGGCCGACGGAGTGGACGTACGGCCGCTTCTCGGCGACGATCCGGCCCTCGGCGCGCAGCGCGGCGACGATGGCGGAGCGGGCCTCCAGGCGGTCCAGGCCCTGGAAGGGACCGTGGGCCGTGATGACGGCGTGCTCGTCCATGATCGTGATGGACGGCAGGTCGTGGCGCTGGCCGATCTCGAAGTCGTTCGGGTCGTGGGCCGGGGTGACCTTGACGGCGCCGGTACCGAACTCGGGGTCGACGTGCGTGTCCGCGACGACCGGGATGGAGCGGTCGGTGAGCGGCAGCCTGATGAGCTTGCCGACGAGGTGCTTGTACCGCTCGTCGTCCGGGTGGACGGCGACGGCGGTGTCACCGAGCATCGTCTCGGCACGGGTGGTGGCGACGACGATGGACTCGTCCCCGTCGCCGTAGCGCATCGAGACCAGCTCGCCGTCGTCGTCCTGGTACTCGACCTCGATGTCCGAGATCGCCGTCAGACAGCGCGGGCACCAGTTGATGATGCGCTCGGCGCGGTAGATCAGCTCGTCGTCGTAGAGCTTCTTGAAGATGGTCTGGACGGCCTGGGACAGGCCCTCGTCCATGGTGAAGCGCTCACGGGACCAGGCGACGCCGTCGCCGAGGCGGCGCATCTGCCCGGAGATCTGCCCACCGGACTCGGCCTTCCACCGCCAGACGCGCTCGACGAAGGCCTCGCGGCCCAGGTCGTGCCGGGACTTCCCTTCCTTGCCCAGCTCCCTCTCGACCACGTTCTGCGTGGCGATGCCGGCGTGGTCCATGCCGGGCTGCCACAGCGTCTCGTAGCCCTGCATGCGCTTGCGCCGGGTCAGCGCGTCGATGAGGGTGTGCTCGAAGGCGTGCCCGAGGTGCAGGCTGCCCGTGACGTTCGGCGGCGGGATGACGATCGTGTACGGCGGCTTGTCGCTCTTCGCGTCCGCCTCGAAGTAACCCCGCTCCACCCAGCGCTCGTACAGCGGCCCCTCTACATCGGCCGGCGCGTACTGGGTCGGCAGTTCGGTGTCGGGCGCGGGTGGCTGCTGCTGAGCGTTCTCGGTCACGGGGGTCAGTTTAGAGGTGTCACGGGGTGGTCCCGAAACGCCTTTGTTCTGTAACGGTGCCGCCCCCGGTGCCGTGCTGTTCCCGCGCCTGGGTGAGGATGTCAGGAACACATAAGCTTCTGGAGGGGAACCCAGGAATGAGCAACAACCAGCCGGGCCCGTACGGCCAGCAGCCCCAGCAGCCGGGTCCGTACGGCCAGCAGGGGCAGCCTGGGCCATACGGCCAGCCGGGCCCCTACGGCCAGCAGCCGCAGGCCCCCCAGCCCGGCTACGGCTACCCCCAGCAGGCCCCGCAGGCCCCGCAGCCGGGGTACGGCTACCCGCAGCAGGGCGCGCCCCAGCAGCCCGCCCCGTACGGCCAGCAGCCGAACCCCTACGGGCAGCAGCAGCCGTACGGCGTGCCGCAGGCGCCGCAGCCCGGCGGGGGCAAGAAGAAGACCGGGCTGATCATCGGCGCGGTGGCCGTGGTGGCGGCCGTTGCGGTGGGCGCGTACTTCTTGCTGGGCGGCAGCAGCAGCGGCGGTGTCGCGGACGACGGCCCGCACAAGCTGACGACTCCGGCGACGGTGCTGTCCGAGTACAAGAAGTCCAAGGGCGACAGCGGCACCATGTCGGACAACGACATGAAGGACGCCGAGAAGTGGGGCGTGAAGAATCCCCACGACGTCAGCGCCGCGTACGAGGCGGGAGACCCGGACAATCCGCTGAGCAAGAAGGGGATCAACTTCGGCGGTGTCTACGGCACCATCGACGACCCCGAGAAGACCGTCGACGCGATGTTCGCGTACTTCAAGTCCGAGTCGCAGAAAGACGGTGCCAGCGCGGAGGTCGCCCTGAAGGGCGAGCCGAAGGAGTACAAGCCGGCCGGGCTCGACGGCGCGGTCCTCAAGTGCCAGCAGGCCACGGCGCCCACCGGCGCGAACAGTGGCGGCCCGAAGGACGTGACGCTCTCCATCTGCGTCTGGGGCGACCACAGCACCATCGGGTTCGTCATGCCGATGGACTACGCCAACCTCGTGGCGGGCCGCAGCAGCGACCCGGCCGCCGACGCCGAGCTGGCCGCCAAGCTCCGCAGCCAGGTCCGCGTCAAGGCCTGACGCGTTCCGCTCGGCACTCTCAGCGGCGAAGGGGCCCCGGTCGGTCGACCGGGGCCCCTTCGTACGTCCGCTTCCGCCTACGCCGTCTTCTGCTCCCCCGAACCCCGCCCGCGGGCGTCCCGGGGGATCAGGGTCGGGTTGACGTTGGAGAGGACCACGTCGGCGGTGATGACGACTCGGGCCACGTCCTTGCGGGACGGGACCTCGTACATCACGCCCTGGAGGACCTCCTCCATGATGGCGCGCAGGCCGCGGGCCCCGGTCTGGCGCAGGATCGCCTGGTCGGCGATGGCCTCCAGCGCCTCGCGCTCGAAGTCCAGCTCCACGCCGTCGAGTTCGAACAGGCGCTGGTACTGCTTGACGAGCGCGTTGCGGGGCTCGACCAGGATCTTCAGGAGCGCTTCGCGGTCCAGGTTGTGGACCGACGTGATCACCGGCAGGCGGCCGATGAACTCGGGGATCATGCCGAACTTGACCAGGTCCTCCGGCATGACGTCCTCGAAGACGTCCTTGGACTCCAGCTCGCGCTTGGAGAGGATCGTGGCACCGAAGCCGATGCCCTTGGCGCCGGCCCGGGCCTCGATGATCTTCTCCAGCCCGGCGAAGGCGCCGCCCACGATGAACAGCACGTTCGTCGTGTCGATCTGGATGAACTCCTGGTGGGGGTGCTTGCGGCCGCCCTGGGGCGGGACCGAGGCCGTGGTGCCTTCCAGGATCTTCAGGAGGGCCTGCTGCACGCCCTCGCCCGACACATCACGGGTGATCGACGGGTTCTCGCTCTTCCGCGCGACCTTGTCGATCTCGTCGATGTAGATGATCCCGGTCTCGGCCTTCTTGACGTCGTAGTCGGCCGCCTGGATCAGCTTCAGCAGGATGTTCTCGACGTCCTCGCCCACGTAGCCCGCCTCGGTGAGCGCCGTGGCGTCGGCGATCGCGAACGGGACGTTCAGCATGCGCGCCAGCGTCTGCGCGAGGAGCGTCTTGCCGGAGCCCGTGGGGCCCAGCAGCAGGATGTTGGACTTCGCCAGCTCGATGGCGTCGTCCCGGCCGCTCGCGCCGCCGTTCTCGCCCGCCTGGACCCGCTTGTAGTGGTTGTACACCGCGACGGAGAGGGCCTTCTTCGCCGCCTCCTGGCCGACCACATAGCCCTCGAGGAACTCGTAGATCTCGCGGGGCTTGGGCAACTCCTCCCAGCGCACCTCGCTGGTCTCCGCGAGCTCTTCCTCGATGATCTCGTTGCAGAGATCGATACACTCGTCGCAGATGTACACACCGGGCCCTGCGATGAGCTTCTTGACCTGCTTCTGGCTCTTGCCGCAGAACGAGCACTTGAGCAGATCGCCGCCGTCACCGATGCGTGCCACGGTGTGCTTCCCCTTCGCCTGGGAGACGCCTGGACGCTTACGAGTCCAGCGGCTCCTGGTGCTGCCTTATGTCCGACGGTACCTTGCCGGGCCCGGTGTTCGGGCCCCCCTTGGCAGGGTTCACTTTGACGTGCACCGTGCCAAGAGGGGCCGGACGTGCGTGGTTCCGCTGTCAGCGGACCGCGCTGTTGTTCAGCTTGCGGGTGGAGATGATCTGGTCGACGAGGCCGTACTCCAGCGCCTCCTCGGCCGTGAGGATCTTGTCTCGCTCGATGTCCTCGCGGACCTGCTCGATCGGCCGGTTCGAGTGCTTGGCCAGCATGTTCTCCAGCTGCTCACGCATCCGGGTGAACTCGTTGGCGATGATCTCCAGGTCGGAGAGCTGGCCGCGGCCCGTGGAGCCGGCCGGCTGGTGGATCAGCACCCGGGAGTTCGGCAGCGCCATGCGCTTGCCGGGGGTGCCGGCGGCGAGCAGGATGGCCGCGGCGGAGGCCGCCTGGCCCATGCAGACCGTCTGGATGTCGGGCTTCACGAACTGCATGGTGTCGTAGATCGCCGTGAGGGCGGTCATGTCGCCACCGGGGCTGTTGATGTAGATCGAGATGTCCCGGTCCGGGTCCATCGACTCCAGGCACAGCAGCTGCGCCATGACGTCGTTGGCGGAGGCGTCGTCGATCTGGACGCCCAGGAAGATCACGCGCTCCTCGAAGAGCTTCGCGTACGGGTCGTACTCGCGAATGCCCTGGGAGGTGCGCTCGACGAAGCGCGGGATGACGTAGCGGCTGTCGGGGCGGGGCCCTTCGTACATGCCGCTGGCGGCGCCGGGGAAGTTGCTCATGGGGTTCACCGTCCTGGTGGCGTTCGGGGGGCTGGTGTCTCGGCGGTGCGTGGCGTGGCCGGACCGGTCAGGCACCGGTGCCGCCGCCTCCCGGAACACCCGAGGCGTGCGTGATGATCTCGTCAATGAGACCGTACTCCTTGGCCTCCTCCGGGGTGAACCAGCGGTCGCGGTCGCCGTCGCGGATGATCGTCTCGACCGTCTGGCCGGAGTGCCGCGCGGTCAGCTCCGACATGCGCTTCTTGGTGCGCATCAGGTACTCGGCCTGGATCTTGATGTCCGAGACCGTACCGCCGAGGCCCGCGGAGCCCTGGTGCATCATGATGTCCGCGTGCGGCAGGGCGAAGCGCTTGCCGGCGGCACCGCCGGTCAGCAGGAACTGGCCCATCGAGGCGGCCATGCCCATGGCGATCGTCACCACGTCGTTCGGGATGTACTGCATGGTGTCGTAGATCGCCATGCCGGCCGTGACCGAGCCGCCGGGGCTGTTGATGTAGAGGTAGATGTCCTTGTCCGGATCGGCGGCAAGGAGCAGCAGCTGCGCGGTGATCTTGTTGGCGATGTCGTCGTCAACCTGCTGGCCGAGGAAGATGATCCGCTCGTTGAGCAGCCGGTTGTAGACCTGGTCGCCGAGGCCACCACCGATGGAAGGCTCGCCGGCGGCGGAGGGCATCAGATTCGTCACGTATCCACCTGCTCGTCTTACGACGGCGCCGGGCCGTCTCATTGTTCTGCCTTTCATGGACCCTAACGCGACGTTCCCTCCAGGGAATCCCGGTAAGTGAGCTGTTCGCTGTCAGCGCAGGTCGCTCCACGGGGGCGTTTCCGGGGGGAAGGCAACGGGCCCCGGGGGAAGCCCCCAGGGCCCGTCGTACGTGCCTTACAGGCGCCGTAGGGCCGGCTCAGCCCTCGGTCTTCTCCTCGGCGGAGTCGGACGCCTCGGTGGCCTCGGCCTCGGCCGGCGCCTCCTCGGTCTCCTCCTCGTCGTCCAGGTTGACGATCTCGCCGTTGGTGTCCTTCACCGTGGCGGACTCGACCACGACGGCCAGGGCCTTGCCACGGGCGACCTCGCCGACCAGGAGCGGCACCTGGCCGCCCTCGACGACGGCCTGGGCGAACTGGTCGGGGGACATGCCGGAGGAGGCCGCACGCCGCATGAGGTGCTCGGTGAGCTCCTCCTGGTTGACGTTGAGGTTCTCCTTCTTGACCAGCTCGTCGAGGACGAACTGGGTCTTGATGCCCTTGACCGCGGCCTCGCGGGTCTCGGTCTCGAACTCCTCGGCGGTCTTGCCCTGGATCTCCAGGTACTTGTCGAGGGTGAGGCCCATCTGGGCGAGCTGGTGGTGCTCCAGGTTGTGCTTGCGGGTGTTGATCTCGTCCTCGAGGAGCTTCTCGGGGACCGGGACCTCCACCAGCTCCAGCAGCTTCTCCAGGACGCGCTCCTGGGCCTGCGTGGCCTGGTCGAACTGCTTCATGTTGGCGAGGCGCTTGCGGCTGTCGGCCTTCAGCTCCTCCAGGGTGTCGAACTCGGAGGCCAGCTGCGCGAACTCGTCGTCCAGCTCGGGGAGCTCACGGGCGGCGACCTGGGTGACCTTGACGGTGACCTCGGCCTCCTTGCCCGCGGCGGAGCCGCCCTTCAGCTCGGAGGTGAAGGTGGCCTCCTCACCGGCGGACAGGCCCTTGACGGCGTCGTCGATGCCGTCGAGCAGCTCGCCGGAGCCGATGGTGTAGGAGACGCCGTTGGCGATGCCGTCCTCCAGCACCTCGCCGTCGACCTTGGCCTCCAGGTCGATGGTGACGACGTCGCCGTCCTCGGCGGCGCGCTCGACGGGAGAGGTCGACGCGAAGCGCTCACGCAGCTGCTCCACGGACTTCTCGACGTCCTCGTCCGTCACCTCGACGGCGTCGACCTCGACCTCGATGCCGGAGTAGTCCGGGATCTCCAGGGCCGGGCGGACGTCGACCTCGGCGGTGAAGTTCAGCGTCTCGCCGTCCTTCAGCTCGGTGATGTCGACCTCGGGCTGGCCCAGCGGGTTCAGCTCGGCCTCGTTGACCGCCTCGGTGTAGAACTTGGGCAGCGCGTCGTTGACGGCCTCCTCCAGCACGGCGCCACGGCCGAAGCGCTGGTCGATGACCCGGGCGGGGATCTTGCCCTTGCGGAAGCCCTTCACCGTGACCTGCTGGTTGATCTTCTTGTACGCCGCGTCGAGGCTGTCCTTGAGCTCCTCGAAGGGCACCTCGACAGTGAGCCGAACCCGGGTCGGGTTCAGGGTCTCCACGGCGCTCTTCACGGTTCGGTCTCCTTGTGGCTGACTTCTTGGTTTCTGCCGGAGCCAGACGGGTCCGGCGGATTTCGCCGCCCGGAGGAGTTCGTAGGCCGAGTGGGCCGGGACACACGGGCGCGCAGCTTGCATAGTAACCGCAGCCGGTCAGCGCCCCAAAAGGCGATCATCACGACGTCACTGAGCCGGACGTCACGAGCCGGTGGTCGGGGTGGCGGGATTTGAACCCACGGCCTTCCGCTCCCAAAGCGGACGCGCTACCAAGCTGCGCCACACCCCGTCTGTTGCGACACGTAGGGTACATGCCCCGGCCCGATCCGTCGGCCGCATTCTCCGAGGCGGGACGCGTGGTACCGGCGTGGCCCAGTCGTTGGCCTCGGTGGCGGGCGACCCGCTACGATGCCTTCAGTGCCGCGGTCACCGACCTGCGGCGCACTGCTGCGGGCGTAGCTCAATGGTAGAGCCCTAGTCTTCCAAACTAGCTACGCGGGTTCGATTCCCGTCGCCCGCTCTGCACGACAGGGCCAGGTCGGAGGATGATTCCTCCACCTGGCCCTGATCGTTTCCCGGCGGGGGCGATCAGCCGCGTCGATTCAGTGCCGCAGGATCGCCGGGCCGAGGACCGTGAGGGCGGCTCCTGCGGCGGCGAAGAAGAGTTTCCCCGGACGGCAGTGCGCCGGGCCGCATCGTCACAGGCAGGCGCCGTGGTGTCGCTGTCGTCGCGGCCGGGGAGCGTGCCGACGACCTTGCCGGTGCCGGGTCCGGGGCGGCCGGCCGGTGGGCGAGGACAAGTAGAGCTTGCGACGACCGTCCGTCGGACCGGCTCGCCGGGGATGTGGAGGGTGGCCATCCAGGGGCGCGGCCCGGCGGCGTCCGCGTTCGCCACGGGTGCTGTGCGGGCGCCGCCGGCCTGGCGGGCGGCGGGCGCCTCGCGGCGGAAGCGGGTGCGGAGATCGTCGTCGGCGGCGTACCGGCCGTGACGAGCTTGCCGGCGGCCGGCGGCGGAGTGGGCGAGGTGACCACGCCCTCCCTCGCTCTCGGCTGCGTTTGAGCGGGGGGCCGCCGGTCGCCGCCGAGGCGGTGCTCGATCCGGTGGCCGCCGGCCTCCGTCAGAACCTGATCGAGTTGATGGACTCCGCTATCGAGTTCAGGAAGCGGTTGATCGATGGTGCCATGCCGGTCGAGGCGAGGAAGAAACCGAAGAGGATGGCGACGATGGCCGGGCCGGCCTTGATGTTCCCCCCTCGGATCAACACCACCAGGATGATCGCCAACAGCAGCACCACAGACAGTGAAATGGCCACAACTGATCACACCCTCGGTCGGTCCGCTCTCCCGGCCCGGAGGTACGGCCCGCGCACCCCCGCCAGAACCATCGTGCCACCAACCCGCCCTCCGTATGCGGCCCGTGACAGATCGTCGGGCGGCGGCCCGGCGCGGGCGATGCCCCGCACGGCAATTCGACGCGGCACCGGCACATGACTCGGCGGGAAATTACGCGACTTCGTTTCCGCGTCCACACATCATGTGCGCAGGTAATTCGAATTGATGACAGAGAGGCGACGTATGCCCCAATTAGTCAGGATGAATCGGGACATCACGGGTGAACGGACGACCCGTGTGTGCCCACCATCACGTGAACAAGGGTGGCAAGTTCGGTAAATCAGTGGGTACTCGGAGGGGATAACCAGGAATGACTGCGGGAGTTTTACGAAATCCCACAGACGACGCTAGGGTGCCTGAGATGTTTGACGCCGCCTCGTCCCCCGGCCAGAACCGCAGGCCGCTCCCCCCGGCACAGCCGCCGGTGGACGGAGTGCCCGGTCCGCGTACCCCGCTGAGTGCGCAGGAACGGCGGACGAAGGCGGACAGACCCGGCCGGCAGCGCGACGCGTTCTTCGACAACGCCAAGTACCTGGCCATCGTGCTCGTCGCGATGGGGCACGCGTGGGAGCCGCTGAAGGGCGACAGCCGGATTCTGGAGGGCGTGTACACCGTCGTGTACAGCTTCCACATGCCGGCGTTCATCCTCATCTCCGGCTTCTTCTCCCGCAGTTTCGACATGCGCCCGGACCGGCTGAAGCGGCTGATCACCGGGGTCGCCGTGCCGTACGTCCTGTTCGAGACGGCGTACCCGCTCTTCAAGAACGCCGTCACCGGCTCCCACGAGGAGATCAGTCTCCTCGATCCCTGGTACCTGACCTGGTTCCTGGTCGCGCTGTTCGTCTGGCGGCTGACCACGCCCATCTGGAAGCTGGTGCGCTGGCCGCTGCCGCTGGCCCTCGGCGTCGCCATGCTGGCGACCGTCACCCCGAACATCGGTGACGACCTCGACCTCCAGCGGGTCCTGCAATTCCTGCCGTACTTCGTGCTGGGTCTGTGCATGAAGCCCGAGCACTTCCAGCTGGTGCGCCGCCGGTCGGTGCGGATCGCCTCGGTGCCGGTGTTCGCGGCGGCGCTCGCGGTCGGCTGGTGGGCGGTGCCGAGAATGAACACCGCGTGGTTCTACCACCGTGACTCGGCGCAGGAACTGGGCGCCCCGTGGTGGTGCGGCCCGGTGATGACGCTCGCCATGATGGGCTGCTCGCTGGTGCTCACGGCCTGCTTCTTCGCCTGGGTGCCGCGCCGGACGATGTGGTTCACGGCGCTCGGCGCGGGCACGCTCTACGGCTACCTGCTGCACGGCTTCCTGGTGAAGTACGGCGACTACCAGGGCTGGTTCGAGCACCCCGGGCTGCACCGCCCGCTCGGCGAGATCCTGGTGACCGTGGTCGCCGCGGCGGCCGTCACGGTGCTGTGCACCCGGCCGGTGCAGCGCGTCTTCCGCTTCGCGATGGAGCCGAGGATGGAGTGGGCGTTCCGGCAGGACGCGGCCGAACTGGCCCGCGAGCGGCAGAAGCAGCGGGAGAAGGCCGGCGTCTAGCCGGTTCTGCCGGCGCCGGAAGTCCGCTCCCGGTTCACGGCTCCGCTCATGGCTGGAGGCCGAGAAGTGCGCGCGTCCGGGCGTACTTCTCGGTCAGCCGTTTCCGGGTCGGCTCGTCGAGCACCGCGAGCCGGCCCGGATCGGCGTTGTGCGCCAGGTCGGCCTCCTTCACCAGCAGCGCGCCCGGGGTGGCGAGGATGCGGCGCGTGTACGCCTCCAGTTCCTCCCCCGGCCGCTTGGTGAGGGCGTCCACGATGGCCTTGGTGCGCGGGGGCAGGGCGGCGGCGGCCAGCCACTCCCGGCTGAGCGCGTCGTCCTCGACGGAGTCGTGCAGCCAGGCCGCCGCGATCTGCTCCGGGTCGCCACCGCGGGCCCGCACGCCCTCGGCGACGGCCGCGAGGTGTTCGGCGTACGGCCGCCCCGCCTTGTCGGTCTGCCCCTCGTGGGCGGCTCGCGCGACGGCCTCGACCTCCGCGAGCGTGAGCTGGGTCATGGCTCCAGTGTCCCCCCGGCCCGAGCCCGGCGGCCACCACGGAGAACGACCGCGGCCCGGCGATCGGCTCAGCGGCCGTTCGCCGTCGGCTGGCGGCAGATCAGGAGCAGGGCGCGGTCGTCGTTGACGTCCTTGGCGACCGCCTCGATGAGGTGCCAGGCGGCGCCGTCGAAGCCGCCGGCCACATAGCGGTCGGCCTCGCCGGTGAGCCGGTCGATGCCCTCCACGATGTCCCGGTCGGAGGTCTCCACCAGTCCGTCCGTGAACAGCATCAGCACGTCCCCCGGGCGGAGTGAGCCCTTGACGGGGTCGAACTGGGCGCCGTCGTACACCCCGAGCAGCGGGCCCTCGGCGGCCTTCTCCTCCCAGCGTCCGCTGCCCGCGCTGAGCTGGAGCCCCGGCGGGTGGCCGGCGGAGTACAGCTCGTAGTCCCCGGAGTCCAGGTCCAGGACCAGGTGGATGGAGGTGGCGAAGCCCTCCTCCCAGTCCTGGCGCAGGAGGTAGCCGTTGGCGGCCGGGAGGAAGGCGTGCGGCGGGAGGGAGCCCAGCAGGCCGCCGAAGGCGCCGGACAGCAGAAGGGCGCGTGAGCCCGCGTCCATGCCCTTGCCGGACACGTCGGTGAGCACGACCTCCAGCGTCCGGCCGCCGTTCGTGCGGGCGGCGACGACGAAGTCACCGGAGAAGGACTGGCCGCCCGCCGGGCGCAGCGCCATCTCGTGGTGCCAGCCCTGCGGCAGCTTCGGCAGCTTGCTCTGCACCCGGATCCGCTCGCGCAGGTCGAAGAGCATGGTGCCGCCGCGCCGCCAGGGCACGCCGACCCGGCTGCGGAACTGCGCGGTCAGCAGCCCGAAGAAGCCGCACGCGGCCACCACCAGGACCACGCCCGGGGTGACCCGGGAGGGGCCCTCGGTGTACGGGCCGAGCCGTACCGACTCCACGATCAGCGCGGTGGCCGCCGCCGCGTACAGGCCGAGCAGGCTCGCCGGGCGCAGCAGCAGGCCGCCCGCGACGATCGGCAGCACCAGGGTGGCCGGGGAGCACCACACGGAGTCGATGAGGGTCATGGCCGCGAGGACCGGGATCATCAGCAGCAGGCCGGCGAAGGCGATCCAGTCGGAACCGTCCCCGCGGAAGTAGTCCACGGCGCTTCTGCGCAGGCCGACGCGGGCCCGGTGCCACTGCATCTTCCACCGGGCCGTGAACGTCTCGGCCTTCGCGCGCCGCTGTCGTCCTGCTGCCATTAGTTCGCGACCCTATCCAGCGGACCGGCTGCTTGGCACGGGAGGTCCCACTTGTCCCCCCTGCGGGATTCCACTTCGTCGCCCGTCGGCCGGGTTTCGCAGGGCCGGGCCGGGGAGAAAATCACTGGCTCGTCCCCCTTCGCCCTGATAGGCATGGCCCATGGGGACAGAACACGGGACCGAGTTGAAGACGCTGCGCCCGGAGGAGTTCGACCGGTGGTGGGACCACCTGATCCGGGCGTTCGGCGGCGGAGCGGCCTCCGAGGAGGAACGCGAACTGGACAAATCGCTCACCGAGTTCGACCGTTCCCTGGCCGTCTGGGACGGAGACGCGCTCGTGGGCACCTCCGGGGCCTTCAGCTTCCGGATGACCGTGCCGGGCGGGGCGGTGGTGCCCACCGCCGGCGTGACGATGGTCAGCGTGGCCGCGACGCACCGGCGGCGCGGGGTGCTGACGTCGATGATGCGGCGGCTGCTGGACGACGCGCGCGCCAAGGGCGAGCCGCTGGCCGCGCTGTTCGCCTCCGAGCCCGCGATCTACGGCCGCTTCGGGTACGGCACGGCGACCTTCCAGCTCAACGCCGAGATCGACACCGGCCGGGTGACCCTGGCGCTCCCCGAGGGCACCGACGGGGTGGTGGTGCGCTACGCGCCGCCCGCCGACGTCCTGGAGGAGTGCGAGGCGGTGTACGCGGCCCTGGTGCCCCGGCGCCCGGGCATGCTGGCGCGGCAGCCCGGCTGGGAGCGGGCCGCGCTGATCGACCCGGTCGGCGAGCGGGAGGGCGCGTCGGCCCTCCAGTGCGTGGTCGCCGAACGGGACGGCGAGATCACCGGGTACGCGCGCTTCCGTACCAAGATGGGCTGGGGGCCGAGTGGTCACGACGGCACGGTGACCCTGGAGGGTCTGGCCGCGCTCGATCCGGCGAGCGAGGCCGCGCTGTGGCGTTTTCTGTTCGGCATCGACCTGATGACGACGCTGAAGGTGCGGGCACGGCCGGTCGACGACGCCTGGCAGCACCTGGTCTCCGACCTCCGCCGCTGTCTGCCGCAGCCACGGGACGCCGGGCACGTCCGGCTGGTGGACGTGGGAGCGGCCCTGTCGGCTCGTACGTATCTGACGTCCGTCGACGTCGTGTTCGAGGTCGAGGACTCCTTCTGTGCGTGGAACGCGGGGCGTTGGCGGCTGACCGGCGACCCGAAGGGCGCGTCCTGCGAGCGGACGACCGACGCGGCCGATCTCGCCCTGTCGGTGCGGGAGTTGGGCGCGGCCTATCTGGGCGGGGTGAGCCTGCTGTCGCTGGCGGCGGCCGGGCGGGTGCGGGAGCTGCGGCCGGGGGCGCTGACGGAGGCGTCGGTGGCGTTCGGCTCACCGGTGGCCCCGTGGCTGCCCCACGGCTTCTAGCTCGGCGCTTCTGGCAGGTCCGGAGCCTCCAAGTCAGCGTTTCCGGCAGGTCCGGAGCCTCTGGCTCAGCGTTTCTGGCAGGTCGGGCACCAGAAGAGGTTGCGGGCGGCGAGGCCGGCGGTGCGGATCTCGTCGCCGCAGATGTGGCAGGGCAGGTCGGCCCGGCGGTAGACGTACACCTCGCCGCCGTGGTCGTCCACGCGGGGCGGGCGGCCCATGGCCTCCGGGGTGTGCTCCGGGCGGACGGTGTCGATCCGGTTGTTCCGCACCCCCTCCCGCATCAGCGCGACCAGGTCGGCCCAGATCGCCTCCCATTCGGCCGGCGTGATGTCCCGGCCCGCGCGGTAGGGGTCGATGCCGTGCCGGAACAGCACCTCGGCGCGGTAGACGTTGCCGACGCCGGCCACGATCTTCTGGTCCATGAGCAGCGCGGCGATCGTCGTACGGCTGCGGGAGATCCCTCGGTAGGCCGTGCCCGGGTCGGCGTCCGCGCGCAGCGGGTCGGGGCCGAGCCGGTCGTGGACCGCCCGCTTCTCGGCGTCCGTGATCAGTGCGCAGGTGGTGGGGCCGCGCAGATCGACGTACGACGTGTCGTTCGCGAGCCGGAGCCGGACGGTGTCGGTCGGCGGGGGCGCCGGGGCGTCCCCGAAGCCGACCTTGCCGAAGAGGCCGAGGTGGATGTGGACCCAGTCGCTGTCCCGGAAGCCCAGGAAGAGGTGCTTGCCGTGGGCTTCCGTGGCGGTCAGCTCGGTACGGTCCAGAAGGGCGGCGGCGTCGGAGAACTTGCCCTGGGGGCTGGTGACGCGGGCGGCCCGTCCCGAGAAGCGCTCGGCGTAGTCCTGGGCCAGCCGGTGGATCGTGTGCCCCTCTGGCACGGGTCCCTGTTCCTTCCCGCCCCCTGGGGGCTCAGTCCTGCTGCGGGTGGTGGGCCGGGATCGGCGGGAGGTCGCCGGTGGTCTCGTACGCCGACAGCATGTCGATGCGGCGGATGTGACGCTCGTCACCGGAGAACGGGGTGTTGAGGAAGACCTCGACGAACTTGGTCGCCTCCTCCGTGCTGTGCATGCGCGCACCCACGGCCACCACGTTGGCGTTGTTGTGCTGCCGGCCGAGGGCGGCCGTCTCCTCGCTCCAGGCCAGCGCCGCGCGCACGCCCTTCACCTTGTTCGCGGCGATCTGCTCGCCGTTGCCGGAGCCGCCGATGACGATGCCGAGGGCGTCCGGGTCGGCGGCCGTCCGCTCCGCCGCCCGGAGGCAGAAGGGCGGATAGTCGTCCTGGGCGTCGTAGATGTGCGGCCCGCAGTCGACGGGCTCGTGGCCGGCGGCCTTCAGCCACTCGGCGAGGTGGTTCTTGAGTTCGTAGCCCGCATGGTCGGAGCCGAGATACACGCGCATGCGACGAGTGTGACACGCCCCTGTCCGGGCAGCAGCCCCAGGGTGTCGGCGGACACACAGACGGAAAAATGTGAGGCAGACCATAGAACCTCATGGGAACCTCAAGTAACGATACGGATTCAGAGGTTCCCGAATTCGTTCACCTCGGATTCACTGGACCGACTCGTACACCGCTCGTACGGGCAGCTCTACCTGGCGCAAAGGAAATCCGTCCATGACCCCTGGTTCGGGCCTCCAAGCAGGACTGAAAAACCGCCACCTGTCGATGATCGCGATCGGTGGCGTCATCGGAGCCGGTCTTTTCGTCGGTTCCAGTTCGGGTATCGCCACCGCGGGACCCGGCATCCTCCTGTCGTACGCCCTCGTCGGCACGCTCGTCGTCCTCGTGATGCGCATGCTCGGCGAGATGTCCGCCGCCAACCCGACCTCCGGCTCGTTCTCCGCGCACGCCGACCGCGCGCTGGGCCGCTGGGCCGGGTTCTCCATCGGCTGGCTCTACTGGTTCTTCTGGGTCGTCGTGCTCGCCGTCGAGGCGACCGCCGGCGCCAAGATCCTCGAAGGCTGGGTCCCGGCCGTCCCGCAGTGGGGCTGGGCACTCATCGTGATGACCGTGCTGACCGCGACCAACCTGGTCTCCGTCGGCTCCTACGGCGAGTTCGAGTTCTGGTTCGCCGGGATCAAGGTCGTGGCGATCGGCGCGTTCATCGTCGTCGGCCTGCTCGCCGTGTTCGGCGTGCTGCCGGGCGTGGACGCCGACAAGGCCTCCTTCGGCAATCTGACCTCGCACGGCGGATTCCTCCCCCACGGTCCGGGCGCGATCCTCACCGGTGTGCTGCTGGTCGTCTTCTCCTTCATGGGCAGCGAGATCGCCACCCTGGCGGCCGGCGAGTCCGAGGACCCGCAGCGCGCGGTCACCAAGTCCACCAACAGCATCATCTGGCGGATCGGCGTCTTCTACCTGGGCTCGATCCTGGTCGTGGTCTCGCTGCTGCCGTGGGACGACGCGTCCATCGCGAAGGACGGCTCCTACGTCGCCGCGCTGAACTCGCTGGGCATCGCGCACGCCGGTCAGATCATGAACTTCATCGTGCTGACCTCGGTGCTGTCCTGCCTGAACTCCGGCCTGTACACGGCCTCCCGCATGGCCTTCTCGCTCGGCGAGCGGGGCGACGCGCCGAAGGCGTTCGCACGGGTCAACAGCCGGGGCGTGCCGATGGCGGCGATCCTCGCGTCGGTGGTGTTCGGCTTCGTCGCCGTCTTCTTCAACTACCTGTCCCCGGACAAGATCTTCCTCTTCCTCGTCAACTCCTCCGGCGCGGTGGCCCTGTTCGTGTGGCTGGTCATCTGCTTCTCGCAGCTGCGGATGCGGAAGATCATCCAGCGCGAGGCGCCGGAGAAGCTCGTCGTGCGGATGTGGCTGTACCCGTACCTGACCTGGGCGACGGCCGCGCTGATCGTGTTCGTCCTCGGCTACATGCTGACCGACACCGAGCACGACGGCCGCGAGACCGTGCTGCTGTCGCTGCTGGTCGCGGCGATCGTGCTGGTGATCGCCGTGGTGAAGGAGCGGATCCGGGCGGGCCGCCCGGCCCCCGCGGCCGAGGCCCCGGCCGACAAGGTGTCCGTCGGCTGATCCGACACCGGCCCGGCGTGGCCGCATGACCTGGCCGCATGACCTGACGGAAATTGTCAGGTCATGCGGCCGTGCTGCGTTCCCTGACGCACACGGACCGGCGCACCGACTGACGCCGTACGGTACGCGGCCCGGCGGGGCCTGCCCGTGGGTGTGCGGGCTACCGGGGACGGCCGCCCGGCGCGGCTACGAGGGCGGGCTGCTGGCGACGACGAAGCGGCTGGGCGGGATCACCGTCGCCCCGCGGCGCGTACGGTCCCGGGTGCGGGCGGCGTCCGCTGAGGGCGGGTGGTCCAGGCGGGGCTGCGCGGTTCCGAGACGCGGAAGGGCTCGCCGGGGTGCAGGAGATCTGCGATCCGGCGAGCCTCTTCCGCGGGTACTACGGCGTCAGCGCTTGTCGACCAGCTTCCAGGCGGTGGGCAGCACGCCCATCGCCAGGGCGGCCTTGAGGGCGTCACCGATCAGGAACGGGGTGAGGCCGGCCGCGACGGCCTGGGACGCGGACAGGTGGGCGGCCAGGGCCAGGTAGGGGACGCCGACCGCGTAGACGACGGCCTCGCCGAGGATCATCGTGCCGGCCATGCGCAGCGGGGAGCGGTCGGCGCCGCGCCGGGCCAGGGCGCCGACGAGGGCGGAGGCGAGCAGCATGCCGAGGACATAGCCGAAGGAGACCATGCCCGCGCCGGAGTCGCCCTGCGCGAACCACGGCACACCCGCCACACCGGCGACCGCGTACAGCGCGAGGGAGAGGAAACCGCGCCGGGCGCCGAGCGAGGTGCCGACGAGCAGCGCGGCGAAGGTCTGGCCGGTCACCGGCACCGGGGAGCCGGGCACCGGCACGGACAGCTGGGCCGCGAGACCGGTGAGCACCGCGCCGCCGACGACGAGGGCGACGTCACGGACGCGGGACGCGGGCAGCAGGTCGGCGAGGACGGCGCCGGGGCGGGCGGTGGCGATGGCGGTGCTCATGGGGACTCCGCGGGTGACGGGGACATGCTGGGACAGGGTGACGCTATCCGAGCGGGCTGCGGCCGATCACCGTCAGCGCCCGACAAAGGGCGGAACAAGAGCTTCGTGGGCTCCGGACAAAGAGTGCCGGATACACGGGTCGGGCGTGACCCTGATCACTGAGGCAGGGACGTTTCGCTCACGTGAAGCGGGTGCCGGCGGAACTGTGCGGTCTCACCAAACGAACCCTGGTCATCTGGTCGGATTCCCTCTTCCTGCCCTACCCTTCAGCCATGGTTGCCCAGGCCCGCTTTCTCACCTCGCGTCGCTATGTCGACCTGCGACGCCAGGGCACGGCCACCTGTCGCCGCCCGGGATAGGGGCGGGCCGTCCGGCACGCCTCAGCCTCTCCGAGTCTCCGAGACGTGTCGGCCCCGCTCCCGAGGACGGTCCTCCATGCCCCGCACCGCCGTTCCCATCCTGCCCTCACCCGTGCCGCGTGCCGCCGACAGCGACCGGCGGCGCACCAGCGCCAGTGTCGTGCTGCGCTCCGTGCTGGAGCACGGCCCGGTGGCGCGCAGCACCATCGCCCGGCTGACCGGGCTGTCCCCGGCGTCGGTGACCGAGCACTGCGCCCGGCTCACCGAGCGGGGCCTGATCCGGGAGTCGGCCGCGCCCCGCCGCTCGAACGGGGTCGGCCGGCCGCACGTCCCCGTCGACCTGGACGACTCCCGCTTCCTGGTCGCCGGGGTGCATGTGGCCGTGCCGTACACCACGGTGGCGCTGCTGGATCTGCGGGGCCGGGTGGTGGCGCGGCGGGAGCTGCGGCACGAACGGACCGACCCGGGCTGGGTGGTGGCCCGCGCCGCCGAAGGGCTCGCGGGGCTGCTCGCCGGGGTGCCGGGCCGGCGCCCGCTGGGGGTCGGGGTGGCGGTCGGCGGCTGGGTGGACCGGGAGACGGGCACCGTGGTCGAGCACGAGCTGCTGGGCTGGCGGGACGTGCCGGTGCGGGAGCTGCTCGGCGCCCGCACCGGCCTGCCGGTCCAGGTGGACGGGCACGCGCGGGCGTTGGTGCACGGGGAGCGGCTGTTCGGGCGGGCCCGGGGCAGCCGCAGCGTGCTGCATCTCTTCGTCGGCAACATGGTGGACGCCGCCTTCGCCACCCATGACGCGGTGCACTACGGCCCCCGGTCGGCGGCCGGAGCCATCGCCCATCTGCCGGTGCCCGGCGGCACCGAGCCGTGCGCGTGCGGCCGTACCGGCTGCCTGCAAGCGGAGTTGAGCGAACGGACGTTGTGCCGGCGGGCGCGGGCGGCCGGGGTGACCGACTCGGCCAACCCGATGCGCGTGGTGGCCGCGGCAACGGGCGGGGACCCGGTGGCCCGGCGGCTGCTGGTGGAGCGGGCGCGCACGACCGGACGGGCGGCCGGGCTGCTGCTGGACGTGCTCAACCCGGAGACGGTCGTCGTCACCGAGGTCGGTGTCATCCATGTCGAGGGCTGCCTCGACGCGTTGCGGGACGCCGTCGGTGCGACGCGTTCCGCCGTTGTCGTCCCGACGAGTTTCCCGTATTCCGTGCTGGCGGTGGCGGGCGGATCCGTCGTCCTGGACGCGTTGTTCCGGGATCCGCTGGGTGCGTCACCTGAGGGTATTTAATTCAGAAACTCGGAATGTTGACAGGGATCGAGCACGGCCGGGAACATCCTGGCCATGAGCCCTCTCACGCACTGTCGCACCCTCTGTTGCTGACATGTTGCCGCGCATGAAGCGCGTGTTTCCCGCTGCGTGAGTTCTCTTCCTCCGGCCTGCTTCTCCCGGAATTCTTCCTGCTTTTCTCTTCTTTTTCTCCTGGGAGTCCT
Source organism: Streptomyces sp. NPDC029138 (assembly GCF_055564375.1). Taxonomy (NCBI): domain Bacteria; kingdom Bacillati; phylum Actinomycetota; class Actinomycetes; order Kitasatosporales; family Streptomycetaceae; genus Streptomyces; species Streptomyces sp. NPDC029138. The sequence goes on from NZ_JBVHWM010000012.1 coordinate 52,352, forward strand.
CCCATGCACCGTCGTGTCTTTCTCGCCTCCCTGCTCGGCGCGTCCGCCGCCGCCACGGGCCTCAGCGGCTGCGCCCGGGGCAACGCCGCCGCCGACACCCACGGCGCCGCCACCAGGCCGCTCGCCGACAAGGTCCCGGCCGGCACCAGCCTGAAGATCGCCTCCTACCAGAACACCCAGCAACTCCAGTTCCGGCTGGCGAAGCTGCCCAAGCCGCCGTTCACCGTGGCGGACTGGGTGAACATCGGGGCGGGCCCTGACGTGATCAACGCCTTCCGCGCCCAGTCCCTCGACCTCGCCAACAACGCGGGCATCCCGCCGATCCAGGCCCACTACCAGGGCTTCGACGCGAAGATCGTGGCGATCGGCATCACCCGCAAGCCCAACTACCTCTTCGCCACCAAGCCCGGCAGCGACATCCGCACGGTCGGGGACTTCAGGGGCAGGAAGCTCGCCTTCTCCCAGGGACAGGCCCAGGGCGTCGTCCTGCTGCGGGCGCTGAAGCGGGCGGGCCTGGCCTACGACGAGGTGAAGCTGGTCCCGCTGACCAGCAACCAGTTCCTGACCGCCCTCCAGTCCGGCCAGGTCGACATCGCCCCGCTCGCCAACAGTCAGGCGCCGGCGTATCTGAAGCAGTACGAGGGGAAGGGCGCCCACGTCATCAGGACCGACGTGGTCGACCTGCTCAACCTGCTGTGGGCGCCGCAGTCCGTGCTGAACGACCCGGCGAAGGCCGCCGCGATCGCCGCCTACGTCCCCCGGTGGGCCCAGGGCCAGGTGTGGACGTACGAGCACCCGGACGTGTGGAACGAGGAGTTCTACGTCAAGACGCAGAACCTGACCCCGGAGCAGGCACGGGGCATCTCCGCACTGGCCAACAAGCCGCTGTTCCCGCCCAGCTGGGACGAGGCGATCAGGTGGGAGCAGGAGACCGCCGATCTGCTCGCCGAGGGGGGCTTCGTGAAGAAGTTCGACGTGTCGTCGCTGTTCGACCACCGCTTCGAGTCGATCGCCGCCCGGTCCGTACCGGCGGAGTACCGGAGGTGACCGCCGTGACCACGACGACCGCCGTCCCCCGGACCGCCGCCGGGGACCTCCCCCAGGTCCGCCGGCGCCGCCGGCTCTCCCCCGGCCGCCGGCTGCCCGCCGCCCGGCTGGCCGGCCCGCTGGTGCTGCTCGCCGTGTGGGCCGCCGCCTCGGCCGCCGGAGCGCTTGATCCGGGGGCGATCCCCGCGCCCTGGACCGTCCTGCGCACCGCCGGCCGTCTGTGGACCGACGGCACCCTGCCCACCGATGTGCTGACCTCCCTCACGCGGGCCGGATACGGCTTCGCGATCGGCCTGACCGCCGGGGTGCTGCTCGCGCTCGCCTCCGGCCTGAGCCGGGCCGGGGAGGCGCTGATCGACGGGACCGTGCAGCTGAACCGGGCGATCCCGACCCTCGGTCTGATCCCGCTGTTCATCCTCTGGCTGGGCATAGGCGAGACCTTCAAGATCGCCATCATCGCGATCGTCGTCTACATCCCCCTCTACCTGAACACGCACGCCGCGCTGTCCGGCATCGACAGCCGGTTCGTCGAACTCGCCGAGGCGCAGGGCCTGTCGAGGTTCGCCTTCGTCCGCCAGGTCGTCATCCCCGGCGCGCTGCCCGGATTCTTCGTGGGACTCCGGCTCGGCGTCACCGGCTCCTGGCTGGGCCTGGTGGTCCTGGAGCAGATCAACGCCACCAGCGGGCTCGGCTACCTGATGTTCCAGGCGCAGAACTACGGCCAGACCGACGTCATCCTGGTCGGCCTGCTGATCTACGGCGTCTTCGGCCTGGTCTCCGACAGCGTGGTCCGTCTGATCGAACGGAGGGTGCTGTCATGGCGCCGCACACTGAGCAACTGACCCGGCCCGCCGTGCGGCTGCGCGGTCTGACCCGGTCGTTCGCGGGCCGTACCGTCCTCGACGGCATCGACCTCGAGCTGCCCGCCGGACAGTTCACGGCGCTGCTCGGGCACAGCGGCTCCGGCAAGTCGACCCTGCTGCGGGCGGTCGCCGGGCTCGACCACGGAGTGGCGGGCGGCGGGCGGCTCACCGCGCCCGAGCGGGTGTCGGTGGTGTTCCAGGACTCACGGCTGCTGCCCTGGCGCCGGGTGCTGGACAACGTCCTGCTCGGTCTGGACGGCAAGGACGCCGAGGAGCGCGGCCGGGCCGCGCTGGCGGAGGTCGGCCTCGCGGGACGGGAGCGGGCCTGGCCCGGTGAGCTGTCCGGCGGCGAGGCCCAGCGGGCGGCGCTGGCCCGCTCCCTGGTCCGCGAGCCGGAGCTGCTGCTGGCGGACGAGCCGTTCGGGGCGCTGGACGCGCTCACCCGGATCAGGATGCACCACCTGCTGCGCGAGCTGTGGACGCGCCACCGGCCGTCCGTCCTGCTCGTGACCCACGACGTGGACGAGGCGATCGTGCTCGCCGACCGGGTCCTCGTCCTGGACCGGGGCCGGATCGGCCTCGACCTGACCATCGACCGTCCCCACCCGCGCTCCTACCGCGAGCCGCTGCTGGGCGAGTACCGCGAGCGGCTGCTGGCCGCCCTCGGCGTCACGGAGGACCACCGGTGACCACGAGAAAGCTCCGTCTGAACGCGTTCCTGATGAACACCGGCCATCACGAGGCGTCCTGGCGGCTCCCCGAGAGCGACCCGTACGCCCACGTGGAGCTGGGTCACTACGTCGAGCTGGCCCGGATCGCCGAGCGCGGCACCTTCGACTCGCTGTTCCTCGCCGACGGCCCCCAGCTGTGGAGCGACCTCGCCCAGCGGCCGGCCGGCGCGCTGGAACCGCTCACCCTGCTGACCGCGCTGGCGACGGCCACCGAGCACATCGGTCTGATCGCCACCGCCTCCACCTCCTACAACTCCCCCTACAACCTGGCCCGCAGGTTCGCCTCGCTGGACATCATCAGCGGCGGCCGGGCCGGCTGGAACATCGTCACCACCGCGGGCAAGGAGGCCGCCCGCAACTTCGGGCTCGCCGAGGAGCCCCCGCACGCGGAGCGGTACGCGCGCGCCGCCGAGTTCCTGGACGTGGCCCTCAAGCTGTGGGACAGCTGGGAGGACGACGCGATCGTCGCCGACAAGGCGGCCGGCGTCTGGGGCGACGACGGCAAGATCCACCCGCCCCGGCACCGGGGGACGTACTTCAGCGTCGCCGGCCCCCTCAATGTGCCGCGCACCCCGCAGGGGTACCCCTTGCTGGTCCAGGCCGGGTCCTCCGAGGACGGCAAGGCCTTCGCCGCCCGGTACGCGGAGGCGGTGTTCACCGCCCAGCAGACCCTCGCCGGTGCCCAGGCCTTCTACGCCGACCTGAAGGCCCGTACCGCACAGGCCGGCCGGGACCCCGGGCGCCTGAAGGTGCTGCCCGGGATCGTCCCGGTGCTCGGGTCGACGCAGGCCGAGGCGCGGGCCGCCGAGCAGCTGCTCGAGGACCACATCGTGTACCGGCACGGGGTGGACCGCCTGGAGAACCTGCTGCACCTCCCGGCGGGCACGCTGGAGCTGGACGGCCCGCTCCCCGCCGACCTGCCGCCCGAGTCCGCCATCGAGGGCGCCAGGAGCCGCTACACGCTCGTCGTGGAGCTGGCCCGGCGCGACCGGCTCACCGTCCGGCAGCTCATCGGCCGGCTCGGTGGCGGGCGCGGGCACCTCACCTTCGCCGGGACGCCCGAGCAGGTCGCCGACCGGATCGAGACCTGGTTCACGCGAGGCGCCGCCGACGGCTTCAACGTCATGCCGGCCGTGCTGCCCTCCGGTCTGGACGCCTTCGTCGAGCACGTCGTACCGCTGCTGCGCGCCCGTGGCCTGCTGCGCAGCGAGTACGGCCCCCGCCGGACCCTGCGGGAGCGCTACGGCCTGCCCCGCCCCGCCAACCAGTACCTCACGCCCGCGCCCGCCCTCGTCCGAGAGGAACCCGTCATGTCCATCGAGATCACCAAGGTCACCGCCCGCATCGGCGCGCGCGTCTCCGGCGTCGACATCTCCCGCCCGCTCGCCCCGGAGGAGGTCACCGCGATCCGGGAGGCGCTCAACGTCCACAAGGCGCTCGTCTTCGACGGCGTGCATCTGGACGACGCCGGCCAGCAGGCCTTCGCCCGGCACCTCGGCGACCTCACCACCGCCCATCCGACGGTCGGCGCGGTCGACGGCGCCCCGAACGTGCTGCCGGTCGACAGCGAGCGTGGCCGCGCCAACCACTGGCACACGGACGTCACCTTCGTCCTCAACCCGCCGCAGGCCAGCACCCTGCGCTCGCTCACCGTCCCGCCGTACGGCGGCGAGACGCTGATCGCCGACGCGGCGGCGGCCTACCGCGGCCTGCCCGAGCCGCTGCGCCGCCTCGCCGACACCCTGTGGGCGGAGCACACGAACGACTACGACTACGCGGTGCCGGACGAGGAGATCGACGAGGAGCGGGCGGCCCAGCGCGCCCGGTTCACCTCCATCACGTACCGCACCGCCCATCCGGTGGTCCGGGTCCATCCGCTGACCGGCGAGCGCGGGCTGTTCATCGGCGGGTTCGCGCAGCGGATCGTCGGCCTGTCGGCGGGCGAGTCCCGCACGATCCTGGACCTGCTCCAGGCGTATGTCACCCGCCCGGAGAACGTGCTGCGCCACCGCTGGTCGGAGCACCAGCTGGTCCTGTTCGACAACCGCATCACCCAGCACTACGCCATCGACAACTACGACGGCCTGCCGCGCCGCCTGCACCGGGTGACCGTCGCCGGTGAGGTCCCGGTCGGCGTCGAGGGCAAGGAGAGCTACTCCATCGAGGGTGACGCGTCGCACTACACGCCGGTGGCGGCGTAACCGTGAATTCACCCTGTGTACGCCGGGTGTCCGGATAATGGGCAGCCCTGCCGCGTGAGCGGACGGGCCGCCCAGACTGGCGGAGTTTTTGCCCGCCTATTGCACTGGGAGAGCCGCCCCCCATGCCCAGCAGCACGACCACGGAGACGCCGCCGCAGCAGCGGGCGGACGCCTCCCTCTCCCACGGCCTCAAGCAGCGCCATCTGTCGATGATCGCCCTGGGCGGGGTGATCGGCGCGGGCCTCTTCGTCGGCTCCGGCGCGGGCATCGCCGCCGCCGGCCCGTCCATCGTGATCGCCTACACCCTCTCCGGCGTCCTGGTGATGCTGGTGATGCGGATGCTCGGCGAGATGTCCGCCGCCTACCCGTCCTCGGGCTCCTTCTCCGCGCACGCCGAACGCGCGATCGGCCCCTGGGCGGGCTTCGCGGCGGGCTGGTCCTTCTGGGTCCTGCTCTGTACGGCGGTGGGTCTGGAGGGCATCGGCGCCGCGAAGATCGTCCAGGGCTGGCTGCCGGGCACCCCGCAGTGGATGTGGGTCGCGCTGTTCATGGTCGTCTTCTGCGGGGCGAACCTGGCCGCCGTGAAGAACTTCGGCGAGTTCGAGTTCTGGTTCGCCGCGCTGAAGGTGGGTGCGATCAGCCTGTTCCTGATCCTGGGCGGGCTGGCGATCGCCGGCGTGCTGCCCGGCACCGACTCCCCCGGCGCGTCGAACCTGAGCGACTTCCTGCCGCACGGCAGCGAGGGCCTGCTGGTCGGCCTGCTCGCCTCGGTCTTCGCGTACGGCGGTCTGGAGACGGTCACCATCGCGGCGGCCGAGTCGGAGGACCCGGTGCGGGGCGTGGCCTCGGCCGTCCGCACGGCGATGTGGCGGATCGCCCTGTTCTACATCGGCTCGATGGCGGTCGTCGTCACCCTCGTTCCCTGGGACTCCGAGGAGGTCGTGGCGAAGGGCCCGTACGTCGCCACCCTCGACCACCTGGGCATCCCCGGCGCGGGCCGGCTGATGAACGTGGTCGTCCTGGTCGCCCTGCTGTCCGCGATGAACGCCAACATCTACGGCTCCTCGCGCATCGCCTACTCGCTGGTCGAGCGCGGCCAGGGCCCGAAGGCGCTGGCCGCGCTGTCCGGCGGGGTGCCGCGCGTCGCGGTCCTCACCTCCTGCTTCTTCGGCTTCGTCTGCGTGCTGCTCAGCTACTGGCGGCCCGACGACGTCTTCCCCTGGCTGCTGAACATGATCGGCGCGGTCATCCTGGTCGTCTGGATCTTCATCGCGGTCTCCCAGCTGCTGCTCCGCCGCCGCATCGAACGCGAGGCCCCCGAGAAGCTGGTCGTCCGCATGTGGGGCTTCCCCTGGCTGACCTGGGTGGCCCTGGCCGGCATGGCCGCGATCTTCGTCCTGATGGCCCGCGAACCGGACACCCGCGTCCAGCTGTACTCGACGGGCGGCATGACGCTGGTCCTGGCGGCGGTGGGCTACGCCTGGCAGCGGGCGCGGGCCAGGAGCTGACCACCCCGCCCCGGTGAGGCCCCCACGTGCGACACGTGGGGGCCTTTCCGTTGCCCCGATGTTGTTGTTGCTAGCGTGTAGTTGCAAGCCACTTGCAATAAGCTTCCGGAGGGGATCACCCATGCCCGTCTACACGCTGCCCGACCTGCCCTACGACTACGCGGCGCTCGCGCCCGTGATCAGTCCCGAGATCATCGAGCTGCATCACGACAAGCACCACGCGGCCTATGTGAAGGGCGCGAACGACACGCTGGAGCAGCTCGCCGAGGCGCGGGACAGGGAGTCGTGGGCCTCGGTCAACGGCCTGGAGAAGAACCTGGCGTTCCATCTGTCCGGGCACATCCTGCACTCGATCTACTGGCAGAACATGACGGGCCCGAAGGACGGCGGCGGGGAGCCGCTGGCCGCCGACGGCGTGGGCGAGCTGGCCGAGGCGATCAAGGAGTCCTTCGGCTCCTTCGCCGCCTTCAAGACCCAGCTGTCCAAGGCCGCCGCGACCACCCAGGGTTCGGGCTGGGGCATCCTCGCCCACGAGCCGCTGAGCGGGCGGCTGATCGTGGAGCAGGTCTACGACCACCAGGGCAAAGTCGGCCAGGGCTCCACCCCGATCCTGGTCTTCGACGCCTGGGAGCACGCCTTCTACCTCCAGTACCGCAACCAGAAGGTCGACTTCATCGAGGCCATGTGGCAGGTCGTCGACTGGCAGGACGTGGCGAAGCGGTACGAGGCGGCGAAGTCCCGCGCGAACGTCCTGCTCCTGGCCCCGTGAGAGCGTCCTGCCTCGTGATCGTCTTCTCACCCTTCACGGCGGCAGGCGGATGAGAGAAGACCCCCGTGAGGACGTGACTCACGGGGGTCTTCCCTTACGCGCACGGCAGGTTGAGCGAGAGCAGCGCGGTGCTGTCCCCGTCGACGCGGATCTCGCTCACCGCCGCGTTGCGCAACCGAGGGAGCACCCTGCGGTACTCCGCCGGCGGAATGCCCAGCAGGGAGCACAGCGTCAGGCGGAGCAGGGTGTTGTGAGCGACGACCAGGACGCGTCCGCCGGGGTGGGCGGCGGCGATCCGGCGCAGCGCGGCCGTTCCGCGCGCCGCAGCCGCGCGGGGGTCCTCGGCGCCGGGGAACGGGTGCGCCACCGGGTCGGCGCGGAACGCCTCCGCCGCGGCCGGGTTCTCCGCCGCGAACTCCGCGAGGGTACGGCCCTCCACCACACCGAAGTCGCACTCGCGCAGGCCGGGTTCGCGCCGCGCGGTGACACCGAGGGCCCGGCAGGCCGGCTCGGCGGTGACGATCGCCCGGGACAGGGGCGAGGTCCACACCGCGTCCACGGGATGTCCGGCGGCCCACCGCCCCAACGCCTCGGCCTGAGCGCGCCCGGTGTCCGTGAGAGCCACGTCGCTCACCCCTGCGTACCGGTTCTCGGCGTGCCAGACGGTCTGACCGTGCCGGGCGAGGAGGAGGGTGGTGGCAGTCATGGTCAGCAGTATCCCGGGCGACGCCTGCGGCATCCCCCTCTTTCCGCGTGCCCTCGTTTCCTCCGCGACGGCGCGCGGCCACGACGGCGGTGACCGGCGGTGCCGAACCAGCCGTCCCGCCTCACAGCCGCGCCCGCGCGTGTTCCGCCACCGCGCGCGGCAGCCATCCCCGCACCTCCAGCTCCCCCACCAGCCGGGCGTACGGCTCGGTGAAGCGGGGGGTGCGGTCCGGGCGGGGGTCGATCGTCGTGCCGGGCCGCACCATGCCCTCCGCCACCTTCGCGAGCGTCGGCCCCGCCCCGGTGCCGTACGCGGCCAGCGCCGCCATGCCCAGAGCCGGTTCGGTGCGGGCCGGTACCCGTAGCGGGCGGCCCAGGATGTCGGCGCGGAGCTGGGTCCAGTAGGCGCTGCGGGCGGCGCCGCCGGTGACGGTGAGGGTGCCGTCGAGAGGGGCGCCCAGATGGTGGAGGTAGTCCAGGCAGAGGCGTTCGGTGAAGGCCACGCCCTGGAGGAGGGCCGCCCACAGGTCGGCGTCCGACTGCGGGTCGCCGAGCAGGAGGGACGTGGCCCGCGGGGCGTGGAAGGGGAAGCGTTCGCCGGGTGAGACCAGGGGGTACGCGACGGCGGTCGAGGGTTCGAAGGCGGCGGCGCGGGCGTCCAGCGCTGCCGGGTCCGCGCCCGGGAAGCGGGCCGTGAGGACGCCGGCGCCGACGCTGGAGGCTCCGCCCGGCCACCAGCCGCCGCCGGGCGCGCGGTGGTTGTAGACCACGCCCGCCGGGTCGGACACCGGCTCCGCCGCCGCGCCCTTCAGCACCAGCGTCGTCCCCAGCACCGAGTTCCACGCGCCCTCGCGCAGCGCCCCGGCGGCGATCTGGGCGGCGCAGCCGTCGGTCATGCCCGCGATGACGGGCGTGCCGGCCGGGACGCCGGTGGCGTCGGCGGCGGCCGGGCAGACCTCGCCGAGCCGGGTGCCGGGGCGTACGACGTCCGGGAGGGCGCCCGCGGGGAGTCCGGTGAGGTCGGGCCAGGCCTCGCGCCGCAGGTCGTAGGCCGTCTTCAGGGCGTGGCTGGAGTCGCTGGGCACCCGGTGCCCGACCAGCCGGGCGGTGATCACGTCCGGCTGGTGGGCGATCCGGCCGGGGCCGTGCGCGTCCACCAGCCACCGTGCCTTGGGCAGCGCCCAGGTGTCCTGCACCGGGAGCCCGGCCGAGCGCAGCCGGCCCGCCTGGGTGGCCGCCCGCCGGTCGTCGTACATCAGCGCCGGCCCCAGCGGGCGCCCCTCGTCGTCCGTGAGCAGGACGGTCCCGGAGGTCCCGCACACCGCGACCCCGGCCACCCGGGCCCGCACCCCGGCGAGCGCCGCCCGGCAGGCCGCGCACACCGCCGTCCACCATTCCTCCGGGTCCTGCTCGTGCCGCACCCCCTCCCGCCGGCCGCGCGTGAGCGGCGCCGATCCGCTGCCGAGGACCCCGCCGTCGGCCGTCACGAGCAGCGCCCGCACCCCCTGCGTGCCGAGGTCGACCCCGAGCCACGCCCCATCCATCCGAACCTCCCGCACATCGCGAACGGCCGTGTGAACTTCCCATGCCCCTCTGAGATTTCCCCCTGATTTCCTCGTGCACAAGGGATTGACGGGCTTTCGTCGCCGTTACACCTTGTTGTCGAGTCGACTCGCACTGTTAACCCGCCCGACCCCACCGCCCCACCGACGGAGGTCCCGGATGGACAGGCACGTGCACGACCGCCGACGCTTCCTCGCGCTCACCGGGGCTCTCGCCGCCGCCCCGCTGCTCTCCGGCTGCGGCGCCGGTTTCGGCGGCAACGGGCAGGACAAGGACGGGGGTTCGGCGGCGGACGACGTCACCGGGTCGTTCGACTGGAAGCGGGAGAAGGGCACCACCGTCAAGGTGCTGCTGAACAAGCACCCGTACGCGGACGCCCTGATCGCCGACCTGAAGTCCTTCACCGAGAAGACCGGCATCGAGGTGAAGTACGACGTCTTCCCCGAGGACAACTACTTCGACAAGCTCACCGTCGACCTGTCCAGCGGGCGCGCCTCCTACGACGTCTTCATGCTCGGCGCGTACATGGTGTGGCAGTACGGCCCGCCGGGCTGGCTGGAGGACCTGGGCCCCTGGATGCGCAACTCCTCGGCCACCGGCGCCGAGTGGGACCAGGAGGACTTCTTCCCGAACCTGCTCCAGGCCGACCAGTGGTCGCTGAAGGCGGGCGCGCCGCTGGGCCGGGGCGGGCAGTACGCGCTGCCGTGGGGCTGGGAGACCAACGTGGTCGCCTACAACACCGAGGTGTTCCGCAAGCTGGGGCTGAAACCGGCCGAGTCCTTCGATGAGCTGCGCGAGCTGGCCGGGGTGATCAAGAAGAAGGCGCCCGGTGCCGGGTTCGACGGGATGTACGGGATCGCCGTGCGCGGGTCGCGCAGCTGGGCCACCATCCACCCCGGGTTCATGACGATGTACGCCCGCGACGGGCTGCGTGACTTCACGGTCGAGGGCGGGAAGCTCACCCCCGCCATGAACTCCCCGGAGGCCGTCGCGTTCACCGAGGACTGGGCGGGCATGGTGAAGCAGGGCGGGCCGCCGTCCTGGACGTCGTACACCTGGTACCAGTGCTCCAGCGATCTCGGCGCGCGGAAGGCCGGGATGCTGTTCGACGCGGACACCGCCGCCTACTTCCAGGCCGTGGAGGGCGCCTCGCCGGCCTCCGGGAAGATCGCCTTCCATCCGGGGCCGAAGGGGCCGGACGGCTCGCTCGCCACCAACATGTGGATCTGGTCGCTCGGCATGAACGCCAGGAGCAAGCGGAAGAGCGCCGGCTGGCTGTTCCTCCAGTGGGCCACCGGCAAGGAGCATCTGCGCCGGGCGGCCCTCACCGACAACCACATCGACCCGGTGCGCAGGTCGGTCAGCCAGGACGGCGCCTACAAGGACAAGATGCGGCACCTGCCGGGCTTCATCGAGACCTTCGAGACGGTCGTGGACCGGACGAGGATCCAGTTCACCCCGCAGGCGCAGTTCTTCGACGCCACCACCAGCTGGGCGGCGGCCCTCCAGGAGATCTACGGCGGGAAGGACGCCAAGTCCGTGCTGGACGGGCTGGCGAGCGACCTGAAGCCGAAGGTCGGCTGATGCGCACCGCCCTGCGCCCTTACCTCCTTGTCGTCCCGGCCCTGCTGCTGACCTGCGGCATCCTCTACCCGTTCGCGCTCGGCCTGTACTACACGCTGTTCGACTTCTCGGCGGCCAAACCGCAGCCCGACCTGGTCCGGTGGCAGAACTACGAGACGGTCTTCACTCAGGACGCCTTCTGGAACTCGGCCTGGGTGACCGTGCTGTACGCGGTCGGCGCGGCCGGGGTGGAGACCCTGCTCGGGGTCTCGGTCGCCCTGCTGCTGCACCGCTCCTCGCGGGTGGGACGGGTGCTGGAGAAGATCCTCATCCTGCCGCTGATGATCGCCCCGGTGATCGCGGCGATCATGTGGAAGCTGATGCTCCAGCCGTCGGTCGGGGTGATCAACCACCTGCTGAAGCCCTTCGGGCTCGGCGGGGTGCAGTGGACGGACACCCCGACGGGCGCCCTGCTGTCGTCCATCGCCGTGGACGTGTGGGTCTACACCCCGTTCGTGGCGATCCTCGCCCTGGCCGGGCTGCGGTCGCTGCCCGCGTCCCCGTTCGAGGCGGCGGCCGTGGACGGCGCCGGCTGGTGGTACACCTTCCGGCGGCTGACGCTGCCGATGCTGTGGCCGTACGTGCTGGTCGCGGTGATCTTCCGGTTCATGGACTCGCTGAAGGTCTTCGACATCATCTACGCCCTGACCGAGGGCGGCCCCGGCGACTCCACGGTCGTCCTCCAGATCCGGGCGTACCTGGAGGCGATCCGGTTCCAGCGGTACTCCTTCGGGATCACCTACACGATCGTGCTGTGGGCCGTGGTCTACCTGGCCGCGATGGTGCTGGTCCGGCATCTGGGGCGGATCCAGCGGAAGGCGGCGGAGGTGTCCGCATGAGGAAGCGCCTCACGGGGTGGCTCGCCGACGCCGCGCTGATCCTGTACTTCGTCTTCGCGCTGTTCCCGGTCGTCTGGATGCTGATCCTCTCCCTCAAGCCGGCCGACCAGCTCTTCAGCACCTACTTCTCCTTCACCCCGACCCTGGACGCCTACCGCACGGTCCTCGGGGACAGCGAGGGCATCCCGTTCGTCCGGTTCTTCGTCAACAGCCTGGTGGTGTCGGTGGGCGCGGTCGCGCTGTCCCTCATCGTGGGCCTGCCCGCCGCCTACGCCTCCGCGCGCTGGCGGTTCAAGGGCTCGGAGAACCTCATGTTCACGCTGCTGTCGTTCCGGTTCGCGCCCGAACTCACCGTGATCATCCCGCTGTTCGTGCTGTACCAGAAGCTGGGCCTGTTCGACACGTACGTGGGCATGGTCTGGGTGCTGCAACTGGTCACCCTGCCGCTGGTGGTGTGGATCATGCGGTCCTACTTCGCCGATCTCACCCCGGAGCTGGAGCAGGCGGCGCTGCTCGACGGCTACTCGCGCACGCAGGCCTTCTTCAAGGTGGCGCTGCCGCTGGTCAGGCCGGGCATCGCGGCCGTGTCCCTGCTGGCGTTCATCTTCGCCTGGAACAACTTCGTCTTCCCGCTGATCCTCACCTCCGGCCAGGCCCAGACGGTGACCGTCGGCGCGCTGTCCTTCCTCGGCGGCGACCGGCCCAAGTACCAGCTCACGGCCGCCGCCGCCCTCGTCTCCGTCGTCCCGCCGCTGCTGCTCGCGCTGACCATCCAGCGGTACCTGGTGCGCGGACTGTCGTTCGGGGCGGTGAAGTCATGAGCATCGCGCTGCGGGACGTACGGAAGGCGTACGGCCGCACCACCGCCCTGGACGGTCTCCAACTCGACGTGCGGGAAGGGGAGTTCTTCTGTCTGCTGGGGCCGTCGGGGGCCGGCAAGACCACCACCCTGAAGACCGTCGCCGGTCTCGAGCGGCCCGACGCGGGCACGGTCGAGATCGACGGCCGGGACATGCGGGACGTGGAGCCGTACGACCGGGGCGTCGCCATGTGCTTCGAGAGCTACGCCCTGTACCCGCACCGGTCCGTGTACGACAACCTGGTCTCGCCGCTGCGCTCCCCGCGCCACCGGCTGCCCGCCGCCGAGGCCCGGGACCGGGTCGGTGCCATCGCCGAACTGCTCGGCATCAGCGGCCTGCTGGACCGGTCGCCGGGGCAGCTGTCCAACGGGCAGCGGCAGCGGGTCGCGCTCGGCCGGGTGCTGGTCCGCCCGGCCCGCGCCTTCCTGCTGGACGAGCCGCTGTCCCACCTGGACGCCAAGCTGCGCCAGCAGATGCGGGCCGAGCTGAAGGCGATCGGGGCCGTCCAGCGCACGACCACCCTGTACGTCACCCACGACTCCGTGGAGGCGCTGGCGCTCGGCGACCGGATCGGGGTGATCCGGGACGGGCGGATCGTGCAGACCGGCACCCGGGAGGACATCTGGTACCGGCCGTACGACACCGAGGTCGCGCGGGCCTTCGGGCGGCCCCGGATCAATCTGCTGCCGGGGGTGGTGACGGAGGCCGGGGGCTTCCGGTCGGCGGACGGGGCGCTCGGACTGCCGCTGCCGGTCCGGGTTCCCGCCGGCACCGAGGTGCTGGTGGGTTTGCGGCCCCGGGACGTGTCGCTCACCGGCGACGGACACCGGCTCGCCGGGACGGTGTACGTCACCGAGGTGCTCGGCCGGTCCGTGGAGGTGACCGTGCGGATCGGCGCCCAGCACCTGTCGTTCGTCGCCGCCCGGAGCGAGACGGCCGGACTGCGCCCCGACGACCCGGTCCGCTTGTCCGTCCGGCCTGAGAACCTGCTGGTGTTCGAGGCCGACCGGGCGGATGTCCCGGGACGACGGATCGGGAAGAGCGCGTGATGAGCAGCACTGGAGCACAGCAGGGACCCGCGGCCCGGCAGGCCGCCATGGCCGAACTGGTCCTCGCCGAGGGCTCGGCGACCGCCGCCGAGCTGGCCGAGCGGTTCGGGGTGAGCCTGATGACCATCCACCGGGACCTGGACGAACTCGAACGGCAGGGCGTCGTACGGAAGTTCCGCGGCGGGGTGACCGCGCAGCCGTCCGGGGTGTTCGAGTCGAACGTGCAGTACCGGCTGAAGACCATGCGCCCGCAGAAGGCCGCGCTCGCCGAGCGGGCGATGCGGCAGATCGAGCCCGGCATGGCCATCCTGCTGGACGACTCCACGTCCACGCTGGAGATAGCCCGCCGGCTGCGGCTCGGCGAGATCACCCCGCTCACCGTAGTCACCAACTTCCTGGAGGCGATCAACCTCCTCGCCGACCAGCGGGGCATCCATCTGATGGCGCTCGGCGGCGACTACGACCCGCTGCACTCCTCCTTCCTCGGGGTGTCCTGCGTGGAGGCCGTCGGCCAACTCCGCGTCGACGTCGGCTTCGTGTCCACCTCGGGCGTGCACGGCGGCTACGCCTACCACCAGGAGCAGCACATCGTCTCCGTGAAGCGGGCGATGCTCGACGTCGCCGCCCGCAATGTGCTGCTCGCCGACCACACCAAGCTGGGCCGGGTCGCCCTGCACCGGGTGGCCCCGCTCTCCCGCTTCGACCTGCTGCTGGTGGACGACGGAGCCACCCCCGAGGCGCTGCGCGACCTGGACGAGCACAAGGTGCGCTACGAGGTGTGCGCCACCGCCGCCGACACGAGGGAGGGCGATGACCGCGCTGGAGCTACGTGAGTTGCGCAAGACCTACCGGTCGCGGGGCCGCCCGGCGGTGGAGGCGGTCCGCGGCATCGACCTGAGCCTGGACTCCGGTGAGCTGCTGGGCCTGCTGGGACCCTCGGGCTGCGGGAAGTCCACCACCCTCAGGATGATCGCCGGACTGGAGACGGTGACCGGCGGGGACATCCTGGTCGGCGGCGCCTCGGTGGTGGACCGGCCGGCGCGGCGGCGGAACATCGGGGTCGCCTTCGAGAACTACGCGCTGTATCCGCCGCTGACGGTCGCGGAGAACCTGGCGTTCGGACTGAAGGCCCGCCGCGGCAGTCGCAGAGGGAACGTCGCGGGCAGGGTCGCCGAGATCGCCGAGCGGGTCGGTCTCACCGACGTCCTCGACGCCCGCCCGGCCGGCCTGTCCAGCGGGCAGAAACAGCGGGTCTCGCTGGCCCGCGCCCTGATCCGGGAACCGGACGTGCTCCTGCTGGACGAGCCGCTGTCCCACCTGGACGCGGCCCAGCGCGACACCACCCGCCGCGAACTCAAGCGCATCCAGCGGGACGCCGGCCACACCACGATCCTCGTCACCCACGACCAGGAAGAAGCGCTGTCCCTCGCCGACCGGATCGCCGTCATGCGGGACGGCGTCATCCAGCAGCTCGGCACCCCGTACGAGATCTACGACCACCCGGCCACCGCCTTCGTGGCCGACTTCGTCGGCGAGCCCGCGATCAACCTGCTGCCCGCCGTCGCCGGGACCGGCGGCCACGCCCGGCTGTCCGCCGGGGTGCGGCTCCCGCTGCCCGTGCCGGTGCCCGAGGGCCGTCCGGTGCTGGTCGGCGTCCGCCCCGAGGACCTGCGCCTCACCGGTGCCGACGGCATCCCCGCGCGGGTCGTCGCCCACGAACCCCTGCTGGAGTCCGGCATCGCCACCCTCGCCCTCGACGGGGTGGAGCGGCACCTGGTGGTCCTCACCGGGCCCGAGGTGCGGCTCGCCCATGACGAGCGGGTCCGGGTGGCGGCCGGGCTCACCCATGTCTTCGACGCCGAGACGGGAGACTCCCTGCGATGACCTCCAGTGGTGTGCGTGTGGTGGCCGCCGGCGACCACTTCGTCCTGCCGTCCCTCATCACGGCCGCGCTCGCGAAGGAGGCGGACTGCGCCGTGCGGGAGCTGACCCTGGGCTGGCCGCTGGAGCCGTTCGGGCCGGTGGCCGAGGTGAGCGAGGCGAGCGACGCCGAGGACGAGCTGATCGCGGCCCTCGCCGACGCCGAGGTGCTGGTCACCCAGATGGGCCCGGTCACCGAACGCGTCCTCGCCGCCTGCCCGGCGCTGCGGCTGGTCGTCGTCTGCCGGGGCGGACCGGTCAACGTCAACCTGGAGGCGGCCGAGCGGCACGAGGTGCGCGTGTGCTTCGCGCCCGGCCGCAACGCCGCCGCCACCGCCGAGTTCACGGTCGGCCTGCTGCTCGCCGCCCTGCGCCGCATCCCCCAGGCCCACGACCTGCTGGCCCGGCAGGGCAGTTGGGCGGGCTCCTCGTACTACACCTACGAGCACAGCGGCCTGGAGCTGGAGGACCTGCCGGTCGGGCTCGTCGGCTACGGCGCGGTCGGCAGCCGGGTCGCCCGGGTGCTGTGCGCGTTCGGGGCACGGGTGATGGTGTACGACCCGTATGCGCGCGGCGAGGTGCACGGCCTGCGCCTGTCCTCGCTGGACGACCTGCTGCACCGGTCCGCCGTCGTCTCCCTGCACGCCCGGCTCACCGCCGAGACGCGCGGCCTGATCGGCGCCCGCGAGCTGGCCCTGCTGCCGCCGGGCGCGGTGGTGGTCAACGCGGCCCGGGGCCCGCTGCTGGACGAGGACGCGCTGTGCGACGCGCTGGCGGACGGGCGGCTGTCCGCGGCGGCCCTGGACACCTACGTCCGCGAACCGCTCCCCGCGGAGTCCCGGCTGCGCACCCTGGCCGACCGACTGGTGCTCACCCCGCACCTGGGCGGGGCCAGCCGCGCGGTGGCGGAGAAGGCCGCGCGGATCGCCGCCGCCGAGGTGGGCCGCTGGGTGCGCGGGGAACCGCTCGCGCACTGTCTCCGGTAAGGCCCCGCCCAAGCTCACTGTGCCGACGCGTCGGTCGTGAGGAGAGCCGAAGGCGGCGCGCCGCCGCAGGCGAACGAAGCCAGAACAGAGGAGTCGGCATGTTCGTCGGGATCGATGTGGGGACGTCCCTGGTGAAGGCCGCCGCCTTCGGCCGGGACGGGCGGGAACTCGCCGTCGAGGCCCGTCCGGTGGGCCTGGAGCTGCGCGGCGGGGCCGTCGAGCAGGACATGGAGGAGGTGTACGGCGCCCTCGTCGCCGTGCTCGGCGCGCTCACCGCGCGGGTGCCGGAGCCCGTCGAGCTGGCGGGGCTGACCGGGCAGGGCGACGGGGTGTGGCTGGTGGACGCGGCGGGCCGCCCGGTGCGGCCGGCGATCTCCTGGATGGACGGCCGGGCGCACGAACTGGTGGACCAGTGGCTGGCCGACGGCACCTTCGAGGCCGTCTTCCGGCGCACCGGCAGCGCGATGTTCCCGGGCTGCCCGGGGCCACTGCTGGCCTGGCTGGACCGGCACGAGCCGGCCGCCCTGGACCGGGCCGCGGCGGCCGTCTACTGCAAGGACATGGTCTTCCAGCGGCTGACCGGCGCCGCGCGGGCGGTGACGGACGTGTCGGACGCGTCGATGCCGTTCCTCGACCCGCGCACCCGGCGTTACGACAACAGGGCCGTGGAACTCCTCGGCCTGACCCACCGGCGCCGGCTGCTGCCCCCGATCGGCGACCCGGTCGCGACCGGCGAGGGCGGCGGCGAGGGGCTGCCCGCCGGGACCCCGCTGGCGAACGGCCCGTACGACCTGCCCGCCTGCGCGCTCGGCGCGGGCGTCACCGCGCCCGGCGACGGCCTGCTGATCGTCGGCACCTGTCTGGCGAGCCTGGTCGCCACCACCGACCTCGACCTGGGCGGTGAACCGGCGGGGCTGTACATCTCCACCGACCGGCCGGGCCGCTGGCTGCGCGCGATGCCCGCGATGGTCGGCACGGCGGCGCTGGACTGGGTGCTGCGCACGACGGGGGCCCGGCACCAGGAGCTGGACGCCCTGCTCGCCGAGGCCCCGCCGGGCTCGTGCGGGGTGCGGGTGCTGCCGTACTTCGCGCCCTCAGGCGAGCGCGCGCCCTTCGTGGAGCCGGGGCTGCGGGCCGAACTGCTCGGGGTCTCCCTGGAGACGCGCCCCGCCGACCTGGTCCGGGCGACCTGCGAGGGCATCGGCTACGCGGCCCGGCACTGTCTGGAGGCGGCGGGCCTGACCGGAACGCTCGCGGTGTGCGGCGGCGGCACCCGCAGCCTCGCCTGGACGGGGCTGCTGGCCGATGTGCTGGGCCGGCCGCTGAAGGTGGTGGAGGGCGAGGTCGGCGCGCGGGGCGCGGTGCTCGCGGCGGCGGAGCGGTTCGGCGTGCCGCTGGACGCGGGGGCGTGGACGCGGCCGACCCGGACCGTCGAGCCCGACCCGGACCGGGCCGCGTACTACGCGAAGGGCTACGAGGAGCACCTGGAGCTGCTGGCCGGGGCACGGGAACGGGCCCGGCGCTGAACCGGGCCCGTCACCGTGGATTCACAGGTTGCTGAAGTCGGGGCCCTTGGTGCGGGTCCGCTTGATCTCGTAGAAGCCCGGTACCGAGGCCACGGCGAGCGTGCCGTCCCACAGGCGGGCAGCCTCCTCGCCCTGGGGGGCGGGGGTGACGACCGGGCCGAAGAAGGCGATCTGCTCGCCGTCGGGGCCGGGCACCGCGATGACCGGGGTGCCGACGTCCTGGCCGACCTTCTCGATGCCCTCCTTGTGGGAGGCGCGCAGCTCGGGCTCGTACGGGGTGGAGTCCCAGTGGTCCATGAGGGACTCGGGCAGCCCCACGTCCCGCAGAGCGGCGGCCACGGCCGGCTTCTCCGGGCCCTCGCCCTGGTTGTGGATGCGGGTGCCGAGCGCGGTGTAGAGGTCGCCGAGCACCTCCGCGCCGTGCTCCTGCTGGGCCGCGATGACGACGCGGACCGGGCCCCAGGCCTTGGTCGCGAGCATCTCGCGGTAGTCCTCGGGCAGCTCGTCGAGCCGGTTCTCGTTGAGCACGGCGAGGCTCATCACATGCCAGCGGACCTCGATGTCCCGGACCTTCTCCACCTCCAGCATCCAGCGGGAGGTCATCCAGGCCCAGGGGCACAGCGGGTCGAACCAGAAGTCGACGGGGGTCTTGTCCGACATGTCTCTCCTCGTCAGCAACACTTTCCTGGGGAAACGCCGCCGCCGGCCGTGCCATTCCCCGTTACCCCTGTCAGGGGCACATGGCAGGATCGGTCCTGTTCAGCCGCCATCCGCACGATCACGAGGGAGTGCCGTCCGTGCCCGGTGAGAATCTGTCCCGCGACGAGGCCCGGGAGCGGGCCGCCCTGCTGTCCGTCGACGGCTACGAGGTGTCCCTGGACCTGCGGTCCGCCGTCGGCGACGCGGGCGGCGAGCCGCGCACGTTCCGCTCGGTGACCACCATCCGCTTCCGCTGCAACGAGCCGGGCGCCGCCGGCTTCGCCGATCTGGTCGCGCCGAGCGTGACGTCCGTGTCGCTCAACGGGCGGGACCTGGACCCGGGCGAGGTCTTCGACGGCTCCCGGATCGCGCTGGAGGACCTGGCCGCGGAGAACGAGCTGGTCGTGGACGCGCAGTGCGCCTACTCGCGCACGGGTGAGGGCCTGCACCGCTTCGTCGACCCGGAGGACGGCGAGGTCTATCTGTACACGCAGTACGAGCCGGCCGACGCCCGCCGCGTGTTCGCGAACTTCGAGCAGCCGGACCTGAAGGCGCCGTACCGCTTCGAGGTGCGGGCGCCGGAGGGCTGGACGGTGTGGAGCAACGGCGCCGGTGAACTCGCCGACGGCGTCTGGCGGTTCGCGGAGACCAAGCCGATCTCGACGTACATCACGTGCGTGGTGGCGGGCCCGTACCACTATGTGACGGACTCCTACACCCGGACCTTCGAGGACGGGACGAAGCTGGAGATCCCGCTCGGCGCGATGTGCCGCAAGGGGCTCGCGCCGCACTTCGACGCGGACGACGTGTTCCTGGTGACCAAGCAGGGCCTGGACTTCTTCCACGACCACTTCGACTACCCGTACCCGTTCGGGAAGTACGACCAGGCGTTCGTGCCGGAGTACAACCTGGGCGCGATGGAGAACCCGGGCCTGGTGACCTTCCGCGAGGAGTACATCTTCCGCGGGAAGGTGACGCAGGCGTCGTACGAGGCGCGGGCCAACGTCATCCTGCACGAGATGGCGCACATGTGGTTCGGCGACCTGGTCACCATGGAGTGGTGGGACGACCTGTGGCTGAAGGAGTCCTTCGCGGACTTCATGGGCACGTTCGCGAACGTCGGCGCGACCCGCTTCAAGGACGCGTGGATCACCTTCGCCAACCGCCGCAAGGCGTGGGCGTACCGCGCGGACCAGCTGCCGTCCACGCATCCGATCACGGCGGACATCCGTGACCTGGAGGACGCCAAGCTGAACTTCGACGGCATCACCTACGCAAAGGGCGCCTCCGTGCTCAAGCAGCTGGTGGCGTACGTCGGCCAGGACGCGTTCCTGGAGGGCTCCCGGCGCTACTTCAAGCGGAACGCGTACGGCAACACGCGTCTCGGCGATCTGCTGTCGGTGCTGGCGGAGACCAGCGGCCGGGACATGACGGCGTGGGCGGCGTCGTGGCTCCAGACGGCCGGGGTGAACTCGCTGACCCCGCAGGTGCTGCTGGACACCGAGGGCGGCCGGATCGCCGAGCTGGCGATCCTCCAGGAGGCCCCGGAGTCGCATCCGGAGCTGCGTCCGCACCGGATCGCGGTGGGCCTGTACCGCCGTACGCCCGAGGGCGCGGTGGAGCGCTACGCGCGCGTGGAGACGGACGTGCACGAGCCGCGTACGGTCGTGGCGGAGCTGGCGGGTGCCGAGGCGCCGGAGCTGGTGCTGGTCAACGACGACGACCTGACCTACTGCAAGGTCCGCTTCGACGAGACCTCGCTGGTGACGCTGCGGACGCACCTGGGCGCGCTCACCGATCCGCTGGCCCGCGCGCTGTGCTGGTCGGCGCTGTGGAACATGACCCGGGACGGGCTGCTGGCGGCGCGGGACTTCATCGGTCTCGTGCTGCGGTTCGCGGGCCGCGAGTCGGACATCGGGGTGCTCCAGATGCTGCACGCCTGGGCGAACTCGGCGCTGGCGCACTACGCGGCGCCGGACTGGCGGGAGACCGGCGGGGAGCTGCTGGCGGAGGGGGCGCTGCGGGAGCTGCGGGAGGCGGAGCCGGGCAGTGAGCACCAGCTGGCGTGGGCGCGGTTCTTCGCGTCCGTGGCGTCCGCCGAGCCGGACCTGAAGCTGCTGAAGGACCTGCTGGACGGCACGGTCGAGATCGACGGGCTGGAGGTGGACCAGGAGCTGCGCTGGGCGTTCCTGGAGCCGCTGGCCGCGCACGGGGCGGCGGACGAGTCGGTGCTGGCGGCGGAGCTGGCCCGGGACGACACGGCGTCGGGCAAGCGGCACCAGGTGCGCTGCCTGGCGGCGCGGCCGTCGGCGGCCGTGAAGGCGCAGGCGTGGGCGCAGGTGGTGGAGTCCGACGCGCTGTCGAACGCGCTGGTGGAGGCGACGATCTCGGGCTTCCAGCAGCCGTCGCAGCGGGAGCTGACCGCGCCGTACGCGCAGCTGTACTTCGCGGCGATCGAGCGGGTGTGGCGGGAGCGGTCGATCCAGATCGGCATGGACGTGGTGCGGGGCCTGTTCCCGGCCTACCAGGACCGGCCGGAGACGCTGGACGCGACGGACGCGTGGCTGGACGCGCACCGGGACGCGGCGCCTGCGCTGCGCCGGCTGGTGCTGGAGGCGCGGGACGACCTGGCGCGGGCGCTGCGCGCGCAGGAGTGTGACGCGGCGGCCGGCCGGTGAGCTTTGGCCTGAGCTTGCCCGGCCGGTGACCGTTACGAAATTCGGGCAAACATAGCCGTAACCCCTGGTCCGCACCCGATCGGACCAGGGGTTTTCCGTCCCTACTCGGCATCCGAACACCTGACCTTTAGTCCCGTGTTGTCCGCATTTCTCGACGGGCGTGTAACAGCGGTTACGGGCCGGACCGGGCGCGGGAATCCCGAGGCCATGACCCACAACACCCCGCTCTCCCCCCGCCCCCTCCGCCACCTCTCCGACGTCCACCGCCGCGTCCTGACGACCGCGCAGCTGCGCGCCCACGGCGTGACGACGGCCGAGCAGGCCGGGCAGTGCCGCCCCGACGGCCCCTGGCGGGAGCTGCTCCCGCACGTGATCCTGCTGCACCCCGGCCCGCCCACCGGCGAGGAGCGGCTGCACGGGGCCCTGCTGTACGCGGCCCGCGCGACGGAGCAGGGCGTCCCGGTCCAGCCGACGGCCGAGAGCCCGCACCGGCCGCTGTACCAGGAGGCGGTGCTCACCGGCCTGGCGGCGCTGACCCTGCACGGCTTCTCGTCCACCCCGCCGCTGACCGCCCTGGAGCACGTGGACGTCCTGGTCCCGCGCCAGCGCCGGCTGCGCTCCACCGGCTACGTCCGCGTCCAGCGCACCCCCGCCCTGCCCGCCCCGCGGACGGTGACCGGCCTGCCGGTGGCACCGGTGCCACGGGCGCTGGCGGACGCGGTGGCGGAGCTGACGGACGCGGAGGCGGTACGGCGGCTGCTGACCGAGGCGGTGCGCGGCGGCCACTGCGAACCGGCGGCCGTGGTCCGCGAGCTGACCCTCGCCAAGCTGCTGAACCGCCCGCACGTCGTGGACGCCGTGGACGCGCTGCTCGCCGAGGGCCGCTCGATCGCCGAGGACCGCCTGTACCGGATGGTCCGCGAGTACGGCCTGCCCGACCCGGTCTGGAACGTCGACCTGCGCCTGCCCGGCGGCCCGCACCTGGGCGGCCTGGACGCCTACTGGCCGGACCAGGCCGTCGCCGTCGAACTGGACACCCGCGCACCCCGGCAGGACGACGACGCGCTGTGGTCCGAGTACGCCCGCAAGCGCGAGCACCTGGAACGCCTCGGCATCACGGTCGTGTACATCACGCCGAAGAAGCTCCGGGACTCCATGGAGCAGCAGGCGGCGGTGGTGCGGACCGCGCTGATGGCGTCCGGGGACCGCGACCCGGCCGCGTACGTCGTGGTGCTGCCCCGGTAGCGAGGGCCGGCCACTTCTCCAGTTTTCCTGCGCCGGCCGGGTGAGGACTCACCGGAACGGACCAGCAGGGCGGGCGGGGCGGGGGCGGGCCGCGGTAGAGGAGAGTCATGAGACACCCTCGAATAGCGGCAGGCGCATGCTCCCTCCTCCTCGCGGCCGCCTGCGCGTTGGCCGATCCCGCGACGGCACAAGTGGCGCCCCGCACCGTGGCCGGCGGCTACGTGGCCCTCGGCGACTCCTACTCCTCCGGTGCCGGAGCCGGCGACTACCTGGAATCCGGCAAGGAGTGCAAGCGCAGCAGCCGGGCCTTCCCCGTGCTGTGGGCCGAGGCCCACGCGCCGGCGTCCTTCGCCTTCGCCGCGTGCAACGGCGCCGGCGCCGACGACGTCCTGACCGACCAGCTCGGCCACCTCAGCCCGCGCACCGGACTGGTCACGCTCACCGTCGGCGGAAGCGACTCCGGCTTCGTCTCCGTCATCGCGAACTGCGCGCTGGGCGGCGCCAAAGGGTGCCTGTCCGCCGTCTCCCGGGCCCGCACCACCATGGACGGGTCCCTCTCCGCCAGCCTCGACCGGCTCTACTCGGCCATCCGGAACCGGGCCCCCGCCGCCCGTGTCGTGGTGCTCGGCTACCCGCACCTGTACCACCTCCAGGGCACCTGCGCGCTGGGCCTCCCGGACGGCGAACGCGCCTCCCTGAACGACGCCGTGGACCACCTCAACGCCGTGATCTCCCAGCGCGCCGCCGCCCACGGGTTCACCTTCGCCGATGTCACCGCCGCCTTCGCCGGGCACGAGATCTGCTCGTCCCGGCCCTGGCTGCGCGGTGTCGACGTGCTGGCGATCACCGAGTCGTACCACCCGACGGCACCGGGACAGTCCCTCGGCTACCTGCCGGTGCTCACCCGGATGTCCTGACCGTTACAGCGGCTCGGGCAGGCGCGAGGCCTTGGTGTGCACGGCGTCGAGCAGGGCGGCGTACGCCGCGATCATGCGCGTACGGCTGAAGCGTTCGCGGCTCGCCGCCAGCGCCGGGGCGAGACCGGCGCGGCCGGCGACCGCCGCCGACCAGGCCAGGGCGACGGCCGCGGGGTCCTGCGGGGTCACGAACCCGTGGCCCCGGACGATCTCCGCGCTGTCGCCCACGTCCGTCGTCACCGGGACCGCGCCGCACATCATGCCCTCGATCAGGCACAGCGGCGCCGCCTCCCCGGAGGCGGAGGTGAGGGCGACGACGTCGGCGGCGGCGTACACCGTCTCCATGTCACGGCGCACGCCGAGCAGGCGCACCCGCTCCGCGAGGTGCCGGTCCGCGCCGAACGCGATCTCGATGTCGGCCCACAGCGCCGGGTTGGTGTCGTTCATGCCCGCGCCGCACATCAGGACATGGCCCTCGGGCTCGCGGGCGAGCCAGGCGCGGGCGGCGCGCAGGAAGAGCGGGACGTTCTTCATCGCGGCGTAGCGGGCCGCGAAGACGGTCACCGGTGCGGGGGCCGGGATGCCCAGGGAGGCGCGGAACGCCAGCCGGGCGGCCGGGTCCGGGCGGAAGCGGAGCAGGTCCACGCCGTTGGGGATGACGTGCAGCAGCTCGCGCGGGATGCCGGCGGCCGCGTAGGCGTCCCGGGTGGACTCGGCGCAGCACACGCAGGCCGCCACCGTGCCGTCGGCGATCGCGGCCTTCAGCTCGGCCAGGGCGGGCCCCTGGTTCTCCGGGTCGGAGCGGTGCAGGCAGACCACCACCGGGCGGCGGGGCAGACCGGCCTGGTTGAGCAGCGCCAGCGGCTGCTCCTTCAGCGACAGGATGACGTCCGCCGCGGCCATGGACCGAGCGGTTTCGGCCAGCTCGGGTCCGCTGAAAACGTTCGCCGCGACCGTGCCGTCCACCAGCCCGGCGGTGCGGCCGAGCGAGGTGACGCCGACCCCGCCGGCGGTCAGCGCCCGGTAGCAGGCGTCGTCCTCCATGCGCTGCCGGGTGGCCTCGCGGTGGACCTCGCCATGGATGCTGAGTACCTGGTGGGACTGGCCGCCCTCGGCCAGTCCCAGAACGACGTCGGAGTGCAGGATGCGGGCCCCTCCGGAGAAGAAACCCTCGTAGACCGACAACACACGCAGTCCGTGCCTCGCACGCACACGACCACCCGCCTTGCACAAAAATCGAGCCATCCCCGTGAACAGCGGGTTAGCCGATATGAGGCGGTACGGACATTGCGCGCGAGTTAACGCGGAACTACGCGGATGAAACGTTGGCTAACAGAATTCCTTCTCCAGCACGTCCGCCGTGTCCCCGGCCCAGTCCCCGTTGAAGTTGACCGCCACGGAGTGCCGGCCGTCCGCCGTCGTCGCCGCCTCGGACACCGAGCCGTGGATCCCGCCGTCATGGCCCCAAACATGGACCCCGCAGGTCAGGCGGGTGTTCATGAGGCCGAGGCCGTACCGGACGCCGGGGGCGTCGGCCTCCGTGGCCACCGTGGTCTTCATCTCCTTCAGCTGCCGCGCCGGGAGCAGCTCGCCGCCGAGCAGGGCGCCGTAGAAGCGGGACAGGTCGGCGGAGTTCGAGATCATCTCGCCGGCGGAGGAGGCCATGGACGGGTTGAGGGCCGTGACGTCGTACGCCGGGCCGCCGGGGACCTTGAACGTCGAGTACGCCCTGCTGCTCGGCCGTGGCAGGGTGATCCGCGTGCCGGGCACGGAGGTGGCCCTCAGGTGGAGCGGGGCGATGATCCGGCGGGTGATCTCGGTGGCGTACGTCCGGCCCGTCACCTTCTCGACCACCATCCCGGCGAGGACGTAGTTGGTGTTGGAGTACCGCCAGGAGGTGCCCGGCGCGAAGTCCGGCGCGTGCCGCATCGCGTAGTCCACCAGGTCCTGCGGGGTGCGGGTGTCGTAGCGGTGCCGGAAGAAGCCGTCCTTGGTGAAGTAGGCGTCGCGGAAGCCGGCGTCGGCGAGGTAGTCGTGGATGCCGCTGGTGTGGTTCAGCAGCTGTCGCACGGTGATCGCGCGGCCGTCGTGGCCGTGGCCCCGGACCACGCCCGGCAGCCACCGCTCCACCGAGTCGTCCAGCGAGAGCCGGCCCTCCGCCTCCAGCTGGAGCAGGACGGTGGCGACGAAGGTCTTGGTGATGCTGGCGACCCGGTAGCGGTCGGCGGCCGAGCGCGGCTCGCCCGTGCGGGTGTCGCCCACACCCGCGGTGGTGGACCAGACGCCGTGGCCGTCCCGCGCGGTGGCGGTCGCGCCGGGCACGCCGGCCTCGACCGCCGCCTCGACGGCCTCGCGGGTGTGCTCATGGGACGCGGGGCCGGCCGCGACGGCCGGTCCCGCGAGGGCCGCCGAGAGGAGCAGGGCGGTGCTGCCCACCAGAGCTGTGCGTGCGCGCATGTCTTCCCCAACCTGTGGTGTGGTGGCGCGGTCGGGGGAAGGGACCTTGCAGTGTTCTGCGAAGGTTGCCTGGGTGTAGGCCGGTTGAGTGACTTTCAGCCCTTCTTCAGCACCAGCTCCGTGTTGCGGTCGGCCGCGCCGCCCGCGAGGGTCCTGTTGGCGCCGGGGGCGTTGTAGGACAGCTCGCGGTAGAGGGCGGCGAGGCCGGTCTGGGAGAGGTCGGCGTAGTCGGTGCGGTGCGGGGCCGCGGACTCGATCAGCGTGGTGAACAGGGAGATCGTGCCGTCCTTGTTGTCGACCAGCTCGACGACCCGGGCGAGCTGGGGGTGGTCGACGTGCGAGGCGGTGGAGATCTCCCAGAAGGAGCGCCCGCCGGAGGCCTGGTGCGGGGTGATCACGTTCTTGTGGATGTGGCCGTTCACCCAGGCCAGCACGTTGGCGTGGGCGGACAGGACCGAGATCACCTCGGCGCCGTTGTGGCGCCTCTCGCCGGGGCGGGCCGGGTCGGGCCGGGTGTTGGTCATGGTCTTGCTGGTGTGGTGGCTGAAGACGACGGCGTAGGAGTCCTTGTTGTCCTTCAGCGTCCTGTCGAGCCACTTCAGCTGCGCGGTGCCGATCGAGCCCTCGTAGTGGCCGCCGGCGTCGGTGGTGTCGAGGCTGATGCCGATGACGTCGTCGGAGATGCGGAAGGCGTAGTACTGGGTGCCCGCGTCCAGGTTCGCCGAGGAGTAGCCGTGGCCGACCGGGCCGAGGCCCTGGTACGCCGGGTCCAGATGGGCCTTCAGATAGTCGGCCTGGGTGTACGGGGCGCGCTTCTCGTCCGGCGTGACCGAGCGCATGGAGCGGGCGTGGGCCTTGAGGAAGTCTCGGTAGCCGGTGCCCTTGGGGTCCTTGGCGTTCTTGATGGTGTCCTGGAGCTTCTTGGCGTCGGCGGCGGAGACGCTCATCAGTTTCTTGCCGCCGATGGCCGCCTCGGCGAGGTAGCGGTCGCCGTGGGAGCCGTAGCAGCCGAGCGGGAGGGCGTCGTGGTTGCCGACGGTGGAGTACCAGGGCAGGTTGAGGCCGGGGCTCTTCACCTCCCGGATCGCGGCGGCCAGGAAGCCCTTCAGATAGGGGAAGCCGAGCGCCTTGTCGTTGTCGCGGGCGCTGGACGCGGCCTGCCAGTACAGCTTCAGACCGCTGTTCTGCACGCCCTCGTAGTGCCGGGGGTCCCCGGAGTTCGGGGTGATCCGGCCGCCGCTCATCACCTTCATGAACCACTCCAGTTCGGAGTGGGCGTTGTTGTCGGTGTTGTCGCCGGTGGTCATCACGAAGTGCAGCGGGGCGCCGGTGACGGGGGCGCCGCGCAGCGCGTTGACCCGTTCCACGAGCGAGATCGCGCCGGGCACGGTCAGCGCCTCGTGCGGGCGCCAGGCGTGCACGTCGTGCGCGCGCAGGTACTCCAGGCGCAGGGGGTGCTGGACGTCCATCAGGTGCAGATCGGTGAACTGCACGAACGCGGCGAGGGCTCTGCGGCGGTCCGCCCGGCCGGACCTGGGGGTGGCCAGCTCGCCGCGCACGACCCGCTTCCAGCCGGGCCCGTCGCCGAGGCGGCGGTAGCCGGAGCTGTTGCGGGGAGCGGCGACGGAGGCCACCGTGGTGCCCTTGGTGTAGGGCGCGAGCGGGGCGCCCGTGGCGGCCTGCCGGGAGTGGGCGACCGGCGCCTCGGCTGCCGACCCCGCCTCCGTGGCCGGGGTGGCGGCCTGGCTGTCGGTGGGGCGCAGGGCGTAGCCGACGCCCGCGGAGAGCGAGACCGCTCCGGCGGCGGCGAGGACGGTACGGCGGTTGACCCCCAGAGCGGAGGCGGCGACAGAGCGTATGCGCGACATGGCGCGATCTCCCCGAGTGCGAACGCGTCGGCAGTGGTCGCGGGCCGTCACGGACGCGAACGCCCCGCTCACTGTGGATCGTTGGCACCGGGGATGACCTGCGCGTGAACGCGGCGGCAACGCGCAGCGCCGATCACCGTACGTGGATCACGGGGTACCGGGCGCGGTCATGGAGTGGATCGCGGGTGGACCGGGACCGGTCACTCCTCGTTCATCTGCCGGGGTAGGGGAAGGTCCTCCAGGTGTCCCTGCGGCGGCTGTTCACGCCACAGCCGCAGCGCGGTGTCGACCAGCGGCACCCGGATCAGTCCGGGTACGGCGTCGATGTCCTGCCAGGCGGCGAAGTCGGTCGAACCGCCCACCTCGTAGCGGAGTTCGCCGCCGACGACCTCGCCCGTGTAGATGACGCGCACCCCGTGGTGGTCGGTACGGCGGCGCGGGCGCCCGCTGGGGAAGACGTGGCGGAAGGAGTCGATGCCGAGGAGACCGGTCACCTCGATGCGGTAGCCGGTCTCCTCCGCGACCTCGCGGCGGACGGTGTCGTACGGGTCCTCGCCGTGCTCCATGCCACCGCCGGGCAGCACCCACTCGGGCGTGCCGTCCGGTCCCGGCGAGCGGGCGAGCAGAAGCTGTCCGTCGCGGACGCACACGGCGTAGGCCGCCACCCTCAATTTCCGTCGCATGGACGGACGTTAGCGTGCGGCCTTTGGGTTGGCGGGCGAATACTCCGGCGCCGACCAGCGCAGGGGCAGGGCGGCCGGGGTCCACACGGCCTCGGTGAGCGTGAAGCGGACGGCCCGGGTGCCGTCCTCGGCGAACTCCGTGCGGGCCTCTCCGGTGAGCTGGAGGGTGGTGCCCGTGTCCCAGTCCAGGAAGAGCAGGCCGGCACGCGGGTCGGTGCGCAGGTTCCCGAGGCTGAGGAACATGGCGTTGCCCGGGTAGTCCGGCCAGGTCAGCTCGTGCGGAGAGCTGACGTCGACGAAGCCGGGGTTTCCGCCGCGGTGGCTGGCGTCGGCGCCGGTCGGGTGCACGGTGGCCAGGAAGAACGTGTCGGCGGCCCTGACGAAGTCCGATTCCTCGGCGCCGAGTTCGGTGAGATGGCGGGGGGTGCCGGGGGTGCGGTCGACCGTTTCGTACGACTCCCTTCGCTGGATGTGCCGGGGGCAGTTGGAGAAGACCTGGTCCGCGTCCACGGTGAATCCGGTCGTCGTCGGGCGCAGGCGGCCGTTGAGGCGCATGCGGCGGCGGGTCCGGGGGTCCAGGGCGATCGTGCCGACGGTTCGCGGCCCGTCGTCCGGGTGCGGGTGCGGGTGCGTTGTGGTGCGCACGGATATCCGCCGGGGCCCCGTCGCCCTTACGAAACCCGGCGCTCCCGTGAGCGCCGAGGCCCATACCCTTCCCGTCTCCGGGTCCGCCGCGCCCACGATCAACAGGGGCTGCTGCTCCAGGAAGGCCGCCGCGACCGGCTTGATGTCCTGGCCGAGGGAGCGGCCCACGTGGTCGGTTCGGGCGCGGACGCCGGACTGGTCCTGGAGGGCTCGCGAGCCCGCGTGATACGCGCTCATGGCTAGAAGAAACCGCAGGTCGGGGCGGATGCGTGCGGGGCCGGGGCCTGCTCGGCGCCGTGCGGCACCGAGATCTCCAGGCGGGTGCCGTCCGGGTCGTGGAAGAAGATCCCGCCGGAGGCCGCGCCCTCCCGGTGGGCGACCACGCCGTCGTGGGCGAACTCCACTCCGGCGGCCCTGAGTGCCGTCTCGTACTCCCGGACCCGGTCCATCGAGTCGGTGGTGAGGGCCAGGTGGTGCAGTCCGGCCCGGCCCCGGTCGTACGACCCCCGCGCCTGCTGCCAGAGGGTGAGGAGGAGCTGGTCGTCGCCGTGGCCGAGGAACGCGTAGCGCCGGTCGTCCTCCTTGCCCTCGGCGAGCACGGTGAAGCCCAGGACGTCCCGGTAGAAGGCGAGCGAGCGGTCGAGGTCGGTGACGTTCAGGCCGGTGTGGCCCGTGCTCAAGGTCATGGCTCTTCCCTTCGGTGTGCCCTCACCGGGCACCTCTGGCATCTCTAACCGTCATCTTCACGTTAGATGGTTATACTCGACCGAGTCAACCGGTCACGTACGCTTGACCGGTTAGCCGTGAAGGAGTGCCCGATGCCCACCGCCCGTGATCCCCGCCCGCTCACCGGCGAGCCGCTCGCGCTCGACCTGCTCAACACCCGGTGGAACAGGGACGGCGTCACCCAGGACCTGCTCGCGGACACCGAGGGGCTGGCGGTCTGGCTCACGAGCAACGGGCTGGCCGGGGCCCACCCGGCCGACGCGGAGGTGCTGCGCCATCTGCGCACGGCACGCGAGGCGATCAAGGCCGCGGTGGACGGGTCACCGGAGCGGGCGGCGCCGCTCGTGGACGCCGTACTGGAGCACGGCCGCATCCGGGCCCGGCTGACCGCCGGCGGTCCGGCCGAGGAACCCGAGTTCGCCGACCCCGCCTGGGGCCCGGCCTGGCTCGCCGCCCGGAACTACCTGGACCTGCTCACCCGGGCCCCGGAGCGCGTCCGCACCTGCGCCGGCGGCAGCTGCGTCCTGTACTTCTTCGACACGTCCCGGAACGGCACCCGCCGCTGGTGCTCGATGGCCGCCTGCGGCAACCGGGCCAAGGCATCCCGGCATTACGCGCGGTCGAAGGAGAACTGACCGGATTCCGGCTCAAATCGGCCGGTTCCGCTCATATTCCATCGCGGGTTTTCCCCATAGATTCATTTCGATTGGGCCAACGGTCCCCAAAATCCCGACCCTTCGGTCAGGCTGAGCGCTCTCTTCCGCTCGTTCCTTGACCTGAGGGATGCCGATGACCCACACGCCCGAGCGTGATCCCATACCCGGTCCGAGACGCCTGGCCCGCATAGCCGTGGCCGTGGGCGTCGTGGCCGCCCTCTCCGCGGCGGGGCCGGTACCCCTGGCCCTCGCCGCGGACCCGGCCCCCGCCCCGGCCGCCGACCCCGCCGTCAAGTCCGCCCACGACAAGCTCGGTTCGGACGACGCCGCCCTGCTCTCCGAGGCCAAGGCCGACGGCGACAAGAACGTCACGATGATGATCGCGACCTCGCCCGGGAAGACCGAGCAGGTCGCGGCGGAGCTGGACGCGGTCCAGGGCGGTCTGGTGGGCCGTACCGACGACAAGCTCGGCTACGTCCGCGCCACCGTCCCGACGGGCCGGGCCGACTCCGCCATCGCCGCCGCCGTGAAGCTCTCCTCCGTCCAGGCCATCGACCTCCGGCAGGAGATCCCGCTGGACGACCCGGCGCCCGGTGGCGCCAAGTCCCCCGCCGCCACGGCCGCCTATCCGGCACCCGGCAAGAAGACCCCGGCGGAGAACCCGTACAACCCGTCCTTCGAGACCGGTGCCGTCGACTTCGTCCAGGACCACCCGAAGGCGGACGGCCGAGGCATCACCATCGGCATCCTGGACTCCGGCGTCGACCTCGGCCACCCGGCCCTCCAGAAGACGACCACCGGCGAGCGGAAGATCGTCGACTGGGTGACCGCCACCGACCCGGTCGTCGACGGCGACGGCACCTGGCGGCGGATGACCACCGGCGTCTTCGGCCCGTCCTTCTCCATCACCACCGCCTCGCAGGGCACCGAGAAGTTCACGGCGCCCGCGGGCTCGTACACGTTCAACTACATGTACGAGTCCGCCACCGCCGGCGGCGACGAGAAGGGCGACCTCAACCGGGACGGCGACACCACCGACGCCTGGGGCGTGCTCTACGACCCGGCCGCCGGCACGGTCCGCGTCGACACGAACGACGACCTGGACTTCACCGACGACGCGGCGATGAAGCCGTACAAGGACGGCTACCAGGTCGGTCACTTCGGCACCGACGACCCGGCGACGGACGTCGTGGAGCGCGTCCCGTTCGTGGTCGAGACCCGCAAGGACGTCGTCTACAACTCCTCCGGCGCGAAGGCCGACTACGTCAACATCGGCGTCATCGAGTCCGAGCACGGCACCCACGTCGCCGGCATCACCGCCGCCAACGGCCTGTTCGGCGGCAAGATGAACGGCGCGGCACCGGGCGCCAAGCTGGTCTCCTCGCGGGCCTGCACCTGGACCGGCGGCTGCACCAACGTCGCCCTCACCGAAGGCATGATCGACCTCGTCACGAAGCGCGGGGTCGACATCGTCAACATGTCGATCGGCGGTCTGCCCGCGCTGAACGACGGCAACAACGCGCGCGCCGAGCTGTACACCCGGCTCATCGACACCTACGGCGTCCAGCTGGTGATCTCCGCCGGCAACTCCGGCCCCGGCGCCAACACCATCGGCGACCCCGGTCTCGCGGACAAGGTGATCTCGGTCGGCGCGACCATCTCCAAGGAGACCTGGGCCGCCAACTACGGCTCGGTGGTGGAGAAGAAGTACGCGATGATGCCCTTCTCCTCGCGCGGCCCGCGTGAGGACGGCGGCTTCACGCCGACCCTGAGCGCGCCCGGCGCCGCGATCAACACCACCCAGACCTGGCTGCCGGGCTCCCCGGTCGCCGAGGCGGGCTACACGCTGCCGGCCGGCTACTCGATGCTCCAGGGCACCTCGATGGCCTCCCCGCAGGCCACCGGCGCCTCCGCGCTGCTGCTGAGCGCCGCCGAGCAGAAGGGCATCGACCTGACGCCCGCCACGCTGCGCACGGCCCTGACCTCGACCGCCGACCACATCAAGGGCGTGCAGGCGTACGAGGAGGGCGCGGGCCTCATCGACATCGTGGACGCCTGGGAGTCGATCAAGGACGGCGCCACCGCGCATGACTACACGGTGAAGGCGCCGGTCGACACCGCGATCGACTACGCGCTGAAGACCCCCGGCTTCGGCACCGGCCTCTACGACCGCGAGGGCGGCCTGAAGGCGGGCCAGAAGAAGACGTACGACGTGACGATCACCCGTACGTCCGGCCCGGACAAGGCGGTCCGCCACGAGCTGCGCTTCGAGAACAACGCCGGCGGCACCTTCCGGATCGTCGGCGACGACGACGTGAGGCTGCCGCTGAACCAGCCGGTCACCGTCAAGGTCCAGGCGGCCCCGAAGTCCGAGGGTCTCAAGAGCGCCATCCTGGAGGTCGACGACCCGCGGACCGAGGGCACCGACAAGCAGATCCTCTCCACGGTCGTGGTCGCGGCCCCGGTGAAGTACACCTACTCCGCGTCGGGTTCGGTGCAGCGCAACAGCACGCGCTCCTACTTCCTGACCGTGCCCGAGGGCGCGACCTCGCTGGAGGTCGCGATCGGCGGACTGAAGGACAAGAGCCAGACCCGGTTCATCGCCATCCACCCGTACGGCGTCCCGTCCGACAACACCTCGACCCCGTACTGCTACAACAACTACCTGGACGGCAACGGCTGCAAGCCCGACGTACGCTCCTACGCCGACCCGCAGCCCGGCGTCTGGGAGGTCGAGGTCGAGTCCCGGCGGACGTCCCCGCTGCTCGACAACCCCTACCGGCTGGACGTCACCGTCCTCGGCGCGGCCTTCGACCCGGAGACCGTGACCGTCCCCGAGGCCAAGGTGGGCACCCCGGCCACCGCCTCCTGGAAGGTGACCAACGCGTACGCCGCGCTGGACGGCAAGCTGGTCGGCGGCCCGCTCGGCTCCGCCAAGACGGCCCGCCCGGCCATCAAGGAGGGCGAGACGCAGACCACCACGGTGACCGTCCCGGACGGTGCCACCTCGCTCGACGTCGCCATCGGAGGCGTCTCGGACACGGCGGCCGACCTGGACCTGACGGTGTACGACGCGACCGGCAAGGAGGTCGGCCAGTCCGCCGACGGTGACTCGGAGGAGGCGGTCTCCGTGCCGTCCCCGGCCGCCGGCACCTACACCATCGAGGTCGTGGGCTACGCGGTCCCGGCCGGCTCGACCGACTACGACTACCGGGACGTGTTCTTCTCCACCGCGCTCGGCTCCGTCACGGTCGACGGCTCGGCCCCGGTCAAGCTGGGCACGGGCGCCTCGGCGACGGTGACCGGCCAGGTCACGGCCGCCGCGGAGGCTCCGGCCGGGCGCGAGTTCTTCGGCCGCGTGCAGCTGGTGAACGCGCACGGGACGGTCGCGGGCACCGGCAGCGTGAAGATCGAGAAGGTCACGCCGTAACGGGGTGATGTGAACGACGAGGTGATGTGAGGGGCGGGCGTCCTGACGGACTCCCGCCCCTCCCTTCTTGCTCAGGACGCGTCGTCGGAGGGGCAGGTCAGGGTCCGGGAACCGGGCAGGGCGTCGGTGATCCAGGCGCGTGCGGCGGCCACGCGGGAGTCGCCGACGGCCCACAGGCTCGCGTACCGCTCGTCCTGACCGACCCGCACCAGCACATGCTGTCCCGCGCGCGGCGCCGGCCGCGCGTCCGCGTCGAGCAGGAAGCCGACCTCGGCCGGGCCGTGCGCGGGCCGGTAGGAGCGGATCACGGACAGCGTGACCCGGCTCCCGGGGGCGCTCCCGGAGGCGTTCCCGGAGGCGTCCTTCCCTCGCTCCACCCGCGCCACGGTGCCCTCCACGACGAGCCGGGAACAGGCCAGCTCCCGCTCCGGGTCCGCCGGCCGCCCGCCCCCGGCCTCCTGGCCCGCCGCGTCGACATCGCCCTTGGCCGCCGACGACGCCCCGCCCTTGTCGTCCGCCCCGCCACCGCCCTGGGCCACCAGCCAGCCGAAGCCGAGGACCAGGGAGAAGGCCGCGGCACCGGCGAGCGAGCCGAGCGCGATCCGCAGGGCCCGGCGGGGCCCACTCGGCCGTCCGGGGCGCGGGGGCCGGGTCGGGGCGGAAGGGCGAGTACGGCTGCGGGGGCGGGGTGCGGGGGCCAGGCCCGAAACGGCGCGTTCGGAAGCCTTGGTTTCCCGGGCACCGGTCTCCCGGGCCCCCTCGGCCTCCTCCTCGGTGGCCGCCTCCCCCGTCAGCGCCTCAGCCAGACGCACCAGTTGCTCCCGCAGAACGGCCACGTCGGCCTCTGCCGCCCGGTGCCCGGCGAGGAAAACGGGGTCCCGCCGAGCCTCCTCCGGCAGGGGATCACCGGTGATCACGGCCATCAGGGCATCCACACCGCCGTACTCCCGGCCCCGCCGGTCCTGCCAGTACTCCCGGTCCTGCCGATCCTCCCGGTCCTGCCGGTCCCCCTCGTCCTCCCGGTCCCCCCGGAACTCCGGGCCTAGCCGGAACTCCCGGTCCTCACGGTCCAGCCGAAGCTCCCGGCCCCGCCGGTCCTCCCGGTCCTCAGGGTCCCGCCGGAACTCCCGGTCCCCCCGGAACTCCCGGTCCTCACGGTCCAGCCGAAGCTCCCGGCCCCGCCGGTCCTCCCGGTCCTCCCGGTCCCGCCGGAACTCCGGGCCTAGCCGGAACTCCCGGTCCTCACGGTCCAGCCGAAGCTCCCGGCCCCGCCGGTCCTCCCGGTCCTCCCGGTCCCGCCGGAACTCCGGGCCTAGCCGGAA
>NZ_JBVHWM010000012.1:87966-88180 GCF_055564375.1 Streptomyces sp. NPDC029138
ACTCCCGGTCCTCACGGTCCAGCCGAAGCTCCCGGCCCCGCCGGTCCTCCCGGTCCTCCCGGTCCCCCCGGAACTCCGGGCCTAGCCGGAACTCCCGGTCCTCACGGTCCAGCCGGAACTCCCGGCCCCGCCGGTCCTCCCGGTCCTCCCGGTCCCCCCGGAACTCCGGGCCTAGCCGGAACTCCCGGTCCTCACGGTCCAGCCGGAACTCCCG
>NZ_JBVHWM010000012.1:88277-133552 GCF_055564375.1 Streptomyces sp. NPDC029138
CCGGCCCCGCCGGTCCTCCCGGTCCTCAGGGTCCCCCCGCTCCTCCCGGTCCTCCCGCTCCCCCCGTTCGTCCCCGTCCTCCCGCTCCTCCCGGTCCCGCCGGAACTCTCGGTCCTCCCCGTTCTTCGCGCCACCCTTGGCGACCCCGGCGCCCCTGGCATCCCCGGCACCCATGGCGCCCCCAAAGCCCCCGGCGCCCCGAATGCCCCGGGCGTCCCCGGCGCTCCCAGCGCCCCCATCGCTCCGAGCGTCCCCGGCACCCGCGGCATCCCCGGCATCCCCGGCGCCCATGGCGCCCCCGGAGTCCCCGGCGCCCCGCCTGTCCTCGTGTTCGGCGGTCATGTCACGCCACCTCGTCCTCGTGCAGGCGGTCGCGCAGTGTGCGGACCGCCGTGTGCAGCCTGCTCTTGACCGTGCCCTCCGGGATGCCCAGCTGTTCGGCGATGTCCCGCACCGGCAGGTCGGCGAAGAAGCGCAGTACGACCACCTGCCGCTGGGCGGCCGGCAGCTCGTCCAGGCCCCGGGCGACGGCGAGGGACAGCAGGCTGGTCTCCTCGCCGGAGGCGTGCGCGGGCGCGCGCAGCGCGGCCAGCCGCTCCCCCAGCCGCTCCTGGCGCCGCTTGGCCCGGTGCCAGTCCATGGCCAGGTTGGAGGCGACCACCGCCGCCCACGCGGACACGTCCCGCGGCGCCTCGCGCCCGCTCGCGGCCCGCTCCAGCAGCCGCAGCCGGACCTGCTGCACCCCGTCCGGCAGGTCCGACTGCGGCACCCCGCCGAGCGCCAGCACCGCTCGCACCCGGCGTTCCTGGGCCGCGTCCAGCGGGTCGTCGCCGGTACCGACCGTACCGGCGACGTACGCCGCTCCCCGGTCGCGGCGCGCCTTTCCGCGCAGCACAAGCCACCCCCTCACGCGTTTGCCCCTACGACGTGACGGCGGGCCGAAACGTTCGGCCGGCGCCGGAAGTCGTCAGAGGCGTACGTCACACCCTCGTATGGCCGGGACCGGCACGGGCAGGGGCGGGACAGCACAGCTTCCGGCACCGGCGCCCGGCGGAGGGAATTCCTGCACCTCAGCCGGGTGCCCGGCCGGAGGTATGGAACCGTCCGCCGGGTGATCGTGTCCCACTCTTCGGGCACGCGCGGCAAAGAATTGGACAGGTGGACCGGGGTCGGCCGCATGATGGAAAAGCCCGGGTCAGGCAAGAGAGACATAGAGGGAGTCGCTGTGAGGGTCGGAATCGTCGGAGCCACCGGTCAGGTGGGCACGGTCATGCGCGGGATCCTCGCGGAGCGGAACTTCCCGGTCACGAAGC
This sequence comes from Streptomyces sp. NPDC029138, assembly GCF_055564375.1. Taxonomy (NCBI): domain Bacteria; kingdom Bacillati; phylum Actinomycetota; class Actinomycetes; order Kitasatosporales; family Streptomycetaceae; genus Streptomyces; species Streptomyces sp. NPDC029138. The sequence continues at coordinate 89,591 of NZ_JBVHWM010000012.1, forward strand.
TGCGCCTGTTCGCCTCGGCCCGTTCCGCCGGGACCGTGCTGGACGGCGTGACGGTGGAGGACGCGGCGACCGCCGACTACACCGGCCTGGACATCGTGCTCTTCTCGGCGGGCGGCGCGACCTCCAAGGCGCTGGCCGAAAAGGTCGCCTCCCAGGGCGCCGTCGTGATCGACAACTCCTCGGCCTGGCGCAAGGACCCCGAGGTCCCGCTGGTGGTCTCCGAGGTGAACCCGCACGCCATCGCCGACCGCCCCAAGGGCATCATCGCCAACCCGAACTGCACCACGATGGCCGCGATGCCGGTGCTCAGGCCGCTGCACGAGGAGGCCGGCCTGGAGGCGCTGGTCGTCGCCACCTACCAGGCGGTGTCCGGCTCGGGTCTGGCGGGCGTGGCCGAGCTGCACGGCCAGGTGCAGAAGGTGGCCGCCGAGGCCGACAAGCTCACCCACGACGGCGCGGCGGTCGACTTCCCCGAGCCGCAGGTCTACAAGCGCGCCATCGCCTTCAACGTGCTGCCCTTCGCGGGCAACCTCGTCGACGACGGTCTGAACGAGACCGACGAGGAGCAGAAGCTGCGCAACGAGTCCCGCAAGATCCTGGAGATCCCCGCTCTGAAGGTCTCCGGCACCTGCGTGCGCGTCCCGGTGTTCTCCGGCCACTCCCTCCAGGTCAACGCCCGCTTCGCACGCCCGATCTCCCCGGAGCGCGCGACCGAGCTGCTGGCGAAGGCACCGGGCGTGGCCCTCTCCGACATCCCGACCCCGCTCCAGGCGGCCGGCCAGGACCCGTCGTACGTCGGCCGCGTCCGCCGCGACGAGACGGTGGACAACGGCCTCGCCCTGTTCATCTCCAACGACAACCTCCGCAAGGGCGCCGCACTGAACGCGGTCCAGATCGCGGAGCTGGTGGCGGCGGAACTGTCGGGGAAGTAACCCCCACCTTCGACGAGGGGCGGCCCTCCCGGCCGCCCCTTCCGCATGTCCCGACGGCAGCACGGCCGGGGCCTACCCCCGCCGCACCTCGTACAAGAAGCACCCGTACTCCACCGCCCGCACATGCACCACCGCGACCTCCGGGTCGGCGAAGGCCTCCGTGAGGGCGGGGTCGAAGGTGTCCGCGTGCTCCACCAGGCGGCCGCCGAGGATGCGGCCGTCGGCCGAGTAGCGGCGCAGGACGCGGTGGGCGTTGGTGAAGGGCAGGGCGTCACCGGCCGGGCCCGCGCACTCCTCGGCGTGGACGAAGACCGGTCCCTGTTCGTCGTAGGCCCCCGGGTCGGCGCCCGTCTCGGCGGCCCAGCGGCGCAGTGGTGCGTACGAGACCAGCGCGATCCGCTCGCCGGGCACACTGTGGCGCAGGCAGCAGCGCAGCGGGGCGTCACCCTCCTGGTCGGTCATCGGGACCAGGGGGCGGCCTGCGTCGTCGGCGGTGCGCAGCTCCTTCAGGACGGCCGGGTCGACGGGGCGTGCCGTGTGTGTCGTCGTCATGCGTTCAGCGTCCGGTTCCGGCGGCGCGCTGACCGGCGGGATACGGACATCGCGTTCCCCGTCGATCCCATGGAAGGATGACGCAACCGACACATAACGAGGAGATGACCGCGTGCCTGGCACAAACCTGACTCGCGAAGAGGCGCAGCAGCGGGCCGAGCTGCTCACCGTTGACTCGTACGAGATCGATCTCGACCTCTCCGGCGCGCAGGGTGGGGATCCCTCCCGGTCGAGCGAAGCCGAGACCGGGGGAGGTACCTACCGGTCCGTGACCACGGTGCGCTTCGACGTGGCCCGCGGCGGTGCCGAGTCCTTCATCGACCTGGTGGCCCCGACCGTCCACGAGGTGGTCCTCAACGGCGACCAGCTGGACGTCGCGGAGGTCTTCAAGGACTCGCGGATCGCGCTGCCGGGGCTGCTGGAGGGGCCGAACGTCCTGCGGGTCGTCGCGGACTGCGCCTACACCAACACCGGCGAGGGCCTGCACAAGTTCGTCGACCCGGTCGACGGCCAGGCCTACCTGTACACCCAGTTCGAGGTGCCGGACGCCCGCCGCGTCTTCGCCTCCTTCGAGCAGCCGGACCTGAAGGCCACCTTCCAGTTCACGGTGCGGGCGCCCGAGGGCTGGACGGTCATTTCCAACTCTCCGACGCCGGAGCCGAAGGACAACGTCTGGGTCTTCGAGCCGACCCCGCGGATCTCGACGTACGTCACCGCACTGATCGTCGGCCCGTACCACTCCGTGCACAGCGTGTACGAGAAGGACGGGCAGTCCGTGCCGCTCGGCATCTACTGCCGCCCCTCGCTCGCCGAGTTCCTGGACTCCGACGCGATCTTCGAGGTCACACGGCAGGGCTTCGACTGGTTCCAGGAGAAGTTCGACTACGCCTACCCCTTCAAGAAGTACGACCAGCTCTTCGTGCCCGAGTTCAACGCGGGCGCCATGGAGAACGCGGGCGCGGTCACCATCCGTGACCAGTACGTCTTCCGGTCCAAGGTGACCGACGCGGCGTACGAGGTCCGCGCGGAGACCATCCTGCACGAGCTGGCCCACATGTGGTTCGGCGACCTGGTCACCATGGAGTGGTGGAACGACCTGTGGCTGAACGAGTCGTTCGCCACCTACACCTCCATCGCCTGCCAGGCCGCCGCGCCCGGCTCGCGCTGGCCGCACTCGTGGACCACGTTCGCCAACTCGATGAAGACCTGGGCGTACCGGCAGGACCAGCTGCCGTCCACGCACCCGATCATGGCGGACATCCGCGACCTGGACGACGTCCTCGTCAACTTCGACGGCATCACGTACGCCAAGGGCGCGTCCGTCCTGAAGCAGCTCGTCGCCTACGTCGGCGAGGACGAGTTCTTCAAGGGCGTGCAGGCGTACTTCAAGGCGCACGCGTTCGGCAACACGCGCCTGTCCGACCTGCTGGGCGCCCTGGAGGAGACCTCCGGCCGCGACCTGAAGACCTGGTCGAAGAAGTGGCTGGAGACGGCCGGCATCAACATCCTCCGCCCCGAGGTGGAGACCGACGCCGATGGCCTGATCACCTCCTTCGCCGTCCGCCAGGAGGCCCCGGCCCTGCCCGCCGGCGCCAAGGGCGAGCCGACGCTGCGCCCGCACCGCATCGCGATCGGCCTCTACGACCTCTCCGACGCCGGCAAGCTGGTGCGCACCGAGCGGATCGAGCTGGACGTCGACGGTGAGCTGACCGCCGTACCGCGGCTGACGGGCACGCGCCGTCCGGCGGTGATCCTCCTCAACGACGACGACCTGTCCTACGCCAAGGTCCGTCTGGACGAGGAGTCGCTGAAGACCGTCACCGAGCATCTCGGCGACTTCGAGGCGTCCCTGCCGCGCGCCCTGTGCTGGGCGTCCGCCTGGGACATGACGCGGGACGCCGAGCTGGCCGCCCGGGACTACCTCTCCCTGGTGCTGTCCGGCATCGGCAAGGAGTCCGACATCGGCGTCGTGCAGTCCCTGCACCGCCAGGTCAAGCTGGCCATCGACCTGTACGCCGCCCCGGCCGCCCGCGAGGCCCTGCTGACCCGCTGGACCGACGCCACGCTGGCCCATCTGCGCGCGGCCGAGCCGGGCAGCGACCACCAGCTGGCCTGGGCGCGTGCCTTCGCGGCGACCGCGCGCACCCCGGAGCAGCTGGACCTGCTGGAGGCCCTGCTCGACGGCACGCAGACCGTCGAGGGCCTGACCGTCGACACCGAGCTGCGCTGGGCCTTCGTCCAGCGGCTCGCGGCCGTCGGCCGGTACGACGAGGCGGAGATCGCGGGCGAGTACGAGCGGGACAAGACGGCGGCCGGCGAGCGGCACGCGGCCACGGCCCGCGCGGCCCGTCCGACGCCAGAGGCGAAGGCGGAGGCCTGGTCCTCGGTCATCGACTCCGACAAGCTGCCGAACGCCGTGCAGGAGGCCGTGATCGGCGGCTTCGTGCAGACCGACCAGCGGGAGCTGCTCGCGCCCTACACGGACAAGTACTTCGAGGTTCTCAAGGACGTCTGGGGCTCCCGTTCGCACGAGATCGCCCAGCAGATCGCGATCGGCCTCTACCCGTCGGTCCAGGTCTCCGAGGAGACCCTGGCCAAGACGGATGCCTGGCTCGCCTCGGCCGAGCCGACCGCGGCCCTGCGCCGCCTCGTCTCGGAGTCCCGCGCGGGCATCGAACGGGCCCTGAAGGCCCAGGCGGCGGACGCGGCGGCCCCCGCCGAGTAGCCGCCCGCACGCCGACAGGGGCGCCCGGTGCCACACCGGGCGCCCCTTCGTGTGCGGGTCCCGGCGGCATGCCGATGCCGGGCGGGCTGGGGCCCGTCCGGCATCGGGGTGGGTTCAGCGGTTCGGGACCGTTGTCGGCTGTCAGTTGACGACGACCACCACGACGCCTCCGCCGCCGAAGCCGGGGACGAAGCCCGGGCCGTAGAAGTTGTTGCGGAAGCCGTTGGAGAAGCCGTTGCCGTAGCAGTTGTTGAACCCGAAGCCGCCTCGGTTGAAGCAGCCGTGGTTGGTGGTGACCTGGTCCGGGGTCGCTGCCGAGGCCGTGCCTGCCGTTCCGATCGCGGCACCTCCGGCCAGGAGGACGCCGGCCGCGGATACCGCGAAGAGACGCCTCACGCTACGTGCTGTCATGGGCCTACCTTCCTTCCACGCCCTCGCGGGGTTCACGGTCCGGGGGCGATGGCCGCGGCCGCGGTGCGAACGTGGCACGGCGCGGTCGTAGGTGTTGCCGCGGGGGACGAGCAGCAGGCCTGGCCACTTCGGCTGCCGTTCCCGGTGAACAGGGCACTCGCCGCCTGCGGCGGGCACACCCCTGATCGCGGCCCTTTTACTTCACGCTAACCGGCCTCCGGTGAGTCAGCATCTCGGACCGCCACGGACCGTGACCGCTCGGCCGCCACCGATGCCGTCCGGTGAACGATCCCCGCCCGCCGGAGAACTGACCCGCCACCGTCGCGGCGAACGCCAGCGCCATGCCCGCCAGCTGCACGGGGGTGAGCGTCTGACCGAGGACCGCCCAGCCGACGACGGCGGCGGTCAGCGGGGAGAGGGGGCCGAGGAAGGCCGCCTGAGTGGCGGTGAGCCGGCCGATGCCGCGGAACCAGAGCCAGTAGGCGACGGCCGTGTTGGCCAGGGCGAGGTAGAGGTAGCCGCCGGCGGCGCGGGCGTCGAGGGCGGGCGGCGCGCCCTCGGCCAGGAGGGCGACCGGGGCGATGAGCAGGCCGCCCGCGGTGAGCTGCCAGCCGGTGAACGCGAGCGGACCGACCCCGTCCGGGCGGCCCCAGCGCTTGGTCAGCACGGTGCCGGCGGCCATGGCGGCGGTGGACGCGAGGGCCGCGAGGACGCCGACGAGGTCGAGTGCGCCGGCCCCCTTCAGCACGACGAGGCTGACGCCGAGCGCGGCCACCAGCCCGGTGAGCAGGGTGCGCCGGTCCGGCCGTTGACCGAGCAGCAGTGCCGAGAGCCCGACGACGAACAGCGGTCCGGCCGAGCCGACGACCGCGGCCGTCCCGCCTGGCAGCCGGTACGCCGCGACGAACAGCAGCGGGAAGAAGGCGCCGATGTTCAGCGCCCCGAGCACGGCCGCCTTGGCCCACCAGGTGCCGCGCGGCAGCACCCGGGTGAGGGCGAGCAGCAGCAGCCCGGCGGGCAGGGCCCGCGCCAGGGCCGTGAACAGGGGGCGGTCCGGCGGCAGGAACTCGGTGGTGACCGCGTAGGTGGTGCCCCAGGAGACCGGGGCGAGGGCGGTGACGGCGATGACTGCGGTGCTGGTACCCGGGCGGCGTGTGGGCATGGGAGGCCCCTTCCGAAAGCGGCTGCTCACTCCTAAGTAGCTTAGCTTCAAGCTACTTAGCGTCAAGCCACTTTCTTGCGGGCGAGTGGGATCGGGCCGATACTCTCCACATGCAACAACAGCCCGCGGACACCGTCGACGCGATCACCGAGCAGTGGGCGCGCGTGCGGCCCGACCTGGACACCCGGGCGATGGAGGTCTTCGGCCGGATCTTCCGGCTCTCGCGCGCGATGGGCGACCGGATGGAGAGGGCGTACAAGCCCTACGGCATCTCCCGCGGCGAGTTCGACGTCCTGGCCACCCTGCGCCGGTCCGGCGAGCCGTACACCCTCTCGCCGCGCCAACTGTCGGCCACGCTCATGCTCACCACCGGGGGGATGACCGGCCGGCTCGACAAACTGGAGCGCGCCGGACTGCTGCGCCGCTCCCCCGACCCGCACGACCGGCGCGGCCTGAAGGTGACCCTCACCGAGGAGGGGCTGCGGCTGATCGACGAAGCGGTGGGCGCCGGGCTGGCGGAGGAGAGCGCCGCGCTGTCCGCCCTGGACGCCGAAGAGGCCGGCCACCTGGCCGGCCTGCTGCGCAAGCTGCTCGACGCCACGGCCGACTAGCCGTCGTCGGCAGCGCGGAGCACGCTCACGAAAACGCCCGGGCGCTCACGAGAACGCCGGGGACGCCGGTCTCATCCGGGTACGGCGTGCGCGCGTACCGACGGGAGGACCGGCGCCCCCGGCGAACGAACCGACGGTCGCTCAGGCCTTGGCCCGCGCGTCGGACTTGACGTTGATGTTGGACGAGGTGGTGTCCTTCTTGGCCCGGGACTTGTCGAGGGCCATCACCAGACCGGCGATGACCAGGAACAGCACCACCGGGGCAAAGACGTACAGGCCCAGCGTCTCGATGACGCTCAGGCCCTTGCCGGGGTCGTCGCCGTCGTCGCGGGTCAGCGCGAGCGCGGGGGACGACATGAGCAGCATCATCAGCGTCGTACCGGCGGCCAGGGCGCCGGCGCGCAGGGCGTTCTTCTTGTCCACGGAATCAAGTTAGCGAACCGCCGTCGGGGCCGCGCGGCCGGGGTGCCCGTACGGGGGCGAACGGGGTCAGCGGAGCACCTCCAGCAGGGCCCGGAGCCGGGGCGAGGCCACCAGTTCCTCCAGCGGTACCGGGCGGCCGTCGGCGTCGGCGATGGGCAGCCGCCAGTTCGGGTACTGGTCCCAGGTGCCCGGCAGGTTCTGCGGGCGGCGGTCGCCGATGCCGTCCGGGAGCCAGACGCCGATCAGCCGGGCGGGAGTGCGCAGCAGGAAGCGGTGGACGGCGCGGATCTCCTCCTCCTCGTCGGAGCCGGGCGGTCCGGCCGCCGGGCTGTCCAGCAGAGCGAGGCTGCCGAGCAGGGCGAGCCACTCGGCGGTGTCGGCGGCGGCCTCTGCGCGCTCCTCGGCGGCCGAACGGGTGAGCAGGCCGAGGCGGTCGCGCAGGTCGACGTGGTCGCCGGTGAGCCGGGCGGCGGTGGGCGGCAGGTCGTGGGTGGTGGCGGTGGCCAGGCAGTCGGCGCGCCAGCGGTCGGGCGGCAGCGGGTGGCCGTCGCCCTCCCAGTCCCGTTCGAACCAGAGCACGGAGGTGCCGAGCACCCCGCGCCGCTGGAGCGTCTCGCGCACGCCGGGCTCTACGGTGCCGAGGTCCTCGCCGATCACGACGGCTCCCGCGCGGGTCGCCTCCAGGGCCAGGAGGGCGAGCATGGCGTCGGCGTCGTAGCGGACGTAGGTGCCGTCGGTGGGCGGGCTGCCCTGGGGGACCCACCAGAGCCGGAACAGGCCCATGACGTGGTCGATGCGCAGGGCGCCGGCGTAGCGGAACAGGGCGCGCAGGAGGTCGCGGTAGGGGGCGTGGCCGGTCGCGGCGAGCCGGTCGGGGCGCCAGGGCGGCAGGCCCCAGTCCTGGCCACGGGCGTTGAAGGCGTCCGGCGGGGCGCCGACGGACATCCCGGCGGCGAACACGTCCTGCTGGGCCCAGGCGTCGGCGCCCACCGGGTGCACGCCCACGGCGAGGTCGTGCACGATCCCGACGGGCATGCCGGCCTCGCGGGCGGCGCGCTGGGCGGCGCGGAGCTGGCCGTCCGTGAGCCAGGCGAGGCGGGTGTGGAACTCCACCCGGTCGGCGAGTTCCTCCCGGGCCCGGGTGGTGACGGCCGAGCGGGGGTCGCGCAGCCCGTCCGGCCAGCGGTGCCAGTCGGAGCCGTAGATCTCGGCGAGGGCGCACCAGGTGGCGTGGTCGTCCAGGGCCTGGCCGTGGTCGGCGCGGAAGGCGTCGTAGGCGGCCTGGCGGCCGGGCCCGAGCGGGACCCGCGCGACCAGCTCCAGTGCCTCCCGCTTCAGCTCCCACACCGCGTCCCGGTCGATGAGGGCGCCCTTCTCCAGGACGGCGGCGCGCAGCCGACCGGCCCGCTCCAGCAGCCCGCCGAGCCGCTCGCGGTCCTCGACGTACGCGCACTCGGGGACGTCCTCGATCCGCAGGTGGACGGGGTCGGGGAAGCGGCGGGAGGAGGGGCGGTACGGGGACGGGTCGGTGGGGGCGCCGGGTACGGCCGCGTGCAGCGGGTTGACCTGGACGAACCCGGCACCGGCGGTGCGTCCGGCCCAGCCGGCCAGCTCGGCGAGGTCGGCGAGGTCGCCCATGCCCCAGGAGCGGCGGGAGAGCAGGGAGTACAGCTGGACGAGGAGGCCGTAGGAACGGCCGGGCGGGGCGGGCAGCCGGTCCGGGGCGACGACGAGACACGCCTCACCGGTCCGCCCGTCGGGTGCGGAGGCGGTCAGCCGGTGGACGCCGAGTGGAAGATCCCCGGCCCCCTCCTGCTCGTCCCCGTCCTCCGTCTCGACGCGCAGCCGGGTGCCGGAGGGCAGTGCGGTGAGGGCGGCGGGCGGCTCCGCGCCGGCCCACTGGACCACCGTCGGCGGCAGCAGGCGCTCGCGCAGTTCGCGTTCCCTGGCGGCGAGGGCGGCGCGTACGGCGTCCGGGCCGGCCGCGTCGACGCCGAGGGCGGCGAGGGCGGCGGTCACGGCGGAGGCGGGGACCTGGACGGTACGGTCCGGGGCGGGGCGGTAGGAGGTGGCGACCCCGTGCAGCTCGGCGAGCCGGGCGAGGTCCTCCGTGGGGTGCTCGTCGGGGTGCTCGTCGGGCGCCGCGGCCATTTACAGCCCCGGCGCGAAGGAGTCCGGGACCGGGTCGGACTCGCTGGTCAGCGGGGCGGCCTCGGCGAGCGGGGGCTCGCTGGTCAGGGGCTCGGCGTCGGGCAGCGGCGGCTCGCTGGTCAGCGGTGCCTGCGCGCACGCGCTCTCCGCGCTGAAGACGCACAGCGGCGCCGCGTCGGTCTCGGCGGACGGCGCCGCCACGGGTTTGAGCTGGGCCGGGATCGTGAGTCGAGCCGGTGCGGCCACGAGGGCCTCCTTGTCGCTGTGCGGATGCTGCGGCTTTGGACGGGTTACGGCAGGCCTACCCCGTGAGCCCGCCGCCACGCGCGGCAAAAACCGGTGCCGGGGGCGGTCCGGGTGATCCGGCACCGGTCCGGTGATCGATAGAGGGGGTGTGAGACTGTTCCGCCCCATGGGGGGCCAGCGGGAGAAGGACGACGGGAGCGGCGGGGACGCGGCCCTGTTGCGGGCCGTCGCGCGGGGGGACGCCTCGGCGATGGCCGCCCTGTACGACCGGCACGCCGGGTGGCTGCACGCGCGGCTGACGCGCCGGTGCGCCGACCCCGAACTGGTGCGGGAGGTGCTCCAGGACACGTTCGTCACGGTGTGGCGGTCGGCGGCCGGGCACCGCGGGCAGGAGGCCGGCGGCTGGCTGTGGACGATCGCCGTGCGCCGACTGGTCGACGCGCGACGGGCGCAGGAGCGGGCGGCGCGGGTCGCGGGACCGCTGCCGGACCCGGAGTCCCACGGGCGGTACGAGTCCGCCGCCGCGCCGTCCGCCGAGGACCGGGTGCTGGCGGCTCTGGAGTACGGCGATGTCGGCACCGCGCTCGACCGGATCTCCCCCGAGCTGCGGGAGGTGCTGCGGGCGACGGTCGTCGACGGGCTGAGCACCCGCGAGGCGGCCCGGCTCCTCGGCATCCCGGAGGGCACGGTCAAGTCCCGGGCCCGCCGCGCCCGCGCGGAGTTGCGCGAAGCGCTGGCCCAGCTCAACCCGTCCCCGTTGGGAGGCACGGCATGACCCACCGCGACAGCCACCAGTGGCACACCCCCGACGACCAGGTGACCCGCTACGCCGACGGCACCCTGCCGGAACCGGACGCCTGGTCCCTGGAGAAACACGTGGAGACCTGCGCGAGGTGCGCGTCCCGGGTGTCGGCCGCGGTACGCGGTACGGCGGCCGGGGCGGTACTGGCAGAAGTACGGGCGGCGGTGCTGAAGGCGGCACCGTGGGCGGCCGGATCGGCACGGCCGGCCCACGCCCCGGGCGCGGACCTGGAGCCGGCACGGGCATCGGGAACGGCGGTATCAGAGGAACCGGACCTCGGCCGGGCGGCGATGACCCCCGCGCCGAACACAGCCGGATCGACCGAACCGGCCCTCGACCGGACGGCGCTCGTGCCGGTGCCCGAGACGGTCGGATCGACGGAACCGGACCTCCACCGGGCGGCGATGACCCCCGCGCCGAACACAGCCGGATCGACCGAACCGGCCCTCGACCGGACGGCGCTCGTGCCGGCGCCCGAGACGGTCGGATCGACGGAACCGGCCCTCCACCGGGCGGCGATGACCCCCGCGCCGAACACAGCCGGATCGACCGAACGGGCCCTCGACCGGACGGCGCTCGTGCCGGCGCCCGAGACGGTCGGACCGACGGAACCGGACCTCCACCGGGCGGCGATGACCCCCGCGCCGAACACAGCCGGATCGACCGAACCGGCCCTCGACCGGACGGCGCTCGTGCCGGTGCCCGAGACGGTCGGATCGACGGAACCGGCCCTCCACCGGGCCGCGATGACCCCCGCGCCGGACACAGCCGGATCGACCGAACCGGCCCTCCGCCGGGCGGCGTTCGTGCCGGTGTCCGAGGCGGTCGGACGGGGGAAGCCGTTCTCCGGTGCGGTCGTGGGGCGGCCCGCGCTGTCGCGGCTCGTCCGGCTGTTGTGGGCCGCCGGGCCCGCCGTGCGGGGGGCGTGGCTGCCGGCCGTGCTGGGTGTGGCCGTGGCCGCGCCGGCCCTGTCGTACGGGGCCGGGTTCCCCGGGACACGCGCGCTGCTGCTGGCCATCGCTCCCGTGGTGCCCGTCGCCGGGGTCGCCCTGTCCTACGGTCCGCACGCGGACCCCTTGCACGAGGTCACCGCGGCCACGCCGGGCGGCGGGCTACGGCTCGCGCTCACCCGTACGGTCGCCGTACTCGCGGTGAGCCTGCCGCTGCTGACCCTCACCGGGCTGCTGCTGCCCGCCTCGGGCGCACCGGCCGCGGCGGCCTGGCTGCTGCCCGGGCTGACGCTGGCGCTGGCCTCGCTGGCCCTGGCCTCCATCGTGGGGTGCCGGGCGGCGGCCGGGGTGACGGGCGGCGGCTGGCTGTGCGCCGTCCTGGCACCGGTGGCCGTCGCCCCGGGTGGTGCGGCGACCGTACGGCTGGCCGAGCAGCTCTCCCGCTGCCTGGACGGCGTCGCCGCGCAGAGCGCGTGGGCGGCGGCGGCCGTCCTGAGCGCGACCCTGCTGACGGCCCGCCGCCCGGCGTACGACCGCCCACTGCGGCCGTGACGCCGCCCTTACCGCTCCGCCCCGCGGGGTCCGGCGCCACGGCCGCGCTCACCAGGCCGACCAGAGCCTGTCACCCCGATCACCTCTGACGACACCCCGGGACCACCGGTGGCCAATGGCACGCGGGGCCACCCACCGCGCCCCCCATGCCGAGCCCCCGCGCCCCCGACCGAACAACGCCGGGACCCACTCTCGGTCCCGTGCCCTCCCCTGGAGAGACGATGAGTTCCATACGTGTGACCGGCCTGCGGGTCCGGCACCGCAAGACGCTCGCCCTCGACGCGCTCGACCTCGTGCTGGGCACCGGTGTGCACGGGCTGCTCGGGCCGAACGGGGCCGGGAAGACCTCGCTGATCCGGGTGCTGGCCACGGTGGCGCGGCCGGACGCCGGCCGGGTGGAGCTGCTCGGCGAGGACACCGCGGGTCACCGCGGGCTGGCCGGGGTGCGGCGCCGACTGGGCTACCTGCCGCAGGAGTTCGGCTACTACCCGGGGTTCACCGTGCGGGAGTTCGTGGCGTACGTGGCCTGGCTGAAGGAGATGCCGCCCGCGAACGTACCGGCGGCCGTGGAGCGGGCCGTGGCCCGGGTCGGTCTCGGGGACCGTATCGACGCGAAGGTCCGGACGCTGTCCGGCGGCATGGTCCGCCGGGTCGGCATCGCCCAGGCCGTCGTCAACGACCCCGCCGTCCTGCTGCTGGACGAGCCGACCGCCGGTCTGGACCCGGAGCAGCGGGTGGAGTTCCGCGAGCTGCTGCGCGAGCTGGGCGCCTCGGCGACCGTGGTGGTCTCCACCCACCTGGTGGAGGACGTGGCCGCCGCCTGCACGGAGGTCACCCTGCTGGACGGAGGCCGGATCGCGTACCGGGGCACGCCCGAGGAACTCACCCTGCTCGGTGAGGCGTCCGACGGGCCGGGCGACCATCCGATCGAGCGCGGGTACACGGCGGCGCTGCGGGCGCACCGCGCGCGTGGTGCGCGGGAGGCGGTGCGATGACCCTCGTCACCGGACCGAGGACGTCCGTACGCGCACCGCATCCGCTGCGGGCCGAGGCCGTCCGGGGTTTCGCGCCCTGGGCCGGGGCCGCGGTGGTGCTGACGCTCGGCATGACCCTGTGGGGGAAGGCGGACCGCTGGCAGGGCGGGTGGTCGGAGACCGCCGACCAGGTGCACTCGGCGATGCTGATCACTCTTCCGCTGGCCGCGGCGGCGGGCTGCTGGCAGGGCGGCCGGGAGCGCCGGCGCCGTACGGAGGAGCTGTGGGGGACGACCGTACGGCCGCCGCTCACCCGGCTGCTGGCCGCTGCGCTGCCCGTCGCGCTCTGGGTGGCCGCCGGCTACCTGGTCGCGGTGGCCCTGGCCCTGCTCGCCACCTGGCCCTACGCCCAGGGTGACCGTCCCCATCCGGCGCTGGTGCCCGGGGACGCGGTCGCCATGGCGGCGGGCGCGCTGGCCGGGCATGTGGTGGGCCGGGTGGTGCCGACGCGGCTCGCGGCGCCGCTGCTGGCGATGGCCGGCTATCTGGGCCTCGGGATCGTGACGGCCGACGGCTCGGCACCCGGCCGCGCCCTGAGTCCCACCATCTCGCCCCTGGACGGCGGGCTGCCCGTGTGGTGGCAGCCGTGGGCCATGGCGGTGTGGACGGGCGGCCTCGCGGTCGCCGCCGCGCTGGCGTACGCGGCCCGGCGCCGGGTGACGGCCCTGCTGCCGCTGGCCGCCGCGCTGGCCGCGGGCACGCTGCTCGCGCAGACCGGGGACGGCCTGTGGCACTCCGACCCGCTCTCCCGCCGCCAGGTGTGCGACACCTCCACCACCCCGGCGGTGTGCGTCAACGCCCGGTACGCCGGGATGCTCCCGCAGGTCAGAGATGCCCTGTCGGGGGTCACGGGCAAGCTGGACGGTGTGCGGAACCTGCCGGTGCGGTGGGCGGACCACGGCGGCGCCCCGCGCGCCGACGAGGCCCGGCTGCCGGGCATCACACCGCTGGGCTGGTCGGCCGTGCGGGGGCGGCTGACCGATCCGGAGCAGTTCGCGTGGGAGGCCGTCGCCGCGCTGGAGGGCTACGACTGTCCCGAGCGGACCGGGACGGCCCGGGTGCTCAGGGCGGGCGACGCGGTGGAGTACTACCTCGCGCCGACCTCGACGCGGAAGGCGATCGACGAGGACGACGCCCGGGGTGACGCGACCCGGCGCGCCGACCTGCGCGAGCGCCGCGCGGCCCGGGCGAAGCTGGCCGGCATGGACGAGCGGACGCGCCGCGCGTGGCTGTCGGCCTACTTCGCGGCCCGCGCCGACTGTGACGCCGAGGGGGTTCCGGCCCTGTGACCGGACCCGTCTCCAAGGAGGTGCCGGCCCTGTGACCGGATTCCTGCTGTACGCCCGCTCCCGGGCGCTGCCCACCACCCTGGCCGCGCTCGCCGGTACCGCCGCCTTCGCCCTCTGGGCGGCCGGCCGGCTGGACGCCTACCTCGACCCCGACCGCCGGGTGCCGATCGTGGCGCTGGCGCCGCTGCTGGCGTCGGCGGTGATCGGAGCGAGCCTGTACACCCCCTCGGACGAACTGGACCGGACGGCCGTACGCCCCTGGTGGCCGCGCCGGCTGGCCCAGCTGACGGCCCTGACCGCACTGGCGGCCCTGCTGGTCGTCCCGGCCGTCCTCGGCCACACGGACACCTTCGGCCCGCCCGCCGTGCTCCGCAACACCCTCGGCTGCACGGGCGTCACCGCGGCGGCGGCGGTGTTCCTGGGCGCCCGCCTGAGCTGGCTCCCCGCGTTCGCCTACGTCACCGCCGTATACCTGGGCTCCACCACGGCACGCGGCCGGGCGGCCACGGTCTGGGCCTGGCCGATGCAGCCGGGCGCCCAGCCGGGCGCCTGGACGGTGGCCCTGACCGCGTTCGCCGTGGGAGCGGCCCTGTACGCGGCGCGCGGTGCCCGCCCGGAGGGGCCGCGGGCCTGAACCCCGGGCGGCGGAGCCAAGCCGAAGGGGCGCGGGGAACTGCGCGAAGGCGCCCCACGCGCCCGCGGCCGCCGACGAACCACCGCCGCCCCTTCTTATAGGCGCAAACACACCGGCCCGGGTCTAGGCAGAGATGCCGTCGATCCGGGCCAGAGCATCATCCGCGCCGTACGGCTGCAAGTACGGCAACCAGCGCGGGTCACGATGCCCCGTGCCGATGATCCGCCAGGCAAGTCCGGTCGGCGGAGCGGGTTTGTGCCGCAGCCGCCAGCCCAGTTCCACGAGGTGACGGTCGGCCTTGACATGGTTGCAGCGGCGGCAGGACGCCACCACGTTGTCCCAGACGTGCTTGCCCCCGCGACTGCGCGGGATGACGTGGTCGACGCTGGTTGCGACGCCACCGCAGTACATGCACCGGCCCCCGTCGCGCGCGAACAGCGCACGGCGGGTCAGAGGAACAGGCCCCCGATAGGGGACCCGGACGAATCGCTTGAGCCGGACCACGCTGGGTGCGGGGAGGGTGACGGTTGCGCTGTGCATATAGGCGCCGGATTCCTCCAGGGAGACGGCCTTGTTCTCCAGGACGAGGACGAGCGCGCGGCGGAGCGGTACGACGCCGAGCGGCTCGTACGACGCGTTGAGGACCAGGACATGCGGCACGGGTGCCTCCTTGGGCGTCGGCGGCGCGTGGCTCGCGCCGGGACGATCTGCAGTCAGTCTCCCCTCATGCCTGGTGGAAGCGCCACCATGTCCCGGTAACGGGCTGGGAGTGTTTTCGACCACACCCTGATTCATCCCCCGGATCATGGCCTGTTCAAGCCCGCGTGAGTCGCGTCTCTCCTGCACGCCTCCTGTGCGGATCGGCACGAGGCATACACAATGCCCCGTTAGTGTGGTGGTCCTGTCCGTCCGGTGACCTTTTCGTGACCTTGACCGCCCGCCGGTACGGACCGCGCAGCACCTGGGAGGTACCTGCCGTGTCGTCCCTGCCCGCCGCCGTCCTGGCCGCCGGCGCATCGCCGTCTCCTTCGCCGTCGCCGTCCGGTTCGACGGCCCCGGCCGTGCCGACGCTCCAGGACGCCCAGGAGAGCGCGACGAACGCGGCGAGCTGGGTCGAGCAGAACTGGTCGACATGGCTCGCGATGGGCCTTCAGATCCTGCTGATCCTGGCCGTGGCGGTGGCGCTCCGAGCGGTGGTGCGGCGGGCGATCACCAAGCTGATAGACCGGATGGGCCGCACCGCGCAGGCGGCGGAGGGCAGCGCGCTGGGCGGGCTGCTGGTCAACGCGGAGCGGCGCCGGCAGCGCTCGGCCGCGATCGGGTCGGTGCTGCGCTCGGTGGCGAGCTTCCTGATCCTCGGCACGGCCGCGCTGATGGTGCTGGGCACCTTCAAGATCAACCTGGCGCCGCTGCTGGCGTCGGCCGGTGTCGCGGGTGTGGCGATCGGTTTCGGCGCGCGCAACCTGGTCACGGACTTCCTGTCCGGCGTGTTCATGATCCTGGAGGACCAGTACGGCGTCGGGGACGTGATCGACGCGGGTGTGGCGACCGGCGAGGTGATCGAGGTCGGGCTGCGCGTGACCAAGCTGCGCGGTGACAACGGGGAGATCTGGTACGTCCGCAACGGCGAGGTCAAGCGGATCGGCAACCTGTCCCAGGGCTGGGCGACGGCCGGGGTCGACGTGACCGTGCGGGCGAGCGAGGACCTGGACCGGGTCAAGGCCACGCTGGACGAGGTCGCCGAGAAGATGAGCAAGGAAGAGCCCTGGAACGAGCTGCTGTGGGGCCAGATCGAGGTGCTCGGCCTGGACTCCGTGCTGATCGACTCCATGGTGATCCGGGTCTCGGCCAGGACGATGCCGGGCAAGTCGGTCACGGTGGAGCGGGAGCTGCGCTGGCGGATCAAGCGGGCGTTCGACGCGGCGAGCATCCGCATCGTGGGCGGGGCGACGGCCGTCGAGGACCAGGAGGACACCCCCGACCCGACGGCCACGGTCGCGGCCCCGTCGGTGTACTCCAACGCGGACTCGCCCCAGTCGGCGGCGGCCACTCCGATAGCCGCCCAGCGCCAGGCGCCGCCGGGGAAGTAGGGGAGCGGTTCAGCGCGCTCGTTCGGCGCCCTGCCCCGCCCTGGACACCGCCGCCGCCTTCATCGAGGGCTGAGCGGACCGCAGGCCGTCTGGTAGGCCTCGCGGACCCACGCCTCCCCGCCCGGGTCGGTGCCGCAGGACAGGGAGGCGCCCTGGTGGGCGTCGAGCCCGGTCGTGACGCTGCCGTAGTGCGTGCCGTCCGGGCAGCTGACGGCGAAGCTCGCGTCCACCACCTTCACGGCCTCCGCGGTGACGAAGCGGCCGGCGCCGTCGAAGTCGATCCGGTCGGGGTGCCGGGGACGACGGGCCGTGCTCTCCCCGGGAGCCATCAGCTCGCTCGCGTCGTGGCCCAGGTGCCGCGCGAGCGAGGCCATCGCCCGCCGCCGGGACACCTCCACGCCGTTCGTCCGGATCGAGCCGACGACCGTGCGCACGGGCACGTTCCGGAAGGTGGCCCATCCGTCGTCCTTGCCGAGCGTCACCACCGGGGAGACACCGGTCAGCCGCGTCTCCCGCCGTACCGCACCCCAGCGGAACGCGCCGGAGCCGCAGGACGGCGACGCGGAGGGCTTCGCCAAGGGCGTCGCCGGGGCCTGACGCGGCTGCCGCGCCGTACACGCCACCGCTCCCAGCAGCAGCGCGACCGCCACCGCCGTCCGACCGCCTCTCACTTCGCCTGCCCCAGTCTCGTCACCTGGCACAGCGCCACGAACGCGCTCGCCACGCGCTGCCCCGGCATGCTCGTCAACCCCTGGTCCGCGCGCAGCACCACCAGGGCCTCACCCGACGTCCGGTCCAGCGTCAGGGAACCGGTGACGGCGTGCCGGCCGCGGAACGGACGCCAGCGGAAGTCCCACGCCTCCCCCTCGCCCGTCACGTCGAACGCCCGCTCGGACCCGGCGATCTCCGCCCGCAGCCGCTCCGCCTCCCCCGCCGGGAACGCCCGCTCCTGCGTGGGCGCGAGGGCGTCCACGGTGACCGGGATGCCGGTGCCGCGCGCCCGGCAGACCAGGGCGGCGTACACCCAGAGCGCGGCGAGCAGGCTGAGGCCGGCCCAGAGGAGCGGGGCGAGGACGAGGTCTTCGGCGAACGACCGGGTCAGGCCCTCGCCCAGGAAGTCGCTCAGGCCCACCGTCACCAGCAAGGGCACGAAGCCGGACATCGTGGCCGGCCACAGTCTCCAGAGCAGCCTTCGGTCGGCCATCCCCACCATCCCCCACCCGTCCCCGCGCTGTCCGTTCGCCGCCCGAATGTAGGCCCTGTGACCAGCGAAAACCACATCCGTGACGCACCCGTGACAGGCGCCCGTCTCGCACCCGAATCCAGATCGTCCTCACAGGAACCCCGCATTCCCTCCGCATCCGGTGATCCTCTAGGGTCGCCTCCACAACGGGCCCTTGTTCTGGAGCGCGACGCCGCCCGGGGGCCCGTCTCGAATGTGGGGAAACATGCGCAAGCTCGCCATCGGTACCGCCCTGTCCGGTGCCCTGGCCCTGGCCGGCCTGGCCGCGCCCGCCGCGTCGGCGACCGGTACGCCGGACCTGACGTTCTCCGGCGTGACCGTGAACAAGGGCAAGCCGGTCGTGGTCGGCACCACCAAGGCCGTGAACGTGCCGGTGTCGTACACCCTGACCCGGCCGAAGGACCTGGTCATCGACCAGGAGAAGACCGTGCAGGGCGTGCTCCTGTACCTCGGCACGCTGAAGTCGGTCGACAACGAGCTGGGGCCGGAGAAGGCGCCCGTCTGCACGACCACCGCCACGACGGACACGACCGTCACCGAGAGCTGCACCGAGACGATCGTCGCCGTTCCGGACCGGGAACTGTACGAGGCCACCGACGCCGGCACCTGGAAGGCCGCCGGTGTCTACGCGCACAGCGACGGCAGCGCCTCGGACGACTACCTGCACAGCGAGAACGACGTCACCATGTGGGGCAACCTCGCGTCGGTGCAGATCAAGCGCGCCGCCCGGCTGACCGTGAACGCCGCCCCGGAGCCCGTCGTCAAGGGCCGGACGCTGACCGTCAAGGGCAGGCTGACCCGCGCGAACTGGGCGACCGGCACGTACACCGGCTACAAGGACCAGAAGGTCGTCCTCCAGTTCAAGGCGGACGGCGGCGCGTACGCGAACGTCAGGACGATCACCTCCGGCACCGGGGGCGCCCTGTCCACCACGGTGAAGGCGGCCAGGAGCGGCAGCTACCGCTTCGTCTTCGCCGGTACGGCCACCACCGGCGCGAAGACGTCCGCCGGTG
This sequence comes from Streptomyces sp. NPDC029138, assembly GCF_055564375.1. Lineage (NCBI taxonomy): Bacteria > Bacillati > Actinomycetota > Actinomycetes > Kitasatosporales > Streptomycetaceae > Streptomyces > Streptomyces sp. NPDC029138. The sequence goes on from NZ_JBVHWM010000012.1 coordinate 108,411, forward strand.
ACCACGTGACCGTGAAGTGACCCCGGGCACTCCCCGTACCGCAGCGCCCCCGAGGTAACGACTCTGTTGCCTCGGGGGCGTTGTCTATTGACGCCCCCTTCGTCCTCGGCTTACGTTCCTCCCACCCCAATAGGAAAGTTTCCTAACAGTGATCTCCCGGGCGCCGTTGATCAAGACTGGACGTCATGCCCAGGTCACTGAAAAGCTGGGCGGCTGGAAAGGCAGGTGTCGACCCCCATGGCAGGAACCGCCGGTACGCCGGGCACGCCGCGCGTCCTGCGCGCCATGAACGACCGCGCCGCCCTGGACCTGCTGCTGGAACACGGACCGCTGTCACGCACCCGGATCGGCAAGCTCACCGGCCTGTCCAAGCCCACCGCCTCCCAGCTGCTGGCCCGTCTGGAGGCGGCCGGACTGGTCCGGGTCACCGGCACCAGCGAGGGCCGGCCGGGACCCAACGCCCAGCTGTACGCGCTCGACCCCGGGGCCGCGTACGCCGCCGGGCTCGACGTCACCCCGAACCGCATCCGGGCCGCGGTCGCCGACATCACCGGCCGCACGGTCGGCGAGTACGAACTGCCCACCCCCGGCCGGCGCCCGGCACACCCCGTCGTCCAGCAGGTCACCGACGCCCTCGACGGCGCCGTCAAGGCCGCCGGGCTCGCCCGGTCCGACGTGCACCGGCTGGTCATCGGCACGCCCGGCGCCTTCGATCCCAACACCGGGCGGCTGCGCTACGCCTCCCACCTGCCGGGCTGGCACTCCCCCGCGCTGCTCGACGACCTCGCGGCGGCCCTGCCGATGCCGGTCGAGTACGAGAACGACGTCAACCTCGCCGCCATCGCCGAACAGCGGCTCGGCGCGGCCCGCGGCCACGCGGACTTCGTGCTGCTGTGGAACGAGGAGGGCCTCGGCGCCGCCCTGGTCCTCGGCGGCCGGCTGCACCGCGGCTGGACCGGCGGCGCCGGCGAGGTCGGCTTCCTGCCGGTACCGGGCACCCCGCTGGTACGGCAGGTCACCAAGGCCAACAGCGGCGGCTACCAGGAGCTGGCCGGCTCCCAGGCCCTGCCGAAGCTGGCCCGGGAACTCGGCATCGAGGACGTGCCGTCGGGGCCGTACACCGAAGCCGCCACCACGCTCGTCGCCCGCGCCGCCGACCACGCGAGCGGCCCTCACCGGGAGCTGCTCCAGACCTACGCCACCCGGCTGGCCACCGGTCTCGCCTCGCTCGTCTCCGTCCTCGATCCCGAACTCGTCGTCCTCAGCGGCTCCGCCCTGACGGCCGGCGGCGAGGTGCTGCGCGCCCTCGTCCAGGCCGAGCTGGAGGAGCTGGCCGCGGCCCGGCCCCGGCTGGTCGTGGGCGACGTCCGCGAACACCCCGTGATGCGCGGCGCGCTGGAGTCCGCGCTCGCCGCCACCCGCGACGAGGTCTTCGACACCTCGCGCTGAGCGCCCCCTCTTTTCCCGACCCCGTCCCCCAGGGAGACCTCGCCATGCCCACAGCCATACCCGGAGTCGCCCGAAAGGCGGCTTTTGCCCTGACTGCCTCCGCCGTGCTCCTCACCGCCGCGTGTACCGGCCAGTCCGACTCCGGTGCCACCGACGATCCCTCGAAGGACACGACGATCAACTTCTGGCACGCCTGGAGCGCGCCGAACGAGGTGAAGGCCGTCAAGTCGCTGGTCGCCGGCTTCGAGCACGCGCACCCCAACATCCACGTGAACATCGTCGGCAACATGACCGACGACAAGATCAACCAGGCGCTGCGGGCCGGCGGTGACAAGGCCCCGGACGTGATCTCGTCGTTCACCACCAACAACGTGGGCAAGTTCTGCTCCTCGGGCGCGCTGGTGGACCTGAACCCGTTCTTCGCGAAGTCCGGGATCGACCCGGCGAAGACGTTCCCGAAGCCGATGAACGAGTACACCCAGTTCGACGGCAACCGCTGCACGGTGCCGCTGCTCGGTGACGCGTACGGGCTCTACTACAACAAGACGGCGTTCAAGAAGGCCGGCATCGCGAATCCGCCGAAGACCTGGTCCGAGTTCGAGGCGGACGCCAAGAAGCTGACCATTCCTCAGGGCGGCGGCTACAAGCAGCTCGGGTTCATGCCGAACTACCACGGCTGGGAGTCCACCACCGAGCACTACCTCGGCCAGTTCTCGCCGACGTACTTCGACAAGAACGGCAAGTCGAACCTCACCAAGGACCCCGCTTTCGCACAGGGCTTCACGCTCCAGAAGAAGCTCGTGGACGAACTCGGCGGCTACCAGAAGCTGGAGAAGTTCCGCGCCACGCTGGGGGACGAATGGGGCCCCAAGCACCCCTTCCACACCGGCCAGGTCGCCATGCAGCTCGACGGCGAGTGGCGGCTCGGCATGGCCGAGGAGGCCAAGCCGGACTTCGAGATCGGGGTCGCCCCGCTGCCCGTCCCGGACGACCAGGCCGACCAGTACGGCAAGGGCTACATCACCGGCACCATCGCGGGCATCGCCGCCACCAGCCACAAGCAGAACGCGGCCTGGGAACTGGTGAAGTACATGACCACGAACACGGACGCGGTGGTCGGCTTCGCCAACGACATCCACAACGTGCCGTCCACGCTGGCCGCGCTGAAGTCGCCCAAGCTGAAGTACGACCCGCGGTTCAAGACCTTCCTGGACATCGCCGCCAACCCGGACTCCACCACGAGTCCCGCCTCGATCAACGGCGGTGTGTACCTGGTGACGATCCAGCAGTTCGGCTACGACTACGAGAGCGGCAAGGTCACCGATCTCAAGGCCGGGCTGAAGAAGACGGCCGCGCAGATCGACACGGACATCGCGCAGGCCCAGTGATGAGCGCCGTCACCCTCGCGTCGAAACGCCGGCGCTCGGCCCTGCGCACGCTCGCCTTCATGTCCCCGTGGCTCATCGGCTTCGCGGTCTTCTTCGCCTATCCGCTGATCTCCACGGTCTATTTCTCCTTCATGCACTACGACGGCTTCCGGCCGCCGACGTGGAGCGGCGGGAAGAACTGGACGTACGTCTTCGAGCACTACCCGCTGTTCTGGCCCGCCCTGCGCAACACACTGTGGCTGGTCGTGATCATGGTGAGCCTGCGGGTGGTGTTCGGGCTCGGCGTCGGGCTGCTCATCACCAGGATCAAGACCGGTACGGGCGTCTTCCGCACCCTGTTCTACCTGCCGTACCTCGCCCCGCCGGTCGCGGCCACCATGGCCTTCGCGTTCCTGCTGAACCCCGGTACCGGCCCGGTCAACGCCATCCTGGAGAAGGCCGGGCTGCCGGCGCCGGGCTGGTTCAACGACCCCACGTGGTCCAAGCCGGCGCTGACCCTGCTGGCCCTGTGGGGCGTCGGCGACCTGATGGTCATCTTCATGGCCGCGCTGCTCGACGTACCGACGGAGCAGTACGAGGCGGCGGAGCTGGACGGCACCTCGGCCTGGCAGCGCTTCCGGTACGTGACCCTGCCGAACATCTCCCCGATCGTGATGTTCGCCGTCGTCACCGGCGTGATCCAGACCATGCAGTACTACACCCAGCCACTGGTCGCCGGGAAGGTCGCCTCCGGGGTGATCCAGGGGGCCGGCACCCAGTTCGAGCCCGGCTACCCCGACAAGTCCACGCTCACCCTCCCCCAGCTCGTCTACAACCTCGGCTTCCAGCGCTTCGACTACGGCTCGGCGTGCGTGGTGGCGCTGGTGCTGTTCGCCCTGTCGATGGCGTTCACCGCGCTGCTGATGCGGCGCCGGGGCGGCCTGATCCAGGCAGGTGACTGACATGACCCAAGTACTGGACCCGCCGGTGAAGCCGGCACCGCTCGTCACCGGAGCCGAGCGCACCGCCCGCCGCAGGGCGCTGCTGGAGTGGATCGCGGTCCACTCGCTCGGCGTCGCCGCCGCGCTGTTCTTCACGCTGCCGTTCGTGTTCGTCTTCCTGACCTCGCTGATGAGCGACAGCCAGGCCCTCAGCCGGGACCTGATCCCGCACACTTGGGAGTGGGGCAACTACCGGAAGGTCTTCGACACGCCCGGCTTCCTCACCTGGTGGAAGAACACGCTGATCTACGCCGGTCTCGGCACCCTGCTGACCGTGGTGTCCTCCATCCCGGTGGCGTACGCGCTCGCCAAGTTCCGCTTCCGGGGCCGGAATCTGTCGCTCATGCTGGTGATCTCGATGATGATGCTGCCCCCGCAGGTGGTCGTCATCCCGATGTACCTCTTCTGGGCGAAACAACTGGACCTGTCGGGCACGCTGTGGCCGCTGATCGTCCCGATGGCGTTCGGGGACGCGTTCTCCATCTTCCTGCTGCGCCAGTTCCTGATGACGATCCCGAACGAGTACCTCGACGCGGCCAAGGTCGACGGCTGCGGTGACCTGCGCACCCTGGTGCGGGTCGTGCTGCCCATGGCCAGGCCGGGCATCGCCGCCGTCGCCCTCTTCCAGTTCTTCTACGCCTGGAACGACTACTTCGGCCCGCAGATCTACGCGTCCGAGAACCCCGGCGCCTGGACCCTGTCCTACGGCCTGGAGTCCTTCAAGGGCGCCCACCACACCGACTGGAACCTCACCATGGCCGCCACCGTGCTGGTCATGGCCCCCGTGATCCTCGTGTTCTTCTTCGCCCAGAAGGCGTTCGTCGAGGGCGTCACCCTCACCGGAGTAAAGGGTTGAACTGGCTATGAAACTCACCGTGGTCGGCGGCGGCTCGACCTACACACCCGAACTCGTCGACGGCTTCGCGCGCCTCAGGGACACCCTGCCCATCGAGGAACTCGTCCTGGTCGACCCGGCCGTGGACCGCCTGGAGCTGGTCGGCGGCCTGGCCCGGCGGATCTTCGCCAAGCAGGGCCACGGCGGCCGGATCGTCACGACGTCCGACCTGGACGCGGGTATCGACGGCGCCGACGCCGTCCTGCTCCAGCTGCGCGTCGGCGGGCAGGCGGCCCGGCAGCAGGACGAGACCTGGCCGCTGGAGTGCGGGTGCATCGGCCAGGAGACCACCGGCGCGGGCGGCCTGGCGAAGGCCCTGCGCACGGTCCCGGTGGTCCTGGACATCGCCGAGCGGGTCCGCCGGAGCAACCCGCGCGCGTGGATCATCGACTTCACCAACCCGGTCGGCATCGTCACCCGCGCCCTGCTCCAGGCCGGGCACCGGGCGGTCGGGCTGTGCAACGTGGCGATCGGCTTCCAGCGGAAGTTCGCGGCCCTGCTCGGCGTGGCCCCGGCGGATGTGCATCTGGGCCATGTGGGCCTGAACCACCTCACCTGGGAAACCGGTGTGCGTCTGGGCGGCCCGGAGGGTGAGAACGTCCTGCCGAAGCTCCTGGCCGAGCACGGCGAGGCCATCGCCGACGACGTCCGCCTCCCCCGCCCCCTGCTGGACCGCCTCGGCGTCGTCCCCTCCTACTACCTGCGCTACTACTACGCGCACGACGAGGTCGTCCGGGAACTGCGCACCAAGCCCTCGCGGGCGGCCGAAGTGGCGGCGATGGAGCGCGAACTCCTGGCGATGTACGGCGACCCGGCCCTGGACGAGAAGCCGGCCCTGCTCGCCAAGCGCGGCGGTGCCTTCTACTCGGAGGCGGCCGTGGACCTGGCGGCGGCCCTGCTGGGCGGAGGAGGCAGCCCCTACCAGGTGGTGAACGCGCTCAACAGGGGCACGCTGCCCTTCCTCCCGGACGACGCGGTGATCGAGGTGCAGGCGGCGGTCGGCTCCGCCGGCCCGGTCCCGCTCCCGGTCCCCGGCCTGGACCCGCTGTTCTCCGGCCTGATCGCGAACGTGACGGCGTACGAGGACCTGGCCCTGGAGGCGGCCCTGCGCGGCGGCCGGGACCGCGTCTTCCGCGCGCTGCTGGCACACCCCCTGATCGGCCAGCACGCGTACGCCGACGCCCTCACCGACCAGCTGATCGCACACAACCGGGAGCACCTGGCGTGGGCCTGACCGCACCTGACCCCCTGACGGTCCTCGCCATCGACGCGGGCAACAGCAAGACCGACGTGGCCGTGGTCACCGCCGCCGGGGAGGTCCTGGCCACGGCGCGCGGCGGCGGTTTCCGCCCGCCCGCGGTGGGTGTGGCGGCGGCGCTGGACGCGCTGGCGGAACCGGTGGCCCGGGCGTTCGCGGACGCCCGGGTCACCTCCGTCAGCCATGTCGCGGCCTGCCTGGCCAACGCCGATCTTCCGGTGGAGGAGGAGCAGTTGGCGAGCGCGCTGCACGCGCGCGCGTGGGGCGCGTCGGTGGAGGTCCGCAACGACACCTTCGCGATCCTGCGCGCGGGCGTCGCCGAGCCGCGCGGGGTGGCGGTGGTGTGCGGCGCGGGCATCAACTGCGTGGGCATGCGGCCCGACGGCCGTACCGCCCGGTTCCCGGCCATCGGCCGTATCTCCGGCGACTGGGGCGGCGGCTGGGGCCTGGCGGAGGAGGCCCTGTGGCACGCGGCCCGCGCGGAGGACGGGCGCGGCGGTCCGACCTCTCTGGCCCGGACCCTGCCCGCGCACTTCGGCCTGCCCACCATGTACGCCCTCATCGAGGCGCTGCACCTGGAGCACGTGGACCACGACCGCCGGCACGAGCTGACGCCGGTCCTGTTCGCCACCGCGGCGGACGGCGACCCGGTGGCCCGCGCGATCGTCACCCGGCTCGCGGAGGAGGTCACGGTGATGGCCACGGTCGCCCTCACCCGCCTGGACCTGCTGGAGGAGGAGACCCCGGTCCTCCTCGGCGGCAGCGTCCTCACCGCCGGCCACCCCCAGCTGAACGACGCCATCCGCACCCTCCTGGCGGCCCGCGCCCCCAAGGCCGACGTCCGGGTGGTGACGGCGAGCCCGGTCCTGGGAGCGGTCCTCCTGGGCCTGGACCGGCTGGGGGCGGACGCTCAGGCGCGGGAGCGGGCGCGGGCCTACTGGGAGGCGGGCTGATCCTGAGTCGTCCCACGGGCGGAGCGGGGCAACAATGTGACCAGAGGTGCGGACCCGACCTCCGGAGGCGCCATGAGCACATCAGACGAGCCAAGAGTGTCCGGTCTGGAGGTCCGGTCCATCGACTACGTCCCGCTGGACGAGCGGCACGGCAAGCTCTGGCATCTGGGCCCGCTGTGGTTCATGTCCAACGCACAGATCGCCACCCTGGCCGTCGGGCTGGTCAGCATCACCCAGGGCGGCAACCTCGTCTGGTCACTGCTGGCCATCGTCTCCGGCACCGTGATCGGCACCTTCTTCATGGCCTTCCACTCCGCCCAGGGCCCCCAGCTCGGGCTGCCGCAGATGATCCAGTCACGGCCCCAGTTCGGCTACGTCGGCGCCCTGCTGGTGTGGCTGTTCGCCTACGTGCAGTACGCCGGGTTCAACGTCTTCAACAGCATCCTCGCCGCCGACGCCCTGCACACCACAGTGCACGGCGGCGTCAAGCTGTGGGTCGTCGTGGTGACCGTCGTCGCGCTCGTCGTCGCGCTGGTGGGCTACGACATCATCCACAAGGCCGAGCGGGTCCTGACGTACACCTTCCTGGTGATCTTCGGGATCTTCACCGTGGGCGTCCTGGTCACCCTGCACTACCCGGCGGGCTCCTTCGACCTCGGCGGCTTCCGTTGGACGCCGTTCCTCGCGCAGTTCGGCGTGGTCGCGGGCTACCAGATCAGCTGGGCCATCTACGTCTCCGACTACTCCCGTTACCTTCCTCCGGACGTGACCGTCCGCAAGACCTTCTACTGGACCTACTTCGGTTCCGCGCTGGGCGGCATCTGGCTGATGGTTCTCGGAGCGCTGCTGGCGGCCTGGGCGGGCCCGCAGACCTTCCAGACGATCCCGGCGATCAACTCCGCGGGGGACAAGGTGTTCACCGGGTTCGGCGCCGTCGTGCTGCTGTTCTCGGCCCTCGGCCTGGTCTCGGTGACCGCGCTGAACATGTACGGCGGGTCACTCACGCTCATCAGCGCCATCGACTCCTTCGCACGGGTCCGGCCGACGCTCGGCGTGCGGCTGCTCACCCTCGGCCTCACCGCGGCGCTCTCCCTGGTCGGCGCGCTGGCCGCGACGTCGAACTTCCTGGCGAACTTCGAGAACTTCCTGCTCCTGGTGCTCTACCTGTTCATCCCGTGGACCGCCGTGAACCTCATGGACTACTACGTGGTGCGCCGCGGGCACTACGCCATCGCCGAGATCTTCAACCCGCACGGCCTCTACGGCCGCTGGGGCTGGCACGGCATCGTCGCCTACCTCGTCGGCTTCGCCGCCATGGTCCCGTTCTTCTCCGTGGGCACCCTGTACGCCGGCCCCGCCGCGAAGGCGCTGGGCGGCGCCGACATCTCCCTCTTCATCGGCCTCCCGGTCAGCGCCCTCCTGTACTGGTGGCTGACCCGCTCGATCGACGTGGAGGCGGAGACCCGGCTGGCGACAGCGGAGGCGGCAGGCCTGGAACAGGCTGCTCACGAGCACCGCGAGCCGTGAGACCGTCCCCGGGCGGCCCGCTGCGCAAGGGAACCGATCCCCCGTCATCAGCGTGTTCCAGCACAGGGGGTGGTGCGTCCGCCGGTACGCGCCCCCGGGGCACGCTGCGATCCGATCAAGATCCAGTGAAGGCCGGTGCGGAATGTCAGTGCGGGCGGTGATACTGGGCGGCGTACGGATGACCATGGGGGAGGTCGAGTGACACACCCGCCGAAGAGCAGCGCGGCGCCACCGCCGGCCGGGTCCGCCGGTGTGGCCGGTGTCCCCGGCATCCCCGCTCAGCCCGGGCCGCCCGGGCCACCCGCGCCGCCCGTGGCCGTCGGTCCGGGGGTGCCGCCCGCGCGCCGGACCGCCTTCGCCGAGGGTGCCGAGCGGCTGCGGGCCGCCGCGACCACCGAGCCGGGGCGGTTGCGGATCATCGGTGCCGTCCTGGCGCTGCTGGTCGTCGCGTTCGGGGTGGTCACCGCCTGGCAGACCAGTGCCCGTTCGGCCGCCGCCGACGACGTGCTGCACCGCAGCCAGCCGCTCAGTTCGGGCGCGGCCGGCATCTACCGGTCGCTGGCCGACGCCAACACGGCCGCGTCCAGCGGGTTCCTGGCGGGCGGCCAGGAGAACGCCCAGTCCACGGACCGGTACGAGAAGGACATACGGACGGCGGCCGCCGGGCTCGTCACCGCCGCCGCCAACGCCGAGCCGGGCTCCGCCTCCGAGGCGACCATCACCGAGCTGAACCGGCTGCTGCCCGAGTACAAGGGCCTCATCGAGCGGGCCCGGACGTACAACCGGCAGGGCTATCCGGTCGGCGGCGCCTATCTGCGGTACGCCAACGAGAAGATGCAGAAGGAGATGCTCCCGGCGGCGGAGGATCTCTACACGACGGAGAACCGGCGGCTCGACGCGGACTACGCGGACGCGACGCCGTACCCGTGGATCGCGATCGCGCTCGGGCTGCTCGCGCTGGCCGCGCTCGGCTGGGCCCAGCACCGCGTGTACCGACGCACCCACCGCGTCCTCAACCACGGCCTGGTCGCCGCCAGCGCCGCGACGGCGGTCGCCCTGCTGTGGCTGGTCGTGGGCCACGCGGTGGCCCGGTCGGGGCTCGACGGCTCGTACCAGCACGGCATCCGCTCGCTGAACGTGCTCCACGACGCCCGGATCGCCTCCCTGAAGGCGCGCGGCAACGAGAACCTGAGCCTGGTGGCGCGCGGCGCGGAGACCGTCACGGTCGACGGCACGACGTACGACGCCTACTACCGCGACTTCGACAAGGACATCGCCGTGCTCGGCAAGGGTCTCACCGAGGCGGCGCGGCTCGCCGACGACCAGGGGGGCACCGCACCGGTCAAGGCGGCCGAGGGCGACATGGCGGTGTGGAAGCAACGCCACTCCGCGGCCCGCGCCGAGGACGAGAACGGCAACTACCAGCAGGCGCTGGACAAGGTGATCGGCGCCAAGGGCGCGACCGCCGAGTGCTTCGACGGCGTCGACCGCAGTCTCGCCCGGGCCATCGACCATGAGCAGGCCGAGTTCCAGCGGGCGGCCGGGGACGGGCGGGACGCCATGGCCGGACTGCCGGAGGGCGCCGCCGTCCTCGCGGTGCTGGGCGCGGCCGGCGCAGTCGCCGGCATCGGCCGCAGACTTTCGGAGTACCGGTGACAGGGGGCAAGGCGATGTACGTGAGCCGTGCACGGTCCGCCCTGCGAGGTTGGGGCGGGGTCGCCACGATGGCGGTGCTGTGCGCGCTGGCGCTGGCGTTCGTGCTGCTGCTGCCGTGCACCCAGCGGACGCCGGACGACCCGCAGCGGGCCGGGCAGAAGGTCGCCACCGGCACCCAGGCCCGCGCCGACAAGTGCGTGGACGCCGAGGCGCACGAGCAGACGCTGGCGCCGTCCGACGCGGACGGTCCGACGATCGACGCGATCAAGGCGCGCACGGGCGCCAAGCGGAAGCTGATCGTCGGCGTCGACCAGAACAGCTACCGCTGGGGCTACCGCAACCCGAACACCGAGGGCGCCCGACTGGAGGGCTTCGACATCGACCTCGTCCACCGGATCGCCGAGGACATCCTCGGGGACCCGGAGGCGGTGCAGTTCAAGGCGATACCGACCAGCCAGCGCATCCCGGCGATCGAGGACGGGCGCGTCGACATGGTCGTCCGCACCATGACGATCACCTGTGACCGGCTGAGGCAGGTCGCCTTCTCCGCGCCCTACTTCAAGACCGGTCAGCAGGTCCTCGCCCCCAAGTCCTCCCCGATCAGGGGCTACAACGACTCGCTGGCGCACAAGAAGGTGTGCACGGCGGCCGGTTCGACCGCCTACGCCAAGCTGGACGCCGACAGGAAGGACGGCCGGCTGCCCGCCACCACCGACATCTCCACCACCGTGCCGAACCAGCTGGACTGCCTGGTCCGGCTGCAACTCGGCGAGGTGGACGCGGTGGTGACCGACGGCGCGCTCGCCGCTAGCCAGGCCGCGCAGGACCCGACCGTCGAACTGAAGGGCGCGGCGTTCACCACCGAGTACTACGGCGTGGCGATGAAGAAGGACGCCGGCGATCTGGTACGCCGGGTCAACCGCGTTCTGGTGGACTACCGCGCGCACGGCTGGCAGACGTCGTACGACGACTGGCTGTCGGCGACACTGGGCAAGGACTCGGCCGCGTCGAAGCCGCCCGCGCCGCAGTACCGGCGCAGCAGTTGAGCCGTACCGACCGGAACAGACAGCAAGCGAGAGGTGATCGATGGGCGTCACGGACCCCGCCGGGCCGGTGATGGACCGGGACGAGGTGGACCGTGCGCTGGCGCGGCTCGGCCAGGAGCACGAGGCGATCGAGACCTCGCTGCTGGCCCTTCAGGACCACGCGGGCCGCAGACTCCTCGAAGGCGCGCAGCTGACCGGCGTCACCAAGGAGCGCTGGCAGGCCACGGAGGCGCAGATCACCCAGCTGTGGGCGTACTTCGACGCCTACACGGCCGCGCTGCGCGGCGCCCGCGAGATCCGCGCCCGGCGCCGCTGGTCCAGCCGGGAGGACCTGGCGGAGCTGACCGAGCTGCTGCGCGGCGAGTCCGTGACCGTCCCCGGCGGCGGGAGGGGCAGGCTCAGCGAGACGTTCTCGCTGTCCGCGCTGGTGGACCGGATGAACGAGCTGTACGCGACGAGCCTGGACATGATCGTGGCCGCCGACGCGGTCTGGTCGGCGCTGCCCGCGCGGATCGATTTACTCGCCGCGGAACTCCAGCGCACCCGGCAGCTCGCGCACTCGGTCGGGGTGCGCCCCGGCGAGCACCCGGCCGGTGACGACCTGGAGCGGATCACCCGCACGTTGACCAGGCTCCGCGAGGACGTCGTCTCCGACCCGCTCGCCTTCTGGGTGCCGGCCGAGGGCAGTTCGGCGCCCGGCGGCGGACGTCCGGACACGACGGTGTACGACCGTGAGGCGCGCGCCCTGGAGGACGTGCGCCGGGAGATCGACGCCGTGCTGACGGTCCGCCAGGACGCGGAGGCACGGCTGATCCGGCTGCGGGACGTGCTCTCGCGCGCGGACCGCACCCTGGCGGAGGCCCGCACCGCGCGCGGCGAGGTGCTGGCGAAGATCGCCGCGACCGAGGTGCCGGTGGTGAGCGGGCCGCCGACCGCGCTCCAGGAGCAGCTGGCGACCGCGGCCGAGTACCGCAGGCAGGCCCAGTGGCACCGGCTCTCCCCGCTGCTGGAGTCGCTGGAGGAGAAGGCGGAGGACGAACTGCTGCGCGCCCGCGAGTCGTTGACCGCGGTCACCGCGCCGCTCGCGGTCCGCGCCGAGCTGCGCGGCCGGCTCGACGCGTACAAGGCGAAGGTCGCCCGGCACGGTCTCGCGGAGGACCCGCTGCTGGTCGAGCGGTACGACGCGGCCCGCCGCATGCTGTGGAGCGCGCCCTGCGACCTGCGCGTGGCCGAGCAGGCCGTGCTGCGCTACCAGCAGGCGGCGGCGGAACTGCTCGGCGGCGCGGGCGCGCCGGGGGACCGTAAGGGGGACGAGTCATGAGTCAGCCGGGGCAGACCTGCCAGCGGCCGGGCTGTGCGGGGACGTACGAGGACGTCGGCGGCGGCGAGCTGTACTGCGACACGTGCGGTCTCGCGCCGGTGGTCTCGGCTGTAGGTCCCCCCTCCGGGGCGGGCATGGTGGCCTCGCCGCCCACCGGGGTCACCAAGGGGGCGGCCGACAGCGGCAGTTCCCGCAGCTCCCGCAGCTCGCGTACGTCCTCCCAGTCGTCGAGGTCGCGCCGCTCGGTGTCCGGGCGGCTGTCCCGGTCGCTGTCGGGGAAGTCCACGGGCCGCTCGGTGTCGGTGCGCAGCTCGGGCTCGTCGTCCGGGGCCTCCTCGCGGGGCCGGCTGGGCGTGGGCCTGGTCTCGGTGCCGCAGGTGCCGCGGCCCGACCCGCGCGCGATGGTGCTGGAGAACCCGGAGGTGCCGGAGCGGAAGCGGTTCTGCTCGCGGTCGGACTGCGGGGCGCCGGTCGGCCGGGCCCGGGGTGAGCGGCCGGGCCGCACGGAAGGTTTCTGCACCAAGTGCGGGCACCCGTACTCCTTCGTGCCCAAGCTGAAGGCCGGGGACATCGTGCACGGCCAGTACGAGGTCGTGGGCTGCCTGGCGCACGGCGGGCTCGGCTGGATCTACCTCGCCGTGGACCGGGCCGTCTCCGACCGGTGGGTGGTGCTCAAGGGCCTGCTGGACACCGGCGACCAGGACGCGATGGCCGCGGCGATCTCCGAACGGCGCTTCCTCGCGGAGATCGAGCACGCCAACATCGTGCGGATCTACAACTTCGTGGAGCACCTGGACCAGCGCACCGGCTCCCTCGACGGCTACATCGTCATGGAGTACGTCGGCGGCAAGTCCCTGAAGGAGATCGCCAACGCCCGCCGGGCGCCCGACGGCCGCCGCGACCCGCTGCCGGTGGAGCAGGCGTGCGCGTACGGCATCGAGGCGCTGGAGGCGCTCGGCCATCTGCACAGCCGGAACCTGCTGTACTGCGACTTCAAGGTCGACAACGCCATCCAGACCGAGGACCAGCTCAAGCTGATCGACATGGGCGCGGTCCGCCGGATGGACGACGACGAGTCGGCGATCTACGGCACGGTCGGCTACCAGGCCCCGGAGGTCGCCGAGGCCGGCCCGTCCGTGGCCAGCGACCTGTACACGGTGGCCCGCACGCTCGCCGTGCTGGCCTTCGACTTCCAGGGCTACACGAACGTCTACGCCGACTCCCTGCCCGACCCCGACACCATCGAGGTCTTCCGCCGCTACGAGTCCTTCTACCGGCTCCTGGTGCGCGCCACCGACCCCGACCCGGCCCGCCGGTTCGCCTCCGCGCAGGAGATGGCCGAGCAGCTGACGGGGGTGCTGCGGGAGGTCGTCTCGCTCCAGACCGGGCGGGCACGGCCCGCGCTGTCGACGCTGTTCGGGCCGGAGACGAAGGTCACGGACACGGAGTTGTTCCCCCGGCTGGACGGGGACGTGTCCCGGCTGGGCGCCCGGCCGGTACGGAGGGCTGCCGCCACCCCCGCTCCGCCCCTGCCGGCCCTGGTCAAGCCCGTCGACACCGCGGCCGCCGCGCTCGCCCTGCCGGTCCCGCTGGTCGACCCGAACGACCCCAACGCCGGTTTCCTGGCCGGCCTGATGGCCTCGGCACCGGCCGAACTGATGAGCGCGTTGGCGGCGGCGCCCGCGCAGACCGAGGAGACCCGGCTCCGGCAGATCCGCGCCCGGCTGGAGAGCGGTGACCACCAGGGTGCGCTGATGAGCCTGGCCGAGTTGAACGAAGAACGGCCCGACGACTGGCGGGTGGTGTGGTACCGGGGCGTGGCCGCGCTGGTCACCGGCGACTTCGAGCACGCCGCGCTCGCCTTCGACGCGATCTACGACGCCTTCCCCGGCGAGGCCGCGCCCAAGCTGGCGCTCGGCCTGTGCGCCGAGGTGCTGGGCCAGCTCGACAACGCGGCCGAGTACTACCGCCTGGTGTGGACGACCGACCCGAGCTTCGTCAGCGCCGCGTTCGGGCTGGCCCGGGTGCAGCTCGCGGCCGGGGACCGGGGCGGCGCCGTGACGACGCTGGAGTCGGTGCCGGAGTCCTCCATCCACTACACGGCCGCCCGGGTCGCCGCCGTCCGGGCCCGGCTCAGACAGCGCACGGCGAGCGCCGGTGACGTACCGTTCCTGGACGACCTGACGGCCGCCGCCGGTCAGGTCGAGGCACTCCAGGCGTACGGCCTGGACCCGGCGCGGCGCGAGCTGTTGTCGGCGGAAGTGCTCGGCTGTGCGCTGGACTGGATACTCTCCGGGGGCCAGGGCACCGGGCCCGCCGCCGGAGGCCGGGTGCTGCTGGGCAGCGGTCTGGACGAGCGGGGCCTCCGCTTCGGCCTGGAGCGGGCCTACCGCACGCTGGCCCGGCTGGCGCCCGGCGGCGAGGAGAGGATCGAGCTGGTGGAACGGGCCAACCGTTACCGCCCCCGAACGTGGGTGTAGTCGATGTCGCAGATGCCCCAGCAGGCCGCACTGGCGAAGTGCCCGAGCTGCGCGGAGCCCGTGGAGTCGGGTGACCTGTTCTGCGGAGCGTGCGGATACGACCTTTCGGTGGTGCCCGCACCACCGCAGGACCATCCGACGCTCACCATGACGGGCCCCACGCCACCCGGGGACGGCACACCCTGGCCCACCCCCGAACCGCCCGGCCCCCCGGCCTCACCGGCACCCCACCTCCCGACAGACCTCCCGGGCACCGACTCGGGCGACACCCCCCTGTCAGGACAGGGACCCGCGGCGGCTTCCGGGGCTGCGCCCGGGGCGGGGCAGGGGTTCGGGCCCGCCCCGGGCGGCGCATCGCCGACCGGTCAGGGATTCCACAGCACCACGGGCGGCACACCGCCGTCCGGGCAGGGGCCCGGCTCGGGCCCGGGCGGCGCACCGCTGCCCTCGCACGGGAGCGGGCCCGTTCCGGGCGGGACGGAGTCGGGTGGCGGGCAGGAGGCCGGTGGGGGGCATTCTTCCGGTTCCGGGGTGCGGTTCGATCGGCCGGACGAGCCCGATGAGTACCCGTTGCAGGCGCCCGATCCACGGCTGGCCTCCGCCCCGGCCGATCCGGCGCAGCTGTGCGTGGCCTGCCGGGCGGGCCGGGTGGACAGCGACGGCTACTGCGAGAACTGCGGGCACGCCCAGCCGCGCGAACGGGACCACGTGGAGCGGGAGTCGGGACCGGTCGCCGCCGTCAGCGACCGCGGCCTGCGCCACCACCGCAACGAGGACGCCTTCGCCGTCGGCCGCACCACGCTGCCCGACGGCACCCCGGCCGCGCTGGCGATCGTCTGCGACGGCGTGTCGTCCGCGACCCGCCCCGACGACGCCTCCCTGGCCGCTTCGCAGGCGGCCGGCGACACCCTGCTGGCCGCGCTGCCGCGCGGCACCCACCCGCAAGCTGCGATGCACGAGGCGATCGTCGCCGCCGCCCAGGCCGTCAACGCGCTCGCCGAGGAGCCCGCCACGGCCCGCGAGCACGCCCCGCACCAGAACGCGCCGGCCTGCACGATCGTCGGCGCGGTGGTCACCCCCGGGCTGCTGGTCGTCGGCTGGGTCGGCGACAGCCGCGTCTACTGGGTGCCCACCGACCGCGCGGCCCCGCCCGCCCGGCTGACCGAGGACGACTCCTGGGCCGCGCAGATGGTCGCCGCCGGACTGATGAGCGAGGCCGAGGCGTACGCCGACGAGCGCGCCCACGCGATCACCGGCTGGCTCGGCGCGGACGCCTACGAACTGGAGCCGCACACCGCGTCCTTCAAGCCGGACCGGCCCGGTGTCGTGGTGGTGTGCACCGACGGACTGTGGAACTACGCCGAGACGGCCGAGGAGATGTCCGAGATCGTCCCGCCGGACGCGGCGGTCCGCCCGCTGCACAGCGCGCGGGTGCTGGTCGGGCACGCCCTGGACGGCGGGGGCCACGACAACGTAACAGTGGCGGTCCTGCCGTTCCCGGCGCCGCCGCAGGGGGCAGGATCGGCCTGAGGGCCGTATCCGACGGGGGAACGGCACGGGGAAGCCGCGGCGGACCGGAGGGGACCGGTCCGCTCACAGTCGTCGCCTCGCGTCGGCGAGGCGTCCGAGGGGGATGCGAGCGAGCATGGCCAATTTCGCGAAGTCGAACGCGCCACGGTTCTCGGTGGACGTCTACCAGAACGAGTACCTGCCCGAGGGCGGCAGCGAGGTCAACGCCATCGTCACGGTGACCGCGACCGGCGGCGGCACCATCGGCAGCGCGGTCTCCGCGCAGGTGTACCCGCCGGGCCGGCGGCCGTCCGCCGCGGTGGCGATCATGGTCGACTGCTCGGGCTCCATGGACTACCCGCCGACCAAGATGCGGGGCGCCCGGGACGCCACGGCCGCCGCGATCGACACCCTGCGCGACGGCACCCGCTTCGCGGTCATCGGCGGCACGCACGTGGCCAAGGAGGTCTATCCGGGCGGCGGGCGGCTCGCGGTCGCCGACGCCACGACCCGCGAGCAGGCCAAGCAGGCGCTGCGCCGGCTGAGCGCGGGCGGCGGTACGGCCATCGGCACCTGGCTGCGGCTCGCCGACCGGCTGCTGTCCGCGGCGGACGTCACCATCCGGCACGGCGTCCTGCTCACCGACGGCCGCAACGAACACGAGTCGGCGGAGGATCTCCGGGCGACACTGGACGCCTGCGCCGGCCGGTTCACCTGTGACGCGCGGGGCGTGGGCACCGACTGGGAAGTGAAAGAAGTCACAGGGATCGCCTCGGCGCTGCTCGGCACCGCCGACATCGTCGCCGACCCGGCCGGTCTCGCCGCCGACTTCACTCGGATGATGGAGACGGCGATGGGCAAGGGGGTCGCGGACGTCGCCCTGCGGGTGTGGACGCCGGTCGGCACGACCATCCGGTTCGTCAAGCAAGTCGCCCCCGCCGTGGAGGACTTGACCGGCCGCCGTACCGAGGCGGGGCCGCGCGCCGGGGACTACCCGACCGGGTCCTGGGGCGACGAGTCCCGCGACTACCACCTGTGCGTGACAGTTCCGCCGGCCGGGCTCGGCCAGGAGATGCTCGCCGCGCGGGTCTCGCTCGTGGTCCCGCAACCGGACGGGACAGCACAGAACCTCGGCGCGCAGGGGCTCGTACGGGCGGTCTGGACCGACGACATGACCGCCTCCACCTCGATCAACCCCCAAGTCGCCCACTACACCGGGCAGGCCGAACTGGCGCAGGCCATCCAGAAGGGCCTCGACCTTCGCAAAGCGGGCGATTTCGATGGAGCAACCGCCAAACTGGGGCGCGCAGTTCAGCTCGCGAACGCCTCGGGGAACGCGGATACTGCGAAACTGCTTGCGAAGGTGGTGGACGTGGTCGACGCCGTGACAGGTACTGTGCGGTTGAAGACGAGGGTCGCGGAGGCGGACGAGATGACTCTGGAGACCCGGTCCACAAAGACTGTTCGTGTAAAGAAGTGACCCTCAAAAGCGCAGGAGAAGGGGAAGCACCGACATGCCGACCTGCCCGAACGGACACCAGTCGGGTTCCGACGACTGGTGCGAGGTCTGCGGTCACCGCATGGCCGGTGCCGTACCTCCGCCCCCTCCGCCGCCCCCGGGTGGTTACGGCTTCCCGCCCGCGCAGGGTGGCCCGGCCGGTGGCCGCCCGCACCAGGGCGCCGGGTCCGACCCGGAGCCGGAGCTGTGCCCGCAGTGCCGTACGCCCCGCGAGGGCGGCGCGCCCTTCTGCGAGGAGTGCCGGTGGAACTTCCTGACCAACACGGCGACCTCCTACACCCCGGCCGCCCCGCGCTCGCCGCAGCCGCGGTTCCAGCCGCCGAGCTCGACGTACGGCGGCGGTGACGGGTACGAGTACCAGGGCTCGCGGCCCTCGCAGGTGAACCGGCCCGCCGAGCCGATCCCGTCCTTCCACAGCGAGCCGTCGGGCCCGACGCCGTTCGGCGGCGACCGCGCCCCGTCCGGCCCACCGACCTCCCCCGGCCCCTCGGGCCCGCCCGCCTTCGGGGCCAACCAGCGCCCGCCGGGTCCGCCGCAGGGCTTCGGCCAGGGCGGCCAGGGTCAGGGCGGCCAGGGTCAGGGTCCGGGCGCGGGGCAGGGTCCGGGCGCGGGGCAGGGCCCGGGTGCCGGTGCCCCGTCCGGCCCGTCCGGTCCCGGCGGTTTCGGCGGCCGGGGCACGGTTCCGGGGCAGGGCCCCGGTGGTCCTGGTTCCGGTGGCCCGTCCGGCTTCGGCGGCGGTCCCGGGCAGGGTCCGGGCGCCGGCGGTCCGTCCGGTTCGTCCGGGTTCGGTGGCGGTCCCGGGCAGGGGCAGAGTCCCAGTGGTCCCTCCAGTTCGTCCGGGTTCGGTGGCGGCCCCGGGCAGGGGCAGGGTCCCGGTGGTCCGGGCGGCCCGTCCGGGTTCGGCGGTGGCCAGGGACAGGGCCCGGGGTCCGGTAACGCGTCCGGCTTCGGCGGTGGCCAAGACCCCAGTGGCCCTGGTGGCCCGGGGTCCGGTGGCCCGTCCGGCTTCGGCGGTGGTCCGGGACCGGGGCAAGGACAGGGCCCGGGGTCCCGGGGCCCCTCGTCCTTCGGGCGTGAGCCCTCCCGTCCCGGTGGTCCCACTCCGTCCGGCCCCTCCGGCTTCGGCGGTGATCCCTCGCGTCCGGCGCCGCCGCCCGGCGGTCCCGGCGGTGCGTTCCAGCAGTCCGGCGCGTCGGCTCCGCCCGCGTTCCCGGGCCAGACCCGCCGGCCCCCGGCCGCCGACGACGACTGGGTGATCTCCCCGCCGTCGTCCACCGGCCCCGGCGGTCAGGGCGGCGGCTACGGCTACCCGCAGCCCGGCGCCACCCAGACCCCGCCCGGACAGGGCGGACCGGGTGGTCCCGGCGGCTTCCCCCAGGCGCCGCACGCCTCCCGGTCGACGACGTGGACCGCGACCATCGGCCCGGACCGCGAGTACTTCATGGCGATGATGCAGCGCTCCGGTCCCGAGGCCGCGGGCCTGAACCTGCCCGCGTACTCGCCGGAGCAGCAGCGCACGCTGACCGGAAACCAGGTCACCATCGGCCGTCGCCGGCACTCCACCGGCGACACCCCCGACATCGACCTGTCGGTGCCGCCGGAGGACCCGGGTGTCTCGCACCAGCACGCGGTGCTGGTGCAGCAGCCGGACGGCAGCTGGGCGGTCGTCGACCAGAACTCGACGAACGGCACCACGGTCAACATGTCGGAGGAGCCGATCCAGCCGTTCGTGCCGGTGCCGCTCCAGGACGGCGACCGGGTGCACGTGGGCGCCTGGACGACGATCACCGTCCGCCGGGGCTGAGCGCGCTCAGGGAAGGGGCCAGGCGTACGGCCCCTCCGGGTCGTCCAGCCACGCCCAGGCGTGCTCGCCGGCGACCGTGACGCCGTATCGCCCGCGCCCGGGTTCGCCCTCGCGCTCCCACAGCGCGTACGCCTCCTGCGGGTCGAGCGCGCCCCGGGTCAGCGCGAGCAGGAAGCGGAACGGCTCCTGCTCGCGGGCCCGGCGCGGCAGCCCGGCCGGCAAGGCGCCCTCGGGCTGCGCCCTGCGCCCGCCGCGCAGCGGCACGAAGAAGGCGGCCCCGGGCAGGAAGGGGCCCTCGGCGTGTTCCGTGTCCCGCACGGTCAGGGTGAGCAGGCCGGTGGCGAGCGGGGTAAGGACGCGCGCGCCGGGGCGGCACTGGGCGAGCCAGGCGCGCGGCACCGTGGGCAGTTCGCAGGTGGCGATGATCCGGTCGAAGGGGGCGCGTTCGGGCACTCCGCGCGCGCCGTCGCCGGTGACGACGACGGGGTGACGGCCGGCCGCCGCGAGGTGCTGCCGGGCCGACTCGGTGATCTCCGGTTCCAGGTCGATGGTGGTGACGAGGTCGTCGTCGCCGAGCCGGTGGGCGAGCAGGGCCGCGTTGTAGCCGGTGCCGGCGCCCACCTCCAGGACCCGGTTGCCGTCCTCGACGCGCAGGGCGACCAGCATCCGGGCCATCAGGGAGGGCTGGCTGCTGGAGGAGAGCAGCTCGCCGTCGCGCAGCCGGGTGGCCAGCGGTACGTCCGCGTAGGCGCCGCGCACCCAGCGCTCCCGGGCCTCGCGGTCGGGGCTCTCGCCCCAGCGGCGCTCGTAGCCGCGCGCCCCGGTGACGTAGTAGTACGGCACGAACAGGTGCCGGGGCACCGCCGCGAACGCCTTCCGCCACACCGGGTCGTCCGCCCAGGCCCCGTCGGCGTCGATCTCCCGCACCAGCTCGGCCCGCGCCGCGTCGGCGAGAGCCTCGGTCTCGGTGTCGTAGGCGCCCATGGGTCCACAGTAGGGGCGGGGGGTCCGTGGACGGGGCGGGCGGGGCTGGTCCTAAGCCTTGAGTCCTCCGTCACCCGGTCTGAGACGATGGACGGGTGAATGAGATTCGGCGCGGCACGCTTCAGGAGCAGACCTTCTACGAGCAGGTCGGCGGGGAGGAGACCTTCCGCCGGCTCGTCCACCGTTTCTACGAGGGGGTCGCCGAGGACCCGCTCCTGCGGCCGATGTACCCGGAGGAGGACCTGGGCCCGGCCGAGGAGCGGCTGGTCCTGTTCCTGATGCAGTACTGGGGCGGCCCGACGACGTACAGCCAGAACCGTGGCCACCCCCGGCTGCGCATGCGGCACGCCCCGTTCACCGTGGACCGGGCGGCGCACGACGCGTGGCTGAGGCACATGCGGGTGGCCGTCGACGAGCTGGGGCTCTCCGAGGAGCACGAGCGGACGCTGTGGAACTACCTGACGTACGCCGCCGCGTCGATGGTGAACACCCCCGACTGATCACTCCCCGACTGATCATTCCCCGGCTGATCACCCGGGGTGTCACTCCGGACTGACGGGTCGTCACTGAAGGTCGGATTCCGGTCACCCGTCGCCGTATTCCGATCACAATCCGGTATAGACCGGCTGACAACCGCTTACCCGCCGCCCGGCCCTCTGTCAGCATCGCCCGAAGGTCTGGAAGCACCGGACACACGGGGGCCGGGTGACGGGGTTCGTCTTCTCACGCGCGCGTGCGCACCGCCTGCTGCTGGGTGCCGCGCTGCTGACGGTGGTGCTGACCACCGCCGTGCTGGCGACGCTCACGGCGTACTCGGGGGCGGTCGGCGACGCGGCGCTGCGCCATGTGCTCGGCGACCCGCGGGGCGCCGCCGACACCGCGCTGATCGTCAAGGCGGACGTGCCCCCGGCCGAGCGGACCGCCGCCGACGCCGCCGTACGCGAGGGCGCGCGCCGTACCTTCGCCGGGTTACCGGTGACCGTACGGACCCTGCGCCGCTCGGGGCCGTACGCCCTGCCCCGCTCCCTCCAGCCGCCCGCGAGCAGGTCGGGCGACCCGGACCTGACCTACTTCGCGGCCCTGGACCGCACGCGGGTGCGGTTGGCCGCCGGCCGATCCCCCCGCCGTACCGACGGCGAGGTGGAGGTGGCGTTCCCGGAGGCGGCGGCGCGGGCGCTGCGGCTGAAGCCCGGCACCCGGCTCACCCTGGCGAACCGGCTGGAGGGACCGGCGGTCCGGGTCCGGGTCGTCGGCGTGTACCGCCCCGCCTCGGTGACGGCACCGTACTGGCGGCTGGACGACCTGCTCGGGCGCGGGGTGAAGAAGTCCGGCTTCACGACGTACGGCCCCCTGCTCGCCGACCCGTCCGTTCTCACCGGCGGCCGGGTCAGCGCCGGGGCGACGGGCTGGCTGGCGTCGGCGGACTTCGCCTCGGTGACGACCGGGCGGATCGGGGAGCTGCGGGCTGCGGCCCGGGCCGGCAGCGCGGCCCTGCGCCGGCCGGCCGCGCTGAGCGGTACGACGGTGTCGCAGACCGCGCTGCCGGACGTCCTGGACCGGGTGGACCGTTCGCTGCTCGTGGCCCGCTCCACCCTGCTGATCGTCGCACTCCAGCTGGTGCTGCTCGCCGGCTACGCGCTGCTGCTGGTCGCCCGGCTGCTCAGCACCGAACGCGCCGACGAGACCCGGCTGCTGCGGGCCCGGGGCGCCTCCCGCACCCGGATCGCCGCGCTCGCCGGTGCCGAGGCGCTGCTGCTCGCGCTGCCCGCGGCCGTGTGCGCGCCGCTGCTCGCCGGTCCGCTCACCGCGCTGCTGGCCGGGCACGGCCCGCTGGCCCGGCTCGGCCTGCGCCTGGATCTCCCGCCCGTCGGCCGGCCCGCCGTCTGGCTGGTCGCGGCCGGGGTCGCCCTCGGCTGTGCGCTGGCGGTGACCGTACCCGCGGTGACGGGGACGGGGGCCGAGGCGCGCCCGTCCGGCCCCCGGCGCTCCTGGGCCCCGCGGCTGCGCGGGAAGGCGGCCCGGCCGGGCGGCGCGCGGCCCGTGCCCGCACCGCTGCGGGCCGGTGCCGACCTCGGGCTGCTCGCGATCGCCGGGGTGGCCTACTGGCAGCTGGGCCGGCAGGACTCCGGGGCCGTGGCCGCCGACCGGTCGGGCGCGCTCGGTGTCGATCCGCTGCTGGTGGCCGCGCCCGCGCTGGCCCTGCTCGCCGGGACCGTGCTCACGCTGCGGCTGCTGCCGCCCGTGGCACGGTTCGCCGAACGCTGGGCGGCCGGCGGGCGGGGGCTGCCGGTGGCGCTGGCCGGCTGGCAGTTCAGCCGGCGCACCGCGCGCGGCGCGGGCCCGGTGCTGCTGCTCGTCCTCGCCGTCGCCCTCGGCATGCTCGCGATCGGGCAGGCCGCCTCCTGGGACCGCTCGCAGGACGACCAGGCCGACTTCCGGGCCGGGGTGCCGGTACGGGTCCTGGCCACCGGGGCGGACGGGTTCGGCCGTACGGACCTGTACGCCGGCCTGCCGGGGGTGCGTGAGGCCGCCCCGGCCGTGCACGCCGCCCAGCCACTGTCCGGCGACCGCACGGCGACCGTGCTGGCCCTGGACACCGCCCACGCGGCGGACGCGTACCTCATGCGCCCCGACCTGGCGGACGAACCGGTACGGCCACTGCTGGGCCGGCTCACCCCCGAGGGCACCCCGGCCGGGGCCGAGGTCCCGGCGGGCACCGCCCGGCTGAAGCTGACGGCACGTCTGCACAGCTCGACCGGGCCGGGCACCACGACCACGGTGACGGTGACCCTGACCGACCGGTACGGGGTGCCCTACCAACTGCCGATCGGGCAGCTCACCGCCGACGGCCGCCCGCACACCCTGACCCTCGCCCTCGGCAGCGCCACCGGACCGGCGACCCTCACCGGTCTCCGCCTGGACCTGACCCAGCCCGCCGAGCGGGCCGAGCGGCACCGGTTCACGGTCGACGGGGTGACCGCGTCGGGGACGGACGGCACGGACCACCGGCTCACGCTGCCCGCCCGGTGGACCACCACCGCCGAGGCGGGCGGCGCCGCCGTACCGAGCGCCGCCACCAGCCCCACCCGCCCCGAGGTCACCGGCACCCACCCGCTGACCTTCGCCTACAGCACCGGCTACCTCCCGGACGCCGACATCTGGACCGTCGCCTCCGTCACCCTCCGGCTCCAGGCCACCCAGGCCGCGCCGGCCGAGGTGCCGGCCGTCGCGACCGACCGCTACCTGGCCGCGGCGGGCGCCCGCACCGGGCAGCGGATCGACCTCACGATCGGCGACCGGCGGGTGCCGGTGCGGATCGTACGAGCGGTACGGGCACTGCCGGCCACCGCCGACCCGGCCGGCACCGGCGTCCACGACGGCGGTGCCGTCCTGCTCGACCTGCGCGCCGTGAACCGGCTGCTCCAGGCCCGGTACGGCGAGAGCGCCACCCCCACCGAGTGGTGGCTCGCCACCGCGCCCGGCGCCTCCGCGCCCGTGGCCGCCGCCGTCCGGGCGTTGCCGGACGTCGATCCGGGGCAGGTCGTGGTGCGCGACGAGATCGCCGCCGAGCTGCGCGACGACCCGTTCGGCGCCGGACCGGAGGCCGCGTTCGCGGCGGCGGCCGTGGTGGCGGCGGCGCTCGCCGCGGTCGGCTTCGCGGTCGGCGCCGTCGGCGCGCAACGGGCCCGCGGCGCCGAGTTCGCCGTCCTGCGCGCACTCGGCGTGCCGCGCCGCCAGCTGGCCCGGACGGTCGCCGCCGAACAGGCCGTCCTGGTGGGCCTGGCCCTCGCGGTCGGCCTGGGCCTGGGCACCGTACTGGCCCGCACCGTCCTGCCCCTGATCGTCCTGACCGGCGAGGCGACCCGCCCGGTACCGGACCTACTGGTCCAACTGCCGCCCGGAAGGGTGGCATTGCTCCTCACCGCCGTCGCCGTGGCCCCACTGACGGTCGCGGCGACAGCCGCCGTACGCCGGGGAGATCCGGCACGGGCGTTGCGTGCGCAGGGGGGTGAGTGAGGTGGGGCGCCCGGTGCCGCGTGTGCTCTCACCCGGGGTGTCCCACACGGTCGCTCCGTGGGTGCGGACGCGGTTGCGGGCGGCGGCAACAGCAGCCGTACGCCGAACGGACAGGGGCCGACCGCTGCCGCCGAGCGTGCTTCCTCCCTGGGCGCGAGCCCGGCCGCGGGCCTCACTCGTGGCGTCGGCCGTACTCCGAACGGAACCGGCGCGGCTGTCGCGTGCGCAGGGAGGTGAGTGACATGGGCCGACCGCTGCCACCGAGCGTGCTTCCTCCCTGGGCGCGAGCCCGGCCGCGGGCCTCACTCGTGGCGTCGGCCGTACTCCGAACGAAACCGGCGCGGCTGTCGCGTGCG
>NZ_JBVHWM010000012.1:133651-144785 GCF_055564375.1 Streptomyces sp. NPDC029138
GTGCTTCCTCCCTGGGCGCGAGCCCGGCCGCGGGCCTCACTCGTGGCGTCGGCCGTACTCCGAACGAAACCGGCGCGGCTGTCGCGTGCGCAGGGGGGTGAGTGACATGGGCCGTCGGCTGCCGCGCGTGGTCGCTCCGTGGGTGCGGACGCGGTTGCGGGCCGCGCCCGGGGCCGCCGTCGCGCTCGCCTTGCTCGTCGGGCTGGCCGCCTGTCTGGCCGGTGCCTTCCCACGGGCGGTGGACCGGTACGAGGACGCGGGACTGCAACGGACGCTCCGGCAGGCCCGCCCGGAGCACACCACCGTACGGGTGTCGGCGCCCCAGCCCGACCTCGGCCTGCCACCCGGGCGGCGCGCCGCGGCGCTCCGCCCCGACGTCCTGAAACGGCAGTACGAGAAGGTGCTCGGCGCGGTCGGCGGCCCGCTGAGCGTGAACCGCGCCCAGTCCGCGTACGGCGTCGCCGGCACCGTCAGCCCGGCGGTGCCCGACCCGTGGCTGCCCCGGCCGACCGGGCTGCCCGCTCATGTCTCGCTGGCCGCCCAGAGCGGCCTCGCCGAGCACGCGCGCGTGCGCACCGGCCGGCTGCCGCGCGCCGCGCACCCGGTCGACGCCTCGACCCCCGAGGTGGAGGCCGCCGTGACCGCCGCCACCGCCAAGGCCCTGCACATCAAGGTGGGTTCGGTCGTCCACATGCCGGCGCCCGGCCGGGAGCCGCTCGCCGTCCGGGTCACCGGCATCCTCGTCCCGCGCGACCCCGACGGCGCCTACTGGTCCACCGTCCCGCTGCTGCGCACCCCGAACCTGGTGACCCTGCCCACCCCCGGCCCGGACCCGGACAAGTACTGGCTCGGCGCGCTGCTGCTCGCCCCGGAGGCGGCCCCCGCCCTGCTGGGCACCAGTACCAACCCGGCCCGCTACTGGCACCTCGCGCCCGACCTGCGCGGCCTGCACGCCCACGACCTCGACCGGCTGCGGCCGGCCGTCGCCGCCCTGGAGTCCGGTCCCGGCCTGCGACGCGCCCGCGCCGTCACCGACGACGGCACCGACATCAACACCGACCTGGACGATGCCCTCACCTCCTTCTCCCGGCTGCGCTCCGGCATCGCCCCGCTCGTCTCCGTGGCCGCCGCGGGCACCGCGACGGTCGTCGCCGTCGTCCTGTTCATGACCGGTGGCCTGGCCGCCGACCGGCGCCGCGCCGAACTCGCCCTGTTGCGCGCCCGTGGCGCCTCCCTGTCCGGCCTCGCCGGGCGGCTGCTCGCCGAGACCGCCGTGATCGCCGTACCGGCGGGCGCGCTCGGCCTGGCCGGGTCCCTGCTCCTGGTCCCCGCCGGCCGGGTCACCCCGGCCGTCCTCTGCACCCTGGCCGTCACCCTCACCGCCTGCGCCGCCCTCCCCCTGCGCGCCGCCCTCGCCCACCGCGCGGTCCGGCTGACGGCCCCGCGCGAGGACATCGCCTCGGTACGGCCCTCCCGGCGCCGCACGGTCGCCGAGCTGACCCTGCTGGTGCTGGCCGCCGGTGCGGTGGCCACCCTGCGCCGGCGCGGCACGACGGGCGACCAGCTGACGGCGGTGGCCCCCGTCCTGGTCGGTGTCATCGCCGCGCTGCTGCTGCTCCGCCTCTACCCGCTGCTGCTGCGCCGCCTGTCCGGTCCCGCCGGGCGGCTCCGCGGCGCGGTCGGCCACCTCTCCCTGGCCCGCGCGGGCCGCACCCAGGCCTCCGCGGTGCTCCCGCTCCTCGCCCTGCTGACCGCGCTGACCACGGCGGCGTTCGGCGGCTCGGTGCTGGCGGGCGTGGCCGAGGCCCGGGACCGGGCGGCCCTGCTCACGGTCGGCGCGGACGCCCGCGCGGACGCGGCCACCCCGCTGCCGGCCGACGCCCCCGCCCGGGCCCGCTCGGTCCCCGGGGTCCGCGCGGTGACACCCGTCAGCATCGCGTACCAGGCCAAGCCGGAGGACGGCGAGAACGCGGTACCCCTGGTCGGCGTCGACCCGCACGACTACGCCGACCTGACCACCCACACCGGCCTGGGCCCCTTCCCGACCGCCCGCCTGACGGCCGGGGGCCAGTCCGACAGGGGCGGGCTGAGGGCTGGGGCAGGGTCCGGCACCGAGCGCCTGACGACCGGGGAGCGGCCCGGCGCCGAGCGCCTGACAGCCAGCGGCCATCTGACGGCTGGGATCCACTCCGGCAGCAGGCTTCTGACAGCCGAGGAGCAGTCCGGCACTGCCCGCCTGACGGCCGAGGAGCGCTCCGGAACCGGCCGCCTGACGACCGAGGACCGGTCCCGCACCAGCCGCCTGACGACCGAGGAGCAGCACCGCACCAGCCACCTGACGGCCGGGATCCACTCCAGCACCAGCCGCCTAACAGCCGTGGAGCAGTCCGGCACTGCCCGCCTGGCAGCCAAGACCCACTCCCGCACCGCCCGTCTGAGTGCCGAAGCCCACCCCGGCGCCCACCTGACAGCCAGGGCCAGCTCCCGCACCAGCCGCCTCGCGGCCAAGGCCCGCTCCCGCACCCTGCCCGCCGTCGCCTCCCCCTCCGTCGCCTCCTCGTACGGCACCCGGCGGCCCTTCCTGGTCCGGCTGGAGGACGGCAGCGCGGCCACCGTGCGGATCGTCCTGGTCCGCGACCGGACGCCGGCCGTCCCCGGCCCCGACTTCCTCATCGTGGACCGAGCGGGCCTCCCCACCCCGGCGGGCCGCCCCACGACCCTGCTGCTGACCGGCGACCATATGGACGCGGGCGCGCTGCGGAAGGCCGTCGGAGGCTCGGCCGCCGTCCGGGTCCGGGCCGAGGAACGCGCCCGGTACGCCGACTCGCCCCTCCAGTCCGGCGCCGAGCACGTCTACACGGCGGCGGTCGCCACGGGGGCCGGCTTCGCCGTCCTGGCCCTGCTGCTGTCGCTGCTCCGGGCGGCCCCGGAACGGTCCGCGCTGCTGGCCCGCCTCCGCACGATGGGCCTCACCCGCGCCGAGTCCCGCCGCCTGCTGATCCTCGAATCCCTGCCCCAGGCCCTCCTGGCAGCCCTCGGCGGCACACTGACCGGCTGGACGGCGATCCGCCTGCTCTCGCCCGGCATCGACCTGACAACCATCGCCCTCCCTTCGGCCCAGAACCCCTTGACCGAGACCCGCCTCCACCCGGACACCTGGTCACTCCTGCTTCCGGCACTCGCGGTGGTGACGGTGGCGGTGGGAGTGGCGGCCCTCCAGGCGTGGTGGACGGGGAGACGAGGCTCGGTGACAGAACTACGGGCGGGGGACAGCCGGTGAACCCCCCAGCCGCCCCACCTGCGAAACGCAGCGGCACCCCGCCGGCGCGAGCGAGCGCCCCCACCCCCGCCCAGCACGAGCACCAGCACCCGCACGGCGCGCCCCCACAGGAGACCCCATGACCACCGACCCCACCCTCACCGACCTCGCCAAACGGGTCACGGACGCCAAAGCCACCCCCACCTACGGCCACGACGCCCTGATCACCTGCGACCGCCTCGTCCGCGTCTTCACCACCGCCGGCATCGAGGTCCAAGCCCTCCAGGGCCTGGACCTCCTGGTCCGCGAGGGGGAACTGATGGCCCTGGTCGGCGCGTCCGGCAGCGGCAAGTCCACGCTGATGAACATCCTCGCCGGCCTGGACACCCCCACCGCCGGCGCGGCCCGCGTCGCCGGCCGCGACCTGCTCACCATGACCGCCGCCGACCGCCTCGCCTACCGCCGCGAGGTCGTCGGTTTCGTCTGGCAGCAGACCGCCCGCAACCTCCTCCCCTACCTCACCGCGGCCCAGAACGTCGCGCTCCCCCTCCAGCTCTCCCGCACCCGCAAGGGCCGCCGCGCCCGCACCGAACGCGCGCTGGAGCTCCTGGAGCTGCTTCAGGTGGCCGACTGCCGCGACCGCCGCCCGCAGCAGATGTCCGGCGGCCAGCAGCAGCGCGTGGCGATCGCCGTGGCCCTCGCCAACGACCCGGCCGTCCTGCTCGCCGACGAACCCACCGGCGAACTCGACTCCCAGACGGCCGCGCAGATCTTCGACGCGTTCCGCACGGCCAACGAGACCCTGGGCACCACGATCGTCATCGTCACGCACGACCAGGCGGTGGCGAGCGAGGTCCGCCGTACGGTGGCGATGCGAGACGGCCGTACCTCCACCGAGGTGCTGCGCCGCAGCGAGATCGACGCGGCGACCGGCCATGAGACGGTCGTGGCCCGCGAGTACGCCATGCTCGACCGCGCGGGCCGCCTCCAGTTGCCCGCCGACTACCTCCGCGCCCTGGACATGCGCGACCGCGTGGCCCTGGAACTGGAGTCCGACCACATCGGCGTATGGCCGGACGACAGACAGTGAGCCGACGTATGGCCGGAGGACACATAGCGGGCCGACGTATGGCCGGACGACACACAGTGAGCCGACACATGGCCGGACGGCACACGGTGAGCCGACACATGGCCGGAGGACACATAGTGAGCTGCCATATGGCCGGACAACACAAAGTGAGCCGAACCGCCCGGCTCAGCGCACACTGACCCCGAAGGCCCCGAGCAGCCCCGCCTGCCGCACGGCCACCGACCCGTACGGCGTACGCAGCCGCAGCCACGCCCCCGAGGAGAACAGCCCGGTGTCGCCCGGCTCGGTGCCGGGCCGCAGGAAGCCCAGTGACTGGGCCGCGTGCACGGCCCGTACCGGCAGCCCGGTGCCCGCGATCTGCCGGGACCAGATGTCCCGCCCGATCCGGTCCAGCTCCGCACGGGTACGACCCTCCGGCCCCAGCTCCTCCGTGCGCGAGCGGAACTCGGCCACCGCGGCGGCGACCGTGGCGCGCAGCGCGTCCGGCGCCGGCAGTCCCGGCTCGGGCCGCCAGCCGGAGCGCGGGGGCAGCACCCCGGCCCACGGCGGTCCGGTGACCGCGCCCGGAACGGCGGCGGTGGCCGCGCGCTCGTCCACGGACTCCAGGAACTCACCGGCGGAGACGGTCACGTCGAGACTGACGTCGAGCCCGTCCTCGTACGGCTTCGCCAGCCGCACCGCGCGGACGGCCATGACCTCGAAGGACGGCGGCCGGCCGAAGACGGCGAGTGCGGTGCCGGCCGCCTGCAACCGCACTGCGGCTCCACGGTCGAAGTGGAGCAGCCGGGAGAGGAAGGCGGCGAGGTCCGCCGCCTCCGTCTCGTCGGCCAGGTGCAGCACGGTCATGCCGCGACGGCCTCCCCTTCTGGCTCGGCGTCCGCGGCGTCCTCGGCGGTGTCCGTGTACTCCTGGAGGAACTCACGCTCCTCCGCGGTGATCCGCCGCGGACGCTGGGCGTCGAAGTCGAACGGGACGATGACCGTCGACGCCCGCACGTACACGAGATCGCCGTCCTTCACCTCGTAGGTGAGGGTGAAGGACGCGGCCTTGATCTCGGTGACCCACAGCTCGATGTCGACCGGCTCGTGCCGGTGGACGAGCTGCCGCTTGTAGTCGATCTCGTGGCGCGCCACCACGGACCCCTGCTTGAAGTCCTTGTCCGGACGGAACAGGAAGTCGATCCGGGCTTCCTCCAGGTAGCGGAGGAACACCACGTTGTTGACGTGGCCGTACGCGTCCATGTCCGCCCAGCGCAGCGGGCAGCGGTAGATGTGGCGCAAGACCGATCAGCCCCGGGTCAGCTTCTTGTAGGTGGCGCGGTGCGGACGCGCGGCGTCCGGGCCGAGCCGCTCGATCTTGTTCTTCTCGTACGACTCGAAGTTGCCCTCGAACCAGAACCACTTGGAGTCACCCTCGTAGGCGAGGATGTGCGTGGCGACGCGGTCGAGGAACCACCGGTCGTGGGAGACGACGACGGCGCAGCCGGGGAAGTCCAGCAGGGCGTTCTCCAGGCTGGAGAGCGTCTCGACGTCGAGGTCGTTGGTGGGCTCGTCGAGGAGCAGCAGGTTGCCGCCCTGCTTCAGGGTCAGCGCCAGGTTGAGCCGGTTGCGCTCACCGCCGGACAGAACGCCGGCCGGCTTCTGCTGGTCCGGGCCCTTGAACCCGAAGGCCGACACATACGCGCGGGACGGCATCTCGACCTGACCGACGTTGATGTAGTCGAGCCCGTCGGACACGACCTCCCACAGCGTCTTCTTCGGGTCGATGTTGGCGCGGGTCTGGTCGACGTAGGAGATCTTGACGGTCTCGCCGACCTTGATGTCACCGGAGTCCGGCGTCTCCAGGCCCTGGATCATCTTGAAGAGGGTGGTCTTACCGGCACCGTTCGGACCGATGACACCCACGATCCCGTTCCGCGGCAGCGTGAACGACAGCCCGTCCACCAGCATCTTCTCGCCGAAGGACTTGTGCAGGTCGTTGACCTCGACCACGACGTTGCCCAGACGCGGGCCCGGCGGGATCTGGATCTCCTCGAAGTCCAGCTTCCGCATCTTCTCGGCCTCGGCGGCCATCTCCTCGTACCGCGCGAGACGGGCCTTGGACTTGGCCTGCCGCCCCTTGGCGTTCGACCGCACCCAC
Organism: Streptomyces sp. NPDC029138; assembly: GCF_055564375.1. NCBI lineage: Bacteria > Bacillati > Actinomycetota > Actinomycetes > Kitasatosporales > Streptomycetaceae > Streptomyces > Streptomyces sp. NPDC029138. The sequence goes on from NZ_JBVHWM010000012.1 coordinate 140,140, forward strand.
TCCAGCTCTTCCTTGAGCCGCTTCTGCCGCTTGGCGTCCTTCTGCCCCTCGACCTTCAGACGGGAGGCCTTGGTCTCCAGGTAGGTGGAGTAGTTGCCCTGGTAGGGGTAGGCACGACCACGGTCGAGTTCGAGGATCCACTCGGCCACGTTGTCGAGGAAGTACCGGTCGTGGGTGATCGCCACGACGGTGCCCGGGTACTTGGCGAGGTGCTGCTCCAGCCAGTTCACCGACTCGGCGTCGAGGTGGTTGGTGGGCTCGTCAAGGAGCAGCAGGTCGGGCTGCTCCAGCAGCAGCTTGCAGAGCGCGACGCGGCGCTTCTCACCACCGGAGAGGTTGATGACGGGCCAGTCGCCGGGCGGGCAGCCCAGCGCGTCCATGGCCTGCTCCAGCTGCGCGTCGAGGTCCCACGCGTTGGCGTGGTCCAGCTCCTCCTGAAGCTTGCCCATCTCGTCGAGCAGCGCGTCGGAGTAGTCGGTCGCCAGCAGCTCGGCGATCTCGTTGAACCGGTCGAGCTTGCCCTTGATCTCGGCGACACCCTCCTGGACGTTCTCCAGGACGGTCTTCTCCTCGTTCAGCGGGGGCTCCTGGAGCAGGATGCCGACGCTGTAGCCCGGCGACAGGAACGCGTCCCCGTTCGACGGCTGCTCGATCCCCGCCATGATCTTCAGCACGGTCGACTTACCGGCACCGTTCGGGCCGACAACGCCGATCTTCGCTCCCGGCAGGAAGTTCAGGGTGACATCATCGAGGATCACCTTGTCGCCGTGCGCCTTGCGCGTCTTGCGCATGGTGTAAATGAACTCAGCCAAGAGAAACCGTCCGGCAGCTTGAAATCTGGCAGTGGGCAGATACACCCCATCTTGCCTGACTGCCAGCCTTGGGTGGTAACCCATTGGGCCGGGGAGCCCTGACCTGGGGTTTCGCTACGAGCCGCCGTGGCTCGCCTGTCACCGCCGACCACCGTCGGTCACCTCGGGCACCCTCACACGACCCAGGCACCTGGGGTGGCGCTGCCGAGACGAGGAAAGCGGCAGCACCGAGCAAACGATTCACGAGCGCTGGAATCACGTCCCTCGGCAAGGGTGGCGGTGCTGAGCCTGAGTTCGCACAGTCCCGGGCTTTGCCGGCGGATGCCGCGCGTTTGAGGTTTGGCGGAAACAAGCAGTTGCCGCCTTGTGGTGCGCCACGCAGCCTGGAGAGCAGGCGCGGGAGCGCTCCCACGCGGGCCGCGCCACAACCCCACAGTGAACCGATTCCCCCACAGGAAGAGCCTCGCCATGCATTGTCATGAGCATGTGGATCGTGAGCACGCACGTCCGACGGGTCGCCGTCTGGCGCTCGTCCTGAGCACCCTCGTCGCGGTGCTCGTCAGCCTGATCACCTGGGGCGGCACGGCCTCCGCCCACGGTTCGGTGATCGACCCGGCCTCGCGCAACTACGGCTGCTGGCAGCGCTGGGGCAGCGACTTCCAGAACCCCGCGATGGCGGAACAGGACCCCATGTGCTGGCAGGCATGGCAGGCCAACCCCAACGCCATGTGGAACTGGAACGGCCTCTACCGCAACGGTTCCGCCGGCAACTTCCAGGCCGTCATCCCCAACGGACAGCTGTGCAGCGGCGGCCAGACCGAGGGCGGTCGCTACAACTCCCTGGACGCCGTCGGCCCCTGGAAGACCACGGACATCGGCGCCAACTTCACCGTCAAGCTGTACGACCAGGCCAGCCACGGCGCGGACTACTTCCTCGTCTACGTCACCCGGCAGGGCTTCGACCCCACCAAGCAGCCGCTGACCTGGAACGACCTGCAACTGGTCACCCGGACCGGCAAGTACGCGCCCAGCCAGAACTACTCGATCCCCGTCAGCACCTCCGGCTACAGCGGCCGCCACGTCGTCTACACCATCTGGCAGGCCTCGCACATGGACCAGACCTACTTCCTGTGCAGCGACGTGAACTTCCGCTGACCCCGTTCACCGTGCTCCACCCGCTGGACCCGCTTGACCCGCTCACCTAGCTGTCTTCACCCCGTCCCCACCTATCGGACGCGGCCCGGCCGAGCCGAGACCGGGCCGCGTCCACCTCTTTCGGGAGCGCTCCCAAACTGCGTGGGGCCCCCTCCGGCGACGACACCCTGTGGTTCGACGACGTGGCCGCCGGCTCGACACCGATCGGCTGGTGAGGGGCGTGTCGACCCCGCTGGGTGACGGTCGCCGCCCACGGGTCACCCGCCGTGGGTCGATTCCCTCTTGCGCAGCACGATCAGGACCACGCCGCCGATCACCACCAGGCCGATGGCCACGCCCGCGATCAAGGGTGTGATGGCCGAGCCGCCGGTCTCGGCCAGGTTGGTGGTGTCCGCGGTGTCGCCGCCCACCGTGGCCGGGCTGGGCTCGGTGCGGAGCTGGGCCGTCTCCGTCGTGATCGTGCCCTGGGTCTTGCAGTCCAGGACGCCGGTGAAGCGGTGGCTGAAGCCATGGGGGCCGGTGATCGTGAAGTCGTACGCCTGGTCCTCCTGGAGCGGCACGGTCACCGTGCGGGACGCGCCCGCGGGGATCGTGTGCTCGGCGCCCATCAGGCGGAAGGTGAACGGCTCGTCGCCCTTGTTGGCCGCGGTGATGTCCAGGCCGCCCTTGGCGCAGTTCTTGCGGGCCGAGACCGCCGGTATGGCGCCCTTCTCCGCCCAGCCTGCCGTCGCCGTCGCGGAGACCGTGGACTCGCTGGAGCCGGCCAGGATCTGGGTCTGGCTGCGGCTCTCGGAGGCGAAGGCCCGGCCCACCGGTACGGTCGTCGACGCCTGCACGTTCAGCTGGGCCGTCCCGTCCGCCGCGTCCTCGGGGACGTCGAAGAACAGCCGACTGCCGTCCTTCGCCGAAGTGATCACCTTGCCGGTCTTGTCGATGATCCGCACTCCGCTGGTGGCCGCGTCCGCCTGCGGGCTCACCGTGACCGCGCCCGCGTTGGTGTGCACGGTCACCGGCCCGAGCAGGTCGCCCGGCCGGCCGGAGACGGCGGGCGGGTCCAGGGTGAGCGAGGCCTGTGGCTCGGTGACGCTGCGGGCGTTCTTCTCCAGGTAGTCGGCGAGCTTCTCGGCCTGCGGGTCCACGGCGTCGACCTTGGCGCCGTCGGAGTAGCGCCAGATGGCCACCTGGGTGCCGGCCGCCGCGTCCTGCTCGGTCAGCCCGCTCGTCCCCGCCCGCCGCGCGAGTGCGGCGAGATCGTTGACCTGGGGGTAGGAGTTCTGGAGGATCCAGTGGATGCGGCCCGCGTCCTTGTTGGTGCCCAGCGAGGTGCCGCTCCAGGGTGTCTCCTGGTATCTGGCGTCCCGCTGGGTCGGGTTGTGGAGGTCGACGCAGTACGTCTGTAGGGTGCCGCCGCCGTCCACGGACATCTCGAACAGGCCCGCGGACACCCGCTGGTCGCCGCCGTCCCCGTGGATCACGGCCTCTCCGTAGGTCTTCAGGCCGTTGATCGTGGCCGTCGCGCCGCCCTGGGTCTGCGGTGTGCCCTCGGCCACGGCCGTACCGGCACCGGACAGCACGCCGGCCGCCATGAGGCCGGTCACCGCGGTGGCGGCGGCCATGCGGGCCGTTCCCGTGGACCGGCAGAACCCAGAGAGCGCAGCAAGCACAGAATTCCCCTTCGAGCAGGACCCGTTGGACGTGGGGGACGGTCCCACCAGCAGAATCGGCAGCCCCTAGGGGCACGCCCGGCATCCTATGGATCAGCCGGAGCCTCACCCGTCGGTCGGATGATCCGATGGCCGATCCGATCCGTAATCGTTATCGCCGGGACCGTCCGCGAGCTGGCCATATCGACAAATCCACCGGTTCGTACGGTGCGTTCAGGCGGTACGCACAGCTTGTGGGCGCGGATTCGGCGACAAGGCGCGGGCGGCGACGCGTCGCTGACGTCATGTCACTGCCACCGCCTGCTGCTCCTGTGGCGCAAGTCCCGGTTCCTCCAGGCCCTGTTCGTCCAGGCCCTGCTGTCCCTGGTCGTGCTGTTCCGGTTGGCCGTCCTGCGGTTCCGTCGGTCGCGGTGTCTCCCAGTTCGGCTCCGGGCGGGCCGTCGTCGGTGGCGCCTCCGGTTTGACCGCGCGCTGGAAGAGCGCCATACCGCGTGACAGGTCGTGGCCGATCGCGACGGCGTCGATGTCGGCGGACGCCCACTGCTGCTGCCCCTGCACCTCCGTGCGCACCTTCAACCGGCCCTGGACGACGACCGGCTGGCCCACCTCCACGCACGCGGCCACGTTGACCGCGAGCTGCCGGTTGGCCCACACGGTGAAGAAGTTGGTGTGTCCGTCCGTCCAGGCGTTCTTCTCCCGGTCCCAGTAGCGTGCGGTGACCGCGAGGCGGAACCGGGCCGACGGCCCCGTCGCCAGTTCGCGGTACGCCGGCCGGGTCGCCACGTTGCCCACCACACAGACGTTGGTCTCGTTCACTTCGATCGCTCCCCTCCCCCGCCCGTGCTCTCCGGCCGGGCGGACAGGCGTACGGGCCCGTCCCGTACGGCTGCGTCTGCCGTGGGGGGGGGGGGGGGGGGCTGTCGTATGAGCCCGGGCCCCCCCACGAAAGACCCCCCCCCCCCCCCCCCCTCCCCGCCCTCCCCCTCTTGTGGTCTCCCTGGGCTCCGAATTCCCC
>NZ_JBVHWM010000013.1:0-138228 GCF_055564375.1 Streptomyces sp. NPDC029138
CTTTTTCTGGGGAATGCCGTGTTTTTTCTTCTTTCTGGTCTTGTTTTTTTTTTCCCCCCCCCCCCCCCCCCCCCGAGCCCGGGGCGGCTCGCCACCCGGGCCGGCAACCCTCAAGAGCGTGCCGCCGATCCAACGGACCCCTGACGCCTTGTCGCCCGACCGAGCAGCCCCTAACGGCTCGCCACCCGGCCCAGCAAAAGCCTGCCGCCTTACCGACCCACCCAGCCAACCGCTGACGCTTTGCCGCACGGCCCAACAGCCCCTAACGGCTCGCCACCCGGCCCAGCAAAGCCTGCCGCCTTACCGACCCACCCAGCCAACCGCTGACGGTCACCGCCCGACCCAGCAACCCCCTAGCGGATCGCCACTCGGTCCAGTGAACTTCCGACAGCTCGCCGCTCGGTCCAGTGAGCCTCCGACGGCTCGCCGCCCGCCGTTCAGCCACCTTCCGACAGCTCGCCACTCGGTCCACCGAACCTCCGACGGCTCGCCGCCCGCCGTTCAGTGAACCCCGCCCCCGCCAACCCCTAGCGGCTAGCCGCCGTCGCGTCCGGGGTTCGGGTCAGGGCCGCCGCGGCCGCGCCGACCAGGCCCGCGTCGGTGCCCATCTGCGCGGGTACGACGGTGAGGTGCCGCACGAAGGACAGGGTCGCGTAGTCGGTGAGGGCCTTGCGCAGGGGCGTGAACAGGACGTCGCCCGCCTTGCCGACGCCCCCGCCGATCACCGCGATGTCGATCTCGACCAGGGTCGCGGTGGCCGCGATACCGGCGGCGAGCGCCTGCGCCGCCCGCTCGAAGGAGGCCACGGCGACCGGGTCGCCCGCGCGGGCGGCGGCGGCCACCGCGGCGGCCGAGGTGTCGCCGTCGGGGCCGGGGCGCCAGCCCTGCTCCAGCGCCCTGCGGGCGATGTTCGGACCGCTGGCGATGCGCTCCACGCACCCGCGTGAGCCGCACGGGCAGAGGTCGCCGTCGAGGTCGACGCTGATGTGGCCGATGTGCCCGGCGTTGCCGGTCGGACCGGGGTGCAGGCGTCCGCCCAGCACCAGGCCGCCGCCGACCCCCGTCGAGACGACCATGCACAGCGCGTTGTCGTGGCCGCGCGCGGCGCCCTGCCAGTGCTCGGCCGCGGTGATCGCGACGCCGTCGCCGATCAGCTCCACCGGCAGGCCCCCGGTGACCGCGCGCACCCGGTCCACCAAGGGGAAGTCACGCCAGCCCGGCACGTTCACCGGGCTGACGGTGCCCGCCGAGGCGTCCACCGGGCCGGCACTGCCGATGCCGAGCGAGTCCGCGCGTCCCCACAGGGGCGACCCGGCGAGGTCGCCGAGCACTTCCGTCACGGCCCGCATGACCGTTTCGCCGTCCTGCTGGGCGGGCGTGGCGCGCTGGGCCCGGGCCAGGATCCGGCCGTCGCCGTCCACCAGCGCGCCGGCGATCTTGGTGCCGCCGATGTCCAGGGCCGCCACGAGGTCGGTGTGCATCAGAGTCAGATCTCCCCGTTCAAGCTTGAAAACCAAAGAGAAGCAGGCCGGTCAAGCGGTGGGGGCGCAGGCCGGAGACAGCGATGGACAGTCTCTCGCGCATCTGACAACGTTGTCCAGGCTCTATGCTCGACGCCACATCCTCATACAAGCCCACGGACCGCGCACCACCCCGTGGACGAGTCGGACGAGTCGGACGAGAGACAGGACAGACGCATCGTGCCCGAGACCACCCGCCGCGCAGACCGCCTTCCCGGGAACCGGTACGGCAACCGTCCGACGATGAAGGACGTGGCGGCGCGCGCCGGGGTCGGACTGAAGACGGTGTCCCGGGTGGTCAACGGGGAGCCCGGGGTCACCCCGGACACCGAACGCAGGGTGCAGGAGGCGATCGAGGCGCTCGGTTTCCGCCGAAACGACAGCGCCCGGGTGCTGCGCAAGGGCCGTACCGCGAGCATCGGCCTGGTGCTGGAGGATCTCGCGGACCCGTTCTACGGCCCGCTCAGCCGCGCCGTCGAGGAGGTGGCCCGCGCGCACGGCGCCCTGCTGATCAACGGCTCCAGCGCCGAGGACCCCGAGCGCGAGCAGGAGTTGGCGCTGGCGCTGTGCGCGCGGCGGGTGGACGGTCTGGTGGTGATCCCGGCCGGGGACGACCACCGGTATCTGGAGCCGGAGATCAGGGCGGGCGTGGCCACCGTGTTCGTGGACCGTCCGGCCGGGCGGATCGACGCCGACGTGGTGCTGTCGGACAACTACGGCGGCGCCCGCGACGGCGTCGCCCACCTCATCGCACACGGTCATCGCCGGATCGGGTTCATCGGCGACATGCCCCGCATCCACACCGCGGCGGAGCGGCTGCGCGGCTACCGGGCGGCCATGGAGGACGCGGGCATAGCCGTCGAGGAGCGCTGGATGTCCCTCGGCGCGACGAACCCGGAGCGGGTGCGCCGGGCGGCCGAGGAGATGCTGTCCGGCGCCGACCCGGTCACCGCGATCTTCGCCGGCAACAACCGGGTGACGGTGACCGTGATCCGGGTCCTCGCCGAGCGGTCCCGCCCGGTGGCGCTCGTCGGCTTCGACGACATCGAGCTGGCCGACCTGCTCCAGCCCGGCGTCACGGTCGTCGCCCAGGACGCGGCGGCCCTCGGCCGCACCGCCGCCGAGCGCCTCTTCCGCCAACTCGACGGCACCCTCCTCGCCCCCGAGCGCATCGAACTACCGACCCGTCTGATCACCCGCGGCTCAGGCGAACTGCCTCCGGCGGGCTGAGCCCGGCACACCCGTCCCGGCCGGCTCCGCCCCGGGTGGCGTCGCCGCCGGTCGCTCGCCGCCACCCGGCGTCGTCCCCCGGAGGAGGAGCACAGCCGGCCCGGGAGGAGGGGCACAGCCGGCGGCCTCGCTCCTCGTCCCCGCGAAGGAACCCGGTGGTCAGGTCCGCTACTGCGCTGAGGCCGTCAGGTCGCCGCGGCGGGGGGCGGCGAAGGCTTCCAGGTCGGTGCGGGTCAGGCCGGTGAGGCGGGCTACCTCGGGGAGGTCGAGGGCGCCGCAGTCCAGGCCGCGCAGCAGGTAGCCGCTGAGGGCCTTGGCGGTGGCGGGCTCGTCCATGACGTCGCCGCCGGCCCGGTCGGCGTACCGGGCGAGGCGGGCCGCCGCCTGCTCGAAGCCCTCGCGGTAGAAGGCGAAGACGGCCGCGTAGCGGGTGGGGATGTGGCCGGGGTGCATGTCCCAGCCCTGGTAGTAGGCGCGGGCGAGGGCGCGGCGGGTGAGTCCGTAGTGGAGGCGCCAGGCGTCGTGGACCTTGGCGGTCGGGCCGACGGGGAGGACGTTGGTGGAGCCGTCGGAGACTCGGACGCCGGTGCCGGCCGCCGCGACCTGCATGACGGCCTTGGCGTGGTCGGCGGCCGGGTGGTCGCCGGCCTGGTGGGCGGCGGAGAGGCCGAGGCAGGCGCTGTAGTCGAAGGTGCCGTAGTGCAGCCCGGTGGCGCGCCCCTCGGCGGCCTGGATCATACGGGCGACGGTGGCGGTGCCGTCGGTGGCGAGGATGGCCTGGCTGGTCTCGATCTGGATCTCGAAGCCCAGGCGCCCGGCGTCCAGGCCGTGCGCCTTCTCGAAGGCCTCCAGGAGCCGGACGAAGGCGCTGACCTGCTCGGGGTAGGTCACCTTGGGCAGGGTGAGGACCAGGCCCTCGGGCAGGCCGCCGGCCTCCATGAGGCCGGTGAGGAAGACGTCGAGGGTGCGGATGCCCCGGTCGCGTACGGCGGCCTCCATGCACTTCATGCGGATGCCCATGTACGGCGCCGCCGTGCCGTTGGCGTACGCCTCGGCGATCAGGCGGGCGGCGCGGGCGGCCGTCTCGTCCTCCTCGGCGTCGGGGCGCGGGCCGTACCCGTCCTCGAAGTCGACGCGCAGGTCCTCGACGGGCTCGCGCTCCAGCTTGGCGCGGACACGGGAGTGGACCGGCCCGGCCAGTTCGTCGGACAGGCCGAGGAGCGCCGCGAAGGAGGCGGCGTCCGGGGCGTGTTCGTCGAGCAGGGCGAGCGCCTGGTCGCCCCAGGAGCGGATGGTGTCGGCGGCGAAGGCGTCCCCGGGGACGTACACGGTGTGGACGGGCTGCCGGGTGCCGGGGTCTCCGGGGTAGCGGCGTTCCAGCTCGGCGTCGACCGGTGCGAGCGAGGCGCTGATCTCCTCGCTGACGGCACCCGCGAGGCTCGTCGCCACCTTCTCCTGCTGACCCATCCCACACCCTCCAGACTTCCGCTTTACGGAATCAACAATCCGTATGGCGAAGTTATCCGCCGACCTTCCCGCTGGTCAACACCGTCTCCACCGCGCTCCACCCCGCGATCCCGGCATGTTCATCTCCATCCGGCACCCTCCAGGCCGCACCCTGCTCAGCGCATCAGCACCGACTCGCCCCGGAAGCCGTCGCAGAAGGAGCACCCGTGCCGACCAGCAGCCGCGTCACGCGCCGTATGGGCCTGAAGACCGCGTTAGCCGCCTCCGTCTCCGTGCCCCTGTCCAGTACAGCACTCTCCGCCGACCCCGCCTCGGCGGGCGAACGGCACAGCGGTCCGCTCCGCGTCATGTCCTTCAACCTGCGCTTCGCGAGCACCGCCGAGCCCAACAGCTGGGCCGCGCGCAGACCCGTGACACGCGCCCTGCTGCGCCGCGAGCGCCTCCATGTCATCGATACGCAGGAGGGCCTCTACCAGCAGCTGCGCGACATCGAGGCCGACCTCGGAGCCTCTTACGACTGGATCGGCACCGGCCGCGCGGGCGGCAGCCGCGACGAGTTCATGGGGGTCTTCTACGACACCCGCCGGCTCGCCCCCCAGGAGTACGACCACTTCTGGCTCTTCGACACGCCGGACGTGATCGGGTCCAACACCTGGGGCGGCGGCTCCATCCGGATGGTGACCTGGGTCCGCTTCCGGGATCTGTTCGACGGCGACCGGGAGTTCTACGTCCTGAACACCCACCTCGACAACCACAGCCAGAACGCCCGCGCTCGTGCCGCCGAACTGATCGCGGAGCGCATCACGGAACTCGACCGCTCGCTCCCGCTCGTCGTCACCGGCGACTTCAACGTCGCCGCCCACAAGAACCCGGTCCACAACACGATGCTGGGCGCCGGCCTGGTGGACACCTGGGACACGGCGGCCGAGCGGAGCGAGCTGTACGGCACCTTCCACGGCTACCGGCCGCTGACGCCGGACGGCGACCGCATCGACTGGATCCTCGCCACCCCCGGTGTCACGGCGCACCGGGCCTCGATCAACACGTTCTCGCTGGACGGCCGGTTCCCCAGCGACCACCTGCCGGTACAGGCCTCACTGACGCTGGGATGAGCGGAGGCCCCCGTGACCGTCGACGCGGTCACGGGGGCCTCGTACGCCTTCCGGCGGTGGATCAGCCCTTGCGGGTCTTGATCTCCTCGGTCAGCTGCGGCACGACGTCGAAGAGGTCGCCGACCACACCGAAGTCGACCAGCTCGAAGATCGGGGCCTCGGCGTCCTTGTTGACGGCCACGATCGTCTTCGAGGTCTGCATGCCGGCGCGGTGCTGGATCGCACCCGAGATGCCGTTGGCGATGTACAGCTGCGGCGAGACCGACTTACCGGTCTGGCCGACCTGGTTGGTGTGCGGGTACCAGCCGGCGTCGACGGCGGCACGCGAGGCACCGACGGCCGCGCCGAGCTGGTCGGCGAGGGCCTCGATGATCGCGAAGTTCTCGGCGCCGTTGACGCCGCGGCCACCGGAGATCACGATCGCGGCCTCGGTCAGCTCCGGGCGGCCCGTCGACTCACGCGGCGTACGGCCGGTGATCTTCGTGCCGGTCGCCTTGTCCGAGAAGGTCACGGACAGGGCCTCGACGGCGCCCGCGGCCGGGGCGGCCTCGACGGCGGCCGAGTTCGGCTTGACCGTGATGACGGGGGTGCCCTTGATGACGCGGGACTTGGTGGTGAAGGACGCGGCGAACACCGACTGGGTGGCCACCGGGCCCTCGTCGCCGGCCTCCAGGTCGACGGCGTCGGTGATGATGCCGGAGCCGATGCGCAGCGCCAGGCGGGCGGCGATCTCCTTGCCCTCGGCGGAGGACGGGACCAGCACGGCGGCCGGGGAGACGGCCTCGTAGGCGGCCTGGAGGGCGTCCACCTTCGGCACGACCAGGTACTCGGCGTACTCGGACGCGTCGTGGGTGAGGACCTTCACCGCGCCGTGCTCGGCGAGCGTGGCGGCGGTGTCGGCGGCGCCGTTGCCCAGCGCGACGGCGACGGGCTCGCCGACGCGGCGGGCCAGAGTCAGCAGCTCCAGGGTGGGCTTGCGGACGGCACCGTCCACGTGGTCGACGTAGACGAGGACTTCAGCCATGGGATTGCTCTCCTGCGAAACGAAGTTGAGGGGCGGTCAGCGGGGGCGAGCCTCAGATGAACTTCTGGCTCGCGAGGAACTCAGCGAGCTGCTTGCCGCCCTCGCCCTCGTCCTTGACGATGGTGCCGGCCGTGCGGGCCGGACGCTCGGTCGCGGCCTCGACCTTGGTGAACGCGCCGTCCAGGCCGACCTCCTCGGCCTCGATGTCGAGGTCGGACAGGTCCCAGGACTCCACCGGCTTCTTCTTGGCCGCCATGATGCCCTTGAAGGACGGGTAACGGGCCTCGCCCGACTGGTCGGTCACGGAGACGACGGCCGGGAGCTGCGCCTCCAGCTGCTCGCTCGCGGCGTCGCCGTCGCGGCGGCCCTTGACCACGCCGTCCTCGACGGAGACCTCGGACAGCAGGGTGACCTGCGGGACGCCCAGGCGCTCGGCGACCAGCGCGGGGACGACGCCCATGGTGCCGTCGGTGGAGGCCATACCGGAGACGACCAGGTCGTAGCCGGCCTTCTCGATGGCCTTGGCCAGGACCAGGGAGGTGCCGATGGCGTCGGTGCCGTGCAGATCGTCGTCCTCGACGTGGATGGCCTTGTCGGCACCCATGGAGAGGGCCTTGCGGAGCGCGTCCTTGGCGTCCTCGGGGCCGACCGTCAGGACGGTGACCTCGGCGTCGTCCGCGTTCTCCGCGATCTGGAGGGCCTGCTCGACCGCGTACTCGTCCAGCTCGGAGAGCAGACCGTCCACATCGTCGCGGTCGACGGTCAGGTCATCGGCGAAGTGCCGGTCGCCAGTGGCGTCGGGCACGTACTTCACAGTGACAACGATCCTCAAGCTCACGCCGGCTCTCCTACTGCATCGTCATTTCGGGCTGCCTCTTGCAGGCAGCATAGGCGCCTCAAGCGGCCGATCCCGGTCGGGGCGTCCGCGCGCTCCGACCGAAATATTACTCGCCAGTACACCCAGTCCATGCCCGCTAAGCAAGCGCTTTGAACTGTGACCTTCGCAACGCAGCGTAACCGGAACTCGACGGTCTCGCAGGAGGGGGCGGCGCGGCCGGGACGTGATCAATCCCGCAGGCCGTTGAACCGGCCCTGGTGGTAGAGGAGCGGCCGGCCGGCGCCCGAGGGGTCGCCGAGGACCACCTCCGCGAGCACGATCCGGTGATCACCGGCCGGGACCCGCCCGACGATCCGGCACACCAGCCAGGCGAGCACGTCGTCCAGCACCGGTACGCCTTCCGGGCCCTCCCGCCAGACGGTGGGCGCGCCGAAGCGGTCCGCGCCGCTGCGGGCGAAGGTGGCGGCCAGCTCGCTCTGGTGCTCGCCGAGTATGTGCACGCCGACGTGGTCGGCCTCGGCCACCGCGGGCCAGCTGGAGGCGCCCGTGCCGATGCCGAACGAGACCAGCGGCGGGTCGGCGGACACGGAGGTCAGCGAGGTGGCGGTGAAGCCGACCGGTCCTGAGGCGCCGCGCGCGGTGATCACCGCCACACCGGCGGCGTGCCGGCGGAAGGTGGAGCGCAGCAGGTCGGGGGAGGCGAGCTGAGCGGTGCCGAGTTCGGGCGTGGCCGTCATGGAACTGTCCTTCTGCGAACGTCGGGGCGGGGATCCGTGGCAGGTCAACGGCCCGGACAGCGCGCGCTCGCGGTGCGGGCGAGGTCGACGTGGACCCGCCCGTAGAGAAGGAGTTCGGTCGGCATACGGTCAGGCTGACGATAGGTGGCGTGTGCAGTCAAGCGGGTTCCGGGATGTGGAAGACGTCTCACCGTTCCCTGACACCGCCTCACACGGCCTCCCCGAGCGCGGCGATGACGTCGGCTTTGCGCGGCTGCCCGGTGGCGCGCCGCACCACCCGTCCGCCGGCGTCCAGGACCAGGACGGTGGGCGTCCTGAGGATCGCCAGTTCGCGTACGAGGTCCAGGTGGGCCTCGGCGTCGATCTCGACATGGGTCACGCCCGGGACCATTCCGGCGATCTCACCGAGGACACGCCGGGTGGCCCGGCACGGCGCGCAGAAGGCGCTGGAGAACTGCACGAGGGTGGCGCGCTCCCCCAGTTCGCCGCCGAGTTCGGCCGCACCGAGCCGCTTTCCGCCGTCGTGCCCGCGCACCCGCGTTCTCCCCTTCCGCCGCTCGCGCGGCACTCCCTGGGCGCCCGCCGTCGCGAGCGCCGCCCGGCACACCACCGGTCCGTCATCTTCCCCACAAGCGTTCCCGGGACCGCGAAGATTCCCGGTGTGCGCCGGGATTCCCGTGTGCGCCGGACGCGGCGGCTGCCGTCGCGGTCGGACATGTTCCCGCTTCCGCGGGGAACGATGACACGGGTGGAGTAAAGGAGCGAGAGGATCCACGGTGGGATGTAGGCCGACGTGACGAGGATCTCGCCGCCGCGGGGCACCAGGACTGGCTCCCCGTCCGTTCTTCGGGCACGATCTGCGAGACGCCGTAAACCTACGGCTGCGTAACTTTCCCGCCGGGAGCCCCTTTCCCGAGCAGAGCAGAAAGGGTCCACCCCGCCCATGGCAGAGTTGGTCTACCGTCCCGTCATCGGTTTCGCCAAGACGCTCTTCAAGGTCTGGGACCTGAAGATCGACTGCCAGGGTTCGGAGAACATCCCGCGCACGGGCGGCGCGGTGCTGGTGAGCAATCACATCAGTTACCTGGACTTCATCTTCAACGGCCTGGCCGCGCTGCCGCAGAAGCGTCTGGTGCGGTTCATGGCGAAGGAGTCGGTCTTCCGGCACAAGGTCTCCGGGCCGCTGATGCGGAGCATGAAGCACATCCCGGTGGACCGCCAACAGGGCGAGGCGGCGTACGCGCACGCACTGGACTCGCTGCGCTCCGGCGAGATCATCGGGGTGTTCCCCGAGGCGACGATCTCGCAGTCCTTCACGCTGAAGAGCTTCAAGTCGGGCGCGGCCCGCCTGGCCCAGGAGGCCGGCGTCCCGCTGGTCCCGATGGCGGTGTGGGGCACGCAGCGGCTGTGGACGAAGGGCCACCCCCGCAACTTCAAGCGCAGCCACCTGCCCGTCACGATCCGCGTCGGCGAGCCGGTGGAGGCCCCGCGCGACCAGTACGCCGGCGCCATCACCCGCCGCCTGCGCGAACGCGTCCAGGAACTTCTCGACGCCGCCCAGCGTGCGTACCCCGGCCGTCCCAAGGACCCGGAGGACACCTGGTGGCTCCCCACCGACCTGGGCGGCACGGCACCGACCGCCGAGCAACTGCGCACGGCAGAGGCCCACTGAGGCCTGCGCCCCCGGAACGCGAGCCCAGCCTCAGCCGGCGCTGCTCGAAGACACCGGCTCATGTACCTCGACGCGTGCTCCCGGGCTGCACTTCTCCAGGAGTTCGGCGAGTTCGGTGGCCGCTGCCCGGGCGTCCCCGACCGGGAGGGGAGCCAGGGTCTCCAGGAGGAAGATCGCGGAGGTCGTGTCCTCGGTGAGCCGGGTGCGGGGACCCTGGCGCCAGTTCCAGCGGCGGCAGGTGACGCCGGCGTCGTCGCGCCACACCACCTCGCCGGGCTCGGGGTGTTCGACCGTCTCCGCGCCGGCCGCGACCGTCACGAAGTCCTCCTCGCCCGTGGCCCGTACCAGCCGCATCCCGCCCCGTACACGGTCGATGTCCTCACCGCCGACGGGGATCAGGTGGGCCACGCTGATGGCGTTGTACAGGTCCACGAGCAGGTTGATCCGGGGCAGCCCGGCGTCGGACAGGGCCCGCTTGGCCAGCGCCTCGGCGGAGTTGCGGGTGCGCGAGGGCTTGGCGCCGAAGGCCGTGTAGACCTCGCGCCAGGCGACCATGTGCGGATCCTCGTGCGGCGCGCGCCCGGACAGCCGGGTGGCGAGGCGGCGGGCCGCGTCGTCCAGCAGAGCCGAACTCGCCTCGGTGCTGGGTCCGTTGACGATGTCGTGCGCCTCGACGGCGACATGGGTGAAGCCGGGCGCGAGGGCGCGGACCTCGTCGGACACGGTGAGGGTGAAGGTCATCTGTCCCGCCTCAGAGGGTGCTGGGGAGCGTCTTCCACAGGTACGGCCGGTCGGGCGCGGCCCGCAGGGCAGCGACAACGACCGGGTGTGGTTCAGCGTACAGGACCGGATAGTCCATCTCATTGGACGAGGGGTCCGGGGTCCAGGCCAGCCGCTCGCCGTCCAGCGAGAACCGGGCGTCGACGCCCGGCTTGTTGCCGCGAGGGTCCTGCCGGTGCCAGGCCCCGCGGAAGCGGACGGCGACCAGGCCGTGGATCGCGTGACCGCCCGCGTCGTCCGCCAGGCGCTGGTAGCACAGGGCGGTCGGGATGTCCTCGGCCCGCAGCAGGGCGGCCAGGGCGTGGGCCTTGGCGTAGCAGATGCCGGTGCCCTGGGCCAGCACGTCGGAGGCGCGCCAAGTGACGCGGAGGTCGCCGGAGTCCTGGGAGTGCGGGATGGCGTCCCGGACGTATTCATAGGCGGCCCGCGCATATTCATACGAATCGGCTACCTCTGCCGCCAAGCGGGCGGCGGTCTCCCGGACCACCGGGTGATGATGGTCTACGACCTCGTCGGCGGCCAAATATGCGGACAGGTCGGCAGTGTCCTGGATCAGCTCCATGCCCGCAGAGCATAGGAATGCGATCACCCGATCGTCAATGACTTTTCAGGCGATCGCATACCTATGCACACTCGGTGACTAGCGCGCCATCTCCTCCTTCAGCGCCGCCACGAACGTGTCGACGTCGTCCTCCGTGGTGTCGAAGGAGCACATCCACCGCACGACCCCGGCACCCTCGTCCCAGAAGTAGAACCGGAACCGCTTCTGGAGCCGCTCGCTCACGTCGTGCGGCAGCTTGGCGAAGACACCGTTGGCCTGCACCGGGTAGAGGATCTCCACGCCGTGCACCGCGCGGACGCCCTCGGCGAGCCGCTGGGCCATCTCGTTGGAGTGCCGGGCGTTGCGCAGCCACAGGTCCTTGGCGAAGAGGGCCTCCAACTGCACGGAGACGAAGCGCATCTTGGAGGCCAGCTGCATCGACATCTTCCGCAGGTGCTTCATCTGCCGCACCGCGTCCTGGTTGATGACGACGACCGCCTCGCCGAACAGCGCGCCGTTCTTCGTCCCGCCCAGGGAGAGGATGTCGACGCCGACCGCGTTGGTGAACGTCCGCATGGGCACGTTCAGGGAGGCGGCGGCGTTGGCTATCCGGGAGCCGTCCAGGTGCACCTTCATGCCGTGCGCGTGGGCGTGCTCGCAGATCGCGCGGATCTCCTCGGGCGTGTAGAGGGTGCCCAGCTCGGTGCTCTGGGTGATCGACACGACCTGGGGCATCGCCCGGTGCTCGTCCTCCCAGCCCCAGGCCTGCCGGTCGATCAGCTCGGGCGTGAGCTTGCCGTCCGGCGTGGGCACGGTGAGCAGCTTGAGCCCGCCCATGCGCTCGGGCGCGCCGCCCTCGTCCACGTTGATGTGCGCACTCTCGGCGCAGATCACCGCGCCCCAGCGGTCGGTGACCGCCTGGAGCGCGACGACGTTCGCGCCGGTGCCGTTGAAGACCGGGAAGGCCTCCGCGGTGGCCCCGAAGTGGCTCCGGATGATCCGCTGGAGGTTCTCGGTGTAGTCGTCCTCGCCGTACGCCACCTGGTGGCCGCCGTTGGCCAGAGCCAGGGCGGCCAGCACCTCGGGGTGGGCTCCGGCGTAGTTGTCACTGGCGAAACCGCGGACCTGCGGGTCGTGATGGCGACGCGCGTCGGTCTTCGGAGGGTTCACGGCTTCTCGGTCAGCCACAGACGGTTTCCGTTCACTTCCGCGGCGGGCTTGTTCCAGACGCCCTCGACGGCCTCGGCCAGGTCCTTGACGTCCGTGAAGCCCGCGAACTTCGCGTTGGGGCGTTCGGCGCGCATCGCGTCGTGCACCAGCGCCTTCACCACCAGGATGGCAGCCGCCGAGTGCGGGCCCTGCTCGCCCCCCGCCTTGCGGAAGCCGTCGGCCATGGCGAGCGTCCACGCCTCGGCGGCGGCCTTGGCCGCGGAGTACGCCGCGTTGCCCGCCGTCGGCTTGGACGCACCGGCCGCGCTGATGAGCACGTACCGGCCGCGGTCGCTGCGCTGCAAGGCGTCGAAGAAGGCGAGCGAGGTGTGCTGGACGGTACGGATGAGCAGCTTCTCCAGCAGATCCCAGTCGGCCAGGTCGGTCTCGGCGAAGGTCGCGCTGCCGCGCCAGCCGCCCACGAGGTGAACCAGACCGTCGACGCGGCCGTGCTCCTTCTCGATGCGCGCGGCCCAGTCGCGGGCCGAGCGCAGGTCGAGCAGGTCGACGGTCTCGCCGGTGACGATGGCGCCGCCGCGGGCGTAGCGGGCCGCGTCCACGGACTCCGCCAGCCGCTCCGGGTTGTTGTCGGCGCCGACCACGACCGCGCCCGCCTCGGCGAGCCGGACCAGCGTCGCGTGCCCGGCGGGCCCGCCCGCGCCCGCCACCGCGATCACAGCACCACTGAGAGACCCGTTCCCCACCATGTTCTTCCCCTTTTGAGCAGCGTTCCGGAGGCGGTCGCTCACGCGGCGATCCGCTCGGCGGTGTCCGCCGTGATGCCCTTCGTCGAGGCGATCACGTTCTTCAGCTTCTTGGACAGCGCCTCATAGAACATGCTCAGCGGAAACTCGTCCGGAAGCACGTCGTCCACGAGTTTGCGCGGGGGCTGGGTCAGGTCCAGGGCGTCCGGACCCTTGGCCCACCTGGAGCCGGGGTGCGGGGCGAGGTAGGTGGAGACCAGCTGGTAGCCGGCGAACCAGTGCACCAGCTTCGGGCGGTCGATGCCGTCCCGGTAGAGCTTCTCTATCTCGGCGCACAGCTGGTTGGTGACCTGCGGGGCGCGCTCCCAGTCGACGGAGAGCTTGTTGTCGGTCCAGCGGACGACGTCGTGCTTGTGCAGGTAGGCGAAGAGCAGCTGGCCGCCGAGACCGTCGTAGTTGCGGTTGCGGTCGCCGGTGACCGGGAAGCGGAACATGCGGTCGAAGAGCACCGCGTACTGCACGTCACGGGCCTGCGGGACGCCGTCCGCCTGGAGCTTCACGGCCTCCTTGAAGGCGGTGAGGTCGCAGCGCAGCTCCTCCAGGCCGTACATCCAGAACGGCTGGCGCTGCTTGATCATGAACGGGTCGAACGGCAGGTCGCCGTGGCTGTGGGTGCGGTCGTGGACCATGTCCCAGAGCACGAAGGCCTCTTCGCAGCGCTTCTGGTCGTGGACCATCGCGGCGATGTCCTCGGGCAGCTGAAGGCCCAGGATGTCGACGGCGGCCTCGGTCACGCGACGGAAGCGGGCGGCCTCGCGGTCGCAGAAGATGCCACCCCAGGAGAAACGTTCCGGCGCCTCACGGACGGCGATCGTCTCCGGGAAGAGAACGGCGGAGTTGGTGTCGTAGCCCGAGGTGAAGTCCTCGAAGGTGATGCCGCAGAACAGCGGGTTGTCGTAGCGGGTGCGCTCCAGTTCGGCCAGCCAGTCCGGCCAGACCATGCGCAGCACGACCGCCTCCAGGTTGCGGTCCGGGTTGCCGTTCTGCGTGTACATCGGGAAGACGACCAAGTGCTGGAGACCGTCGGCGCGGTTCGCGGCCGGGTTGAAGGCCAGCAGGGAGTCCAGGAAGTCCGGCACCTGGAAGCCCCCCTCGGCCCAGCGGCGGAGGTCCTTCACCAGCGCCTGGTGGTAGGCGGTGTCGTGCGGCAGGAGCGGGGAGAGCTGCTCGACCGCGCCGGCGACACGCTCGACGGCCGCCACGGCGTCGACCCGCCGCGGGGCGCCCTCGGCGTCGAAGTCGATCGATCCGTCCTTCGACTGCCATGGCCGGATCTGCTCCACGGCATCCTTGAGCACGGGCCAGGCGGGGTGCTCAACCACCCTGGTCAGCGGAGAAACCCGATCCTCCGCACCCGACTGCACAAGAATTTCCGTCATGTCCCATCCTCCACAGGAGAACCTCGCGTATGGACACCGTATGCATACCCGGTTTCTCTCAGCAAGAGCAGGATCGGGAAATTATTCTGCACATCCCCTTGGTCACCGATGTTTTTCCTGCCGTAAACCGTGACGACGCTCACTTCGGCGACAGCGTGCGATCCGCCCGCAGGCGTGATCCGATGGTCGAGAGCCGTGGGGACTGGCCCACGGAAGGGTGAAGGCAACGGCGCATACCGGCCAGCCGGCGCCCGAGCCGGGTGGCGAATGCCCGGTGCAGCCACGGGTTCAACGCGCGGCCCGGCCATTAGGCTGCGAGCCTGCCGCGTGGACGACGACGTCCGGTACGGGGGCCGCCGGTCCGCGCGTCGCCGAGCCGCCGTCGACGGAAGCGAGTTGAACCTTGAACTTCCTTACCATCGGTCACCGCGGTGTCATGGGCGTCGAGCCCGAGAACACCCTCCGTTCCTTCGTCGCCGCGCAGCAGGCCGGCCTCGACCTGATCGAACTCGATCTGCATCTGAGCAAGGACGGCGCCCTGGTCGTCATGCACGACACAGAGGTGGACCGTACGACCGACGGCTCCGGACCCATCGCCGAGAAGACCCTGGCGGAGCTGCGCGCCCTGGACGCGGGCCGCGGGGAGCGGGTGCCCGTCTTCGAGGAGGTCCTGGAGGCGGTGGACTCGCCGTTGCAGGCCGAGATCAAGGACGTGGCGGCGGCACGGGCGCTGGCCGAGGTGATGCACGCGCGCGACCTGACCGCGCGGATCGAGGTGTCCTCGTTCCACGACGAGGCGATCGCCGAGATCGCGCGGCTGGTGCCGGGCGTACGCACCGCGCTGATCGCGAGCCGGTACGGCACCGACGTGGTGGACCGGGCCGTCGCCGTGGGTGCGGCAACGGTGTGCCTCAACATCCGCCGGCTCACCCTGGAGATCGTCGAGCACGCGCGCGCGTCCGGGCTGCGGATCATCGGCTGGGTGGTCAACACGCAGGACCAGCTGCGGCTGGTCCGCGCCCTGGAGCTGGACGGGGCGACGACCGACTACCCGGAGATCAAGCGCACGGGCCGCTTCACCGCGTGACCCGGCGTCCGGCCCCGTGCCCGGACGCCCGCGGAAACGTCACAGTCACACCAGCGGCTTGACCAGCAGCTCGAACCGCAGGTCGGCGCGCTGCGGAATGCCGTAGCGCTCGTCGCCGTACGGGAACGGCTTCGTCTGCCCCGTACGGCGGTAGCCGCGGCGCTCGTACCAGGCGATCAGGTCCTCCCGCAGGGAGATCACGGTCATCTGCATCTCGGTGGCCCCCCAGGTCTGACGGGCCTGGCGCTCCGCCTCCGCCATGACGATCTTGCCGAGGCCCGCGCCCTGGAGGGCGGGGCTGACCGCGAACATGCCGAAGTAGGCGTGGTCGCCATGGTGTTCCAGCTGGCAGCAGGCGACGATACGACCGTCCCGCTCGACGGTCAGCAGCCGGCTGTCGGATGCCTTGATCACCTCCAGCACGCCCTGCGGGTCGGTCCGCTGCCCCTCCAGGAGGTCCGCCTCGGTGGTCCACCCGGCCCGGCTGCTGTCCCCCCGGTACGCCGACTCGATCAGTGCGACGAGGGCGTCGACATCGGCGTCGGTGGCATCGCGGAAAGTGAGTCCGGTGGCGGGGGTGTCCATGGTCGCGGTCTCCGATCTCGGGCGTGGCTGAGCCAGGGATGAGGGTAACGCTGCCGCTAGGCTCCCCCCGCATGGTGCATGTACTCAGCAGCCGGATTCTGCTCCGGCCCACCGACCCCGAACGCTCCCGCGCCTTCTACGGCGAGCAGCTGGGGCTGTCCGTCTACCGCGAGTTCGGTACCGGCCCCGAGCGCGGCACGGTCTACTTCCTCGGCGGCGGTTTCCTGGAGCTGTCCGGCCGGTCCGAGGGCCCGTCCTCGCCCGCGGTACGGCTGTGGTTGCAGGTCGAGGACGTGAAGGCCGCGAGCGAGGAGCTGCGGGCGCGGGGCGTGGAGATCGTCCGGCCTCCGGTGCGGGAGCCGTGGGGCCTGGTCGAGATGTGGACCACCGACCCGGACGGCACCCCGATCGTCCTGGTGGAGATCCCGTCGGACCATCCGCTTAGGTACCGGCCGGGGATCTAGGGTCTTTCGTTCGGATCAGGCCGGATCAGCGAGCCGGGCATGATCCAAACAAGAGGCCCTAGGGCCGGAGCCCGCTCGTCCGGCCCTCCAGTCGGCTGAGCAACTCGGCGAGAAGGCTCGCCAGTTCGCCGTGGCCTGCCGGGTCGAGGACGGACAGTACGGCTGTCTCGTAGGCGAGTTGCTCGGGGAGGATGCCGTCGACCAGGTCGCGGCCGGTGTCGGTGAGGCGGACATGGGCCACGCGGCGGTCGCGGGTGTCGCCGCGCCGTTCGATCAGGCCGCGCTCGGTGAGCTGCTTGATCCGCTTGGTGACGGCGGCCCCGGAGGAGAAGGTCTCCCGGGCCAGCTCGCCCGGGGTCAGCTCGTGGCCGGTGCGGCGCAGCGCGCCGAGCAGGTCGAACTCGGCGCGGCTCAGGCCGGCCCGGCGCAGCGGGGCGTCCTCGGCCTGCTGGAGCAGGGCGGCGCAGCGGTTGATCCGGCCGATGATCTCCATGGGACCGGTGTCCAGCTCGGGGTGGACGGCCCGCCACTGGCGGACGACGGCGGAGACGGTGTCGCCGCGCGCGGGGTCGGCGCCGGCCCCGGGCCGGGCACCGCTCGCGTCGCTTCCGGGCGTCGGTCCGCCGTTCGTCGCCGTCATGGCCGTATGTCCTCCGTCGTCCTGCCCGGGTCCTGGACCCGGTCCCGGTCCTGGTCACGGCCCGGTGCCTGGTGGCTGTCCGGGTCCTGCGGTACGAGGCCCTGACGCCGTACCGTCGCCGCGAGCGTACGGTGTCCGGACTGCTCGGTGAGCACGACCCGCTCCTCGGGCAGGGCCCGCTGCCACCACTCGCCGGCGGCGGCGTCGGCCGTGGCCCGCAGATCGGCCAGGGCGGCGGCGAGGGCACGCCGGGCGGACTCCAGGGCACGGGGCTCGGGGTGCGGCTCGGCGAGCAGACGGGCGGCGTGCTCGCGGGCCCGCTCGGCCGCGGTCAGCGCGTGCTCCAGGCGGTCGCCCGCGCGCCGGTTGGTGACGGCGACGGCGGCGACGAAGCCCACCAGGGCGCCGACGAGGGTGTCCGCGATCCGGTCGGTGATCAGCTCGGCCGGGTCCTGGCTGCGGGCGAACTCGGTGATGAGCAGGGCCATCGGGGTGACGCAGACGCTGCCCAGCCAGTAGTTCCGGCCGATCAGCGCCTCGGCGCCGAAGTTGAGGGCGAGCGAGCACAGCACCAGGGCGGCGGGGTGCAGATGGGCGAGCGGGACGAGCGCGGCGAAGAGGAGGACGCCGACGAGGTTGCCGACGACCCGCTGGACGCCCCGACTCCAGGTGAGGGTGACGTTGGCCTGGTAGAGGGAGGCCGCGGTGACCAGCGCCCAGTAGGGGCGGCCGACGCCGAGCGCGAGGGCGGCGTATCCGGCGAGGGCGCAGCCGAGCGCGGTGCGGACGGCGAGCGGGGCGAGAGGGGCCAGGCGGTGCCACGGCGAGCGGGGCGGCAGGGCCTGTTCGGCGGCCAGGCCGAGGAGTTCGTCGGCCGACTCGCGCGGGGCCTCGACGCGCGGGACGCGGCCGGTGCCGCGCAGGTCGCGGGCCCAGGCGCGCAGCCGTGCGGGGTCGGTGTCGGCGGGCGCGGCCAGGGCGACCTCGGCGCGGACCAGGAGCTGTTCGAGGGCGCGCCGGGTGCGGTCGGTGCGGGCGCCGGTGGCGAGCAGCGACTGCCAGGCGGCGTGGATCGCGGCGGCGGTCGCGGCGCGGGCCCGGGCGTGGCCGTCGGCGCTGCCGCGTGTGTCGGCGTACGCGGCGGCGGCGTTCAGGGCCTGGGCGGTGGCGCGCCGCTCGGGGCCGTGCGGGCGGAGCAGCCCGGGGGCCATGCCGACCAGCCAGGCCCAGGCGCCGGCGGCCAGGGCCAGCCCGATGTGTCCGGGGACCTGGCCGGGGGTCTGCGGCGCGAACAGCGAGGCGGAGCTGATGAAGGTGAGGACCACGTTGCCGGGCGGTCCGATCCGGGTGGCGTCGCACACGGCCTTCTGGACCGCCGCGAGGACGGCGCCGACGGTGACGAGGACGACGGCGTTCGTGGTGAGCGCCGCGGCGAGCAGGGAGACGGCGAGACCGCCGACCATGCCGAGCACGACCCAGGCCAGTGCGCGGGCGCGGGCCGCGTAGGGCCGGTTGTGGCCGTAGAGGGCGCACAGGGAACCGGCCATCGTGTACATCGCGAGGTCGAGGCGGCCAAGCGCGAGCAGGGTGAGGTTGGGCGGGGCGACCGCGGCGACCACGCTCAGCGCGGGCTTGAACCAGATGTCGGAGGGGCGCCCGAGGCGGAGGGTTCCGGCCAGGGGAAGACGGTGGGGGGTCGCACTGCTCATACCCATCAATTTAGCATGTGTTTTACTCGTAAAATAGATATCCCCAAAGGGCCTGGTCACCGACCGTGCTCCCCCGCATGCTCCCCGTGTACACCCTTGCGCTCGCGTGCGCTCCGCCGACGGTGGGCATCGCACCCTCGACCGACCGTCGAGCGTGGAGGTGCGCGTGCACGGACCGGTGTCGATCGCCTGGCTGCTGGTCGCGCTGTGCGCGCTGACCGGGGCCTACTGCCTGCTGCGGATGCGCAGCGGTGTCGAGGAGCAGCGCCGGGCCGCGGGCGGGGAGGCGCTGATGGGCTTCGGCATGGCCGCGATGGCCGTCCCGGCGGCGGTCTTCACGCCGCCGGGATGGGCGTGGCCGGTGTACGCGGCCGTGTTCGGCGCGGCGGCCCTGCGCGCGCTGTGGGCCGCGCGCGGCGCCCCGCACCATCTGCACCACCTGGTGGGTAGCGCCGCGATGGTCTACATGGCGGTGGCGATGGCCGCGTCCCCGCCCGCCGCCCACCATGGACACGGCGGCACCGGCGTGCCACTGCTGACCGGCGCGCTCCTGCTGTACTTCACGGGCTACGTGCTCCTCTCCGGCGCCCGGCTGGTGCCCGCCACCACCCCGGCGGGCGGAACCGGCCCGGCCCGCTGGGGCGACCGGCCGGAGCTGGCCCGGGCCTGCCGGCTGTCGATGGGGATCGGCATGGTGACGATGCTGCTGGCGATGTGACGACCGGACTCCGAAAGGCCCAGGGCCGTCCTGTGGTGCCGCGCCGCCTGAAAGGCCGTCAACTCGATGCGCCGCTCCCCACGGACAGGGACACACGCAGACGCGGCACTGCCGCGCTGGTGCCGGTGATCCCGGTGCTGGTGGCACGGAACCCCGGTCCCGCAAGGACTTGGCCACGGCCCCCGGTTCCACAAGGATCACGGCATGCACCATCGCCCCTCCGCTCCCCCGTCACCCCCCGCGCCCGAGCCACCGACGGCGCTCCGTACGGCCGCCCGCGTGGCCGCCGCTCTCGGCGCCTGCTTCCTGGTGTTG
Organism: Streptomyces sp. NPDC029138; assembly: GCF_055564375.1. NCBI lineage: Bacteria > Bacillati > Actinomycetota > Actinomycetes > Kitasatosporales > Streptomycetaceae > Streptomyces > Streptomyces sp. NPDC029138. The sequence continues at coordinate 19,792 of NZ_JBVHWM010000013.1, forward strand.
CTGGTCCTCGTCGCCCTGCGTTGGCATCCCCTGCTCACCGTGGACAGCGACATCTCCGGCACCACCCACCGCTGGGCGGTCCGCGACCGCGAGCTGACCCATGTCTTCCGGGTGCTGACGGACTGGGTGTGGGACCCGACCACCATGCGCCTCGTCTGCGCGGCGGCGGCGGCGTGGCTCGTCTGGCGGCGCGCGGCCTGGTGGACGGCACTGTGGCTGGCGATCACCTGCGCGGTGGCCACGATCGTGCAGCAGTCGGTGAAGGCCGTCGTCGACCGGCCCCGCCCGGTCTGGCCGAACCCGGTCGACTCCGCGCACTACGCGGCCTTCCCGTCCGGTCACGCGATGACCGCCACCGTCGTCTGCGGCCTCTTGCTGTGGCTGCTGCACCGCCACGGCCCACGCCGCGCCCTGTGGCGTACGGCGGTGGCGGCGGCGCTCGTGTCGGTGGTGGGCGTGGGCGTCACGCGGGTCTGGCTGGGCGTCCACTGGCCCTCGGACGTGCTCGGCGGGTGGCTGGGCGGCGCGGCGCTGGTCGCGGTGGCGGTGCTGGTCCACGAGTGGCCGCGCGACGGCCGGACGCGGCCATCGGTGGACCGGTAGAGTCCGGCGCATGACCGCCGTGCTGTTCGACTTCTCCGGGACGTTGTTCTGCGCCGAGCCCGCCGAGTCCTGGCTGCGCGCGGTGCTGACCGAGACCGGCCACACCCTGTCCGAGCCCGAACTGGCCGGCACCGCCCGGGCTCTGGAGGCGGCCGGCGCGCTGCCGGGCGGCGCGGAGCCGGCGGAGCTGCCGGCGGACCTCGCGGGGCTCTGGGCGGTGCGGGACGAGAGCGCGGAGCTGCACCGGGCCGCCTTCACGAGCCTGTCCCGCCGGGTGCCGCTGCCGGACCCCGGGCTGCACGACGCCCTGTACGAACGGCACATGTCCCCCGCCGCCTGGACCCCGTACCCCGACGCCGAGAAGGTGCTGCGCACGCTGCGCGAGCGCGGGATGGGCGTCGGCGTGGTCAGCAACATCGGCTGGGATCTGCGCCCGGTCTTCCGGGAGCACGGGCTGGACACGTATGTGGACGCGTACGTGCTGTCGTACGAACACGGGGTGCAGAAGCCCGATCCGCGGTTGTTCGCGGTCGCCTGCGAGGCGCTCGGCGCCGATCCTCGGCGGGTGCTGATGGTCGGCGACAACAGGGCGGCGGACGGCGGCGCCGCCGCGCTCGGCTGCCGGGTGCACTTCGTGGATCATCTGCCGGCGCCCCGACGCCCGGACGCGCTGCTGCCGGTACTGGATCTCGTGGACTGAGCGCCGACGCGAGCGGGCACGCCGCACCGTCCGTCTGAGACGATCCCCCGCGTCGCCCCAGACGGACGGCTGTTTCGGGCGGGCCCCAGCCATGGGGGTGCCCCGCTGCGATGAGTATAGTTGGCTGGCAGCCAGTCAACGCAGGAGTTACAGAATGTCCCCGCGCAGCGCCTCGGTCAATGAAGAATTGCGGCGGCGTTCCCGGGAACGGCTGCTACAGGCCGCCGTGGAGCTGGTCGGCGAGCGCGGGTTCGAGGCCACGACACTGGGCGACATAGCGGACCGGGCCGGTTCGGCGCGCGGCCTGGTGTCGTACTACTTCCCCGGCAAGCGCCAGTTGGTGCAGTCCGCCGTGCACCGGCTGATGCACCGCACGCTGGAGGAGGCGCTGGAGCGGGAGCCGCGCACCGAGGACGGCCGGGAGCGGCTGGCCCGGGCCATCGACGCGATCCTGGGCCTCGCCCGGGACCGGCCCGTGCTGATGCGCCAGCACATGGCGGGCCTGCTCCAGGCCGAGGGCTTCGTGCAGTGTCCGGAGCAGCGCCGGCTGGCGGAGCTGCTCAGCGAGACCGTCGCCCGGTACGGCGCGCAGAACGTCTCGGCCGACTACCCGATGCTGCGGGCCCTGTTGATGGGCGCCGTGTTCGCGGCGCTGGTGCCGGGGGTGCCGATGCCCGTTCCGGTGCTGCGGGCGGAGCTGTTCCAGCGGTACGGGCTCGACTGGGAGATGGGCGTGCCTCCGGAGAGCGACTCGCAGGCGGGGGCCGGTCAAGACGATCTGTCCCGGTTCTTCGCCACGGAGGAGCGGCCGGGCACCCCCTGACGGGGTCGAGTCATGCGGTCAGCGGCGGGCGTGACGGGGGGCCAGAAGGCCCGCGTCCCGCGCCTGGGCGATCAGCCGGAGAGCGCGCCGGCGACCGCGTCCGGTCGCGTTCATCACGGCGAGCACCGGGTCGGTGCCCTCGTCCTGCGCCGCGCGGTACTCCCGCGCGACGAGCCGGCGGCCCTCGGTGCCACGCGGCCAGGGCGGCCGGGCGCGGCGCACGGCCGGGTGGCCGACGTCCGGTTCCGGTTCCTCGGCCTGCGGGCCCCCGGCGCCCGGGTCCGCCTCTTGGCACTCCTCGCCCGTGTCCACGGCGCACACCACGTCCATGTCGGCGTCCACACCGCACGCCTCGAACAGCGGTCCCTCGATCCAGTCGGCGAGCGCCGTCAGGTCGGCGAGGGAGAGGGCCGGCTCGGCCCGGACGTCCTCGATGGAGAGGCGCCCGGCGGCCACCACGGCCAGGGCGTCGACCCGGGCCCCGTCGGGGAAGACCAGCCGGACCTGGAACCAGGACGTGACGCCGCTGTGCTCCCGCAGTTGCCACGCGGGCCGCACGGAGACCGCGCCATCCTCCGGGTTCCGATCAGAAAGATCAAGAAAGGATGCTTCTGGCACACACGCAACGTAACGTCGTGACCACACCCATACGTATGGACACGCGTCCGGGTCACCCCACCGGCCCCTGCCGTCGGGGGCCGCGCGGTGCGATGCTGGAGCCGTCCGCACACCCTCCTTCGGGCGAGGAGTACCGCTGTGCTGCGTGTCGCCGTCGTCGGTTCCGGGCCGAGTGGGTGTTACACCGCCCAGAGCCTCGTTCAGCGTGATCCGGAGGTCCGGGTGGACGTCCTGGACCGGCTGCCGTGTCCGTACGGCCTGGTCCGCTACGGCGTCGCCCCGGACCACGAGAAGATCAAGTCCCTCCAGGGCAGCCTGCGGACGGTGCTGGAGCACGAGCGGGTGCGCTTCCTCGGCGGGGTCCGGGTGGGCGGCCCCGGCGGGCTGCCGGTGGAGCGGCTGAGGAGGCTCTACCACGCGGTGGTGTACTGCGTGGGCGCGGCCACCGACCGCCGGCTCGGGATTCCCGGCGAGGACCTGCCGGGCAGCTGGTCGGCGACCGAGTTCGTGTCCTGGTACAGCGCGCATCCGGACGCGGCCGACGCGGGCTTCCTGCGCGGGGTGCGCTCTGCGGTCGTCATCGGGGTGGGCAATGTCGCGGTGGACGTCACCCGGATGCTGGTCCGGGGTGCGGCGGAGCTGCGTCCCACGGACATCCCCCAGGCCGCGCTGGACACGCTGGCGGCGAGCGGGCTCACCGAGGTGCAGATGGTGGGCCGGCGCGGCCCGGCGCAGGCCCGTTTCACCACCAAGGAGCTGCGCGAGCTGGGCGGGCTGCCGGGCACCGACGTGATCGTGGACAAGGCCGAGCTGGCGCTCGACCCGGCCGATCCCGACGCGCTGCCCGCCGGGCCGCGCCGCAATGTGGAGGTGCTGCGCGACTGGGCGGCACGGCCGCCCGCCGTGGCCGCCGCCCGGCGGATCCGGCTGCGGTTCTTCCTGCGGCCGGTGGAACTGCTCGCTGACGGCGGCCGGGTGGGTGCCGTGCGCTTCGAGCGGACGGCGCCGGACGGCACGGGCGGAATGACCGGCACGGGCCGGTACGAGGACGTGCCCGCGCAGCTGGTGCTGCGCTCGGTGGGCTATCGCGGAGTGCCGCTGGAAGGCCTGCCGTTCGACCCGGCGAGCGGCACGGTCCCGCAGCAGGAGGGCCGGGTGCTGCGCGACGGCGTCCCCTCCCCCGGCGAGTACGTCGCCGGGTGGATCAAGCGCGGTCCGACGGGGGTCATCGGCTCCAACCGGCCCTGCGCCAAGGAGACGGTGATCTCCCTGCTCGCGGACGCTCCCGCACTCGGCCGCGCGGACGTGCCGGAGGAGCCGGTGGCGGCGCTGCGGGCGGCCGGCGTCGAGCCCGTGCCCTGGGACGGCTGGCTGGCGATCGAGCGTGCCGAGGCCGAACTGGGGGCGCGGCTGGGGCGGACCGTGGTCAAACTCTCCGACTGGGACGCGCTGCTCGGGGCGGCGCGGGTGCTGTCGTAGCGCGGCTGCCTCAGGGTGGGCAGGACACACATCGGCAACAGACCGGAAATCAACAAACTGTTCAAGGCGCCTACGGTCTCGTCCTGTCAGGATGCCACCCCCGACCCACCGCTGATGGAGTCCCCCATGGCCACGACCGCAGACGTGCACCCCGTCGACGAGATACCCCCGGTACGACAGCTGGCCGCCTTCGGGCTCCAGCACGTGCTCGCGATGTATGCGGGCGCCGTCGCCGTGCCGTTGATCGTGGGTGGCGCGATGAAGCTGTCGCCCGCCGACCTGGCGTATCTGATCACCGCGGACCTGCTGGTGTGCGGCATCGCCACGCTGATCCAGTGCGTCGGGTTCTGGCGGTTCGGGGTCCGGCTGCCGATCATGCAGGGGTGCACGTTCGCCGCCGTGTCACCGATGGTGCTCATCGGGACGACGGAGGGCGGGCTGCCCGCCATCTACGGCTCGGTGATCGTCGCCGGGCTGGCCATCATGCTGCTCGCGCCGCTCTTCGGCCGGCTGCTGCGCTTCTTCCCGCCTCTGGTGACCGGCACGGTGATCCTGATCATCGGGGTCTCGCTGCTGCCGGTCGCGGGCAACTGGGCGGCGGGCGGCGCCGGGGCGAAGGACTTCGGGGAGCCGAGGAATCTGGCGCTGGCCGGCTTCGTACTGGCCGTGGTGCTCGGCGTGCAGCGGTTCGCCCCCGCCTTCCTCTCCCGTATCGCCGTGCTCCTCGGCATCGCGGTCGGCCTGGCGGTCGCGGTGCCGTTCGGGTTCACCGACTTCAGCGGGGTCGGGGACGCCGACTGGGTGGGCGTCAGCACGCCGTTCCACTTCGGGGTGCCGGAGTTCCGCGCGTCCGCGATCGTGTCCATGCTGGTCGTCGCGCTGGTCACCATGACCGAGACGACGGGTGACCTGATCGCCGTCGGTGAGCTGACCGGGCGGAAGGTCGAGCCGCGCCCCCTCGCCGACGGACTGCGCGCGGACGGCCTGTCGACCGTGCTGGGCGGGGTGTTCAACACCTTCCCGTACACGGCGTACGCGCAGAACGTGGGCCTGGTCGGCATGACCCGGGTGCGCAGCCGCTGGGTGGTGGCGGCGGCCGGCGGGATTCTGGTGCTGCTCGGTCTGCTGCCCAAGCTGGGCGCGGTGGTCGCGGCGATCCCGGCGCCCGTGCTCGGCGGGGCCGGCCTGGTGATGTTCGGGACGGTCGCGGCGAGCGGGCTGCGGACGCTGGCCCGGGTCGACTTCCGGGGGAACAACAACCTGACCGTGGTGGCCGTCTCGGTGGCGATCGGCATGCTGCCGGTGGGCGTGCCCACGGTGTACGCGAAGTTCCCGGACTGGTTCCAGACGGTGATGAACAGCGGGATCAGCGCGGGCTGTCTGTCCGCGATCGCGCTGAACCTGCTCTTCAACCACCTTCCGGCGAAGGGCGGGTCAGCCACCGGTCCGGAGTCGGCCGGCCTGTCGGCCCGCGGCGGTGAGGAGGCTGTCGAGCAGCCCCGGGAAGAGGCCGTCTAGATCGTCCCGGCGCAGGCCGTTCATCTTGGCCGTGCCCCGGTAGACCTGCCGGATGACCCCGCTCTCCCGCAGCACCCGGAAGTGGTGCGTGCTGGTGGACTTGGTCACCGGCAGCTCGAACTGCGAACAGGTCAACTCGGCTTCCTTCGCCGCGAGTTCGCACACGATCTGGAGCCGCATCGGATCGGAGAGCGCGTGCAGCACGGACTCCAGCCGGATCTGCTCCCGCGCGGGATGCGGCAACGCGCGGCCGGCGGTGGCGGTGTCGGTCACGGCGACTGCCCCTTCCTCACAGAAGCTCGACTGTGAGCATTGTACGAGAGGCGTCGTAGTTTGACATCTCTCGTAGTACGAGGGGTACCGTACAACCGATCAGCGGTCCGTGACGAATGGAGTCCGTCGTGAGTGCGCTCTTCGAGCCCATCACCCTGCGCGAAGTGACCATCCCGAACCGGGTGTGGATGCCCCCGATGTGCCAGTACTCGGCCGAGCCGGAGGGGCCGCTGACCGGCGCTCCGCACGACTGGCACTTCGCCCACTACGCGGCGCGGGCAGCCGGTGGCACCGGCCTGATCGTGGTGGAGGCCACCGCGGTCTCGCCCGAGGGCCGGATCACCCCGTACGACCTCGGGCTGTGGAACGACACCCAGGTGGAGGCCTTCCGCCGGATCACCCGCTTCCTCGCCGCGCAGGGCACGGTGCCGGCGATCCAGCTCGGACACAGTGGCCGCAAGGCGTCCACCGACCGGCCGTGGAAGGGCGGCGCGCCCGTCGGCCCCGAGGCGTACGGCTGGCAGCCGCTCGCACCGAGCGCGCTGCCGTTCGACGAACGCCACCCTGTCCCGACGGAGCTGTCGGTGGACCGGATCACCGAGATCGTCGGGCAGTTCGCCACCGCCGCGCGCCGGGCGCTCGCCGCGGGGTTCGAGGCCGTCGAGATCCACGGCGCCCACGGCTATCTGATCAACGAGTTCCTCTCCCCGCACTCCAACCACCGCACCGACGCCTACGGCGGCTCGTACGAGAACCGCACCCGGTTCGCCCTGGAGGTCGTGGACGCCGTACGGGAGGTCTGGCCCGTGGAGAAGCCTGTGTTCTTCCGCATCTCGGCCACCGACTGGCTGGAGGACGGCGGCTGGACCGCCGAGGACACGGTCCGCTTCGCCGCCGACCTGCACGCCCACGGCATCGACCTGCTCGACGTCTCCACCGGCGGGAACGCCGCCGGCGTCACCATCCCGACCGGGCCGGGCTACCAGGTCCCGTTCGCCGCCCGGGTGAAGGCCGGGACCCCGATGCCGGTCGGCGCGGTGGGCCTGATCACCGAGCCCGAGCAGGCGGAGAAGATCGTGGCGAACGGCGAGGCGGACGTGGTCCTGCTCGGCCGCGAACTCCTGCGCAACCCGTCCTGGGCCCGGCATGCGGCACGCGAACTGAACGCTGAGATCCGGGTCCCGGACCAGTACCACCGCTCGGTCTGAGCCCAGGCCGGATGGTGTCCGGTCCGGCCCGGCTCCTGGCTGCGGTCGACCTGAGCCCGAAACCCTGCCTGCGGGCGGTCCGGGCCCGGTCTGTCACTGCGGTCGCCCTGAGCCCGGCTCCCGCCTCCGGTCGGCTGGACGCGGAGGCCCGGGGGCCGGCCCGGCGCCTTCGGCCGGAGCGAGTCAGCCCCGCGTTTCCGCCTGAGCCAAGCCCGGCCTCCGCCCGGCCCGAGCCAGAGCACACCTCCGGCCGGTCTGAACCGGGCCCGGGTGGTGTCCGGTCCGGCCCGGCTCCTGGCTGCGGTCGACCTGAGCCCGCACCCTGCCTGCGGTCGGTCCGCGCCCGGCCTGTCACTGCGGTCGCCCTGAGCCCGGCTCCCGCCTCCGGTCGGCTGGACTCGGAGGCCCGGGGGGCCGGCCCGGCACCTCCGGCCGGAGCTAGTCAGCCCCGCGTTTCCGGCTGAGCCAGCCCCGGCCTCCGCCCTGCCCGAGCCAGAGCAGCCCCCGTCCCCGACCGGGCCGAGTCGGGCCACGCGGGCCGGGCCGGGCCGAGTCGGGCCACGCGGGCCTGCCCTGGCCCTGCCCCGGCCCTGCCAGGGGGCACCCTCGGCCCCCTGCCCTGTGCACGACCCCCTGGTCGCCCGCGCGGCGCGGTGCCCCGCCGCTCACCCCGGCAGCAGGCGGCCGATCGTTCGCTCCAGGTGGGGAAGGGTCCGCTGGCCCGCCAGGGCGAGTGCGATCGCGGCCACGACGCCCGCCCAGGCGAAGGGGCCGAGCGGGGTGCAGCCGACCACGCGGCTGATGCCCGGGGTCTGGACCACGGCCACGAGGGCCAGCGCGGAGCCCAGCGAGGTGATCTGCACGAGGCGGCTGTCGCGCCGGTCGAGCAGGGTCTGCACCAGCTGGGTGCCGACCACCCCGCACAGCGCCATGGTGCTGGAACGGCGGGCGGTGCCCGGCGTGAAGCGGCCGATCAGCCAGGCCGTGACCGCGCCCAGGCAGGTGGTGAGGGCCCGGTGCCGGATCTGCCGCAGCAGGGGCTCGCCCAGCACCCCGGCCGCCTCCTCCACATGGCCCAGGTCCGCCTCGCCCTCCTTCTCCGTGACGGCCACCGCCATCGACGGGAACAGGTCGGTGAAGAGGTTCACCATGAGCATCTGCCGGGTGGACAGCGGCGCCCGCCCGGACAGCAGCGTGCCGAGGATGCCGAACCCGACCTCGCCCGCGTTGCCGCCGATCAGGATGGCGATCGCGTCGGCCACGCTGTGCCACAGCGCGCGGCCCTCGCCGACCGCGTCGATCAGCACCGTCAGGTCGTCGTCGGTCAGCACGATGTCCGCGGCGTTGCGCGCGGCGGCCGACCCTCGCGCGTTGATGCCGACGCCGATGTCGGCGGCGCGGATGGCCGCGGCGTCGTTGGCGCCGTCGCCGACCATGCCGACCACCCGGCCCGCGTCCCGCAGCGCCTCCACGACCTGGAGCTTCTGCTCGGGCGCCACCCGGGCCACCACGCCCGCGTCGCGCAGCATCCGGGCCCGGGACGCGCGGTCGGCCGCGGCCAGCTCGTCGCCGGTGACCACCACGGTGTCCTCCGGCCAGCCCAGGTCGGCGGCGATGGCCCGCGCGGTCTGCGGATGGTCGCCGGTGAGCATGACCGGCCGTACGCCCGCCCCGTTCAGCCCGTTCACCAGCGCCGTGGAGGTCTCGCGCGGTACGTCGGACAGCGCCAGCAGACCGATGAACTCCAGCTCGCTGAACGGCTGTTCGAGAACATCCGACTCCTGCTCGCCCGCGCCGAGCCGGCGTTCGGCCACCGCCAGGACCCGCAGACCGGCACCGGCCAGCTTCTGCGCGGACTCGGAGGCGTGCGCCGGCAGCCCGGAGCAGGCGGGCAGCACGGTCTCCGGGGCGCCCTTGACCACCAGTACGGGCGGGCCGTCCCCGATCCTGCCGACGGCGGCGGCGTACCCGCGCGCGGCCTCGAACGGCAGGTCGGCGAGCTGTGTCCAGTCGGGGTCGGGCGGCGCCGCGACCAGCACGGCCTCGTCGGTCGCGTGCACCGGCCGGTCGGAGCCGCCGTTCAGCTGCGGGCAGGCCCGCGCGGCGGCCCGGATCGTCTCCTCGGAGCCGGCGTCGTCCACCGCGCGGACCGTGCCCTCGGCGTCGGAGGTGCGCACCAGCCGCAGCCGGTTCTCGGTGAGCGTGCCGGTCTTGTCGAAGCAGATGGTGTCCATGCGGCCCAGCGCCTCCAGCGTGCGCGGGGTCCGGACCAGGACACCGCCCCGGCTCAGCCGCCGGGCGGCCGCCAGCTGCGCGACCGTCGCCACGAGTGGCAGCCCCTCCGGTACGGCCGCCACGGCCACCGCCACCCCGCCGCTGACCGCCTCATGGATCGCGGTGCCGCGCAGCAGCGCCAGCCCCGTCACCGCGGCGCCGCCCGCCAGGGTCAGCGGCAGCGCCTTGCGGGTGAGTTCCTGGAGCCTGGCCTGGACACCGGCGGCCGGGGGCGTGCGAGCGGCGAGGTGGACGGCACGGGCGGCCTCGGTGCGGTCGCCGATGTCGACGACGACGGCCCGCGCCTGTCCCGCCACCACGGTCGTCCCCTCGAAGACCATGCAGTGCCGGTCGGCCACGGCGGCGTGCGGGGTGGGGTCCGTCTGCTTCTCCACCGGCAGCGACTCGCCGGTCAGGGCGGACTCGTCCACCTCCAGGCCCTCCTGCCACAGCAGCCGGGCGTCGGCGGGCACCACGTCGTCCGCCTTGAGCTGGATCAGGTCGCCCGGCCGGAGCTTGCCGGCCTCCACGGTGCGGGTGCCTCCGACCGGGGCCTCGGTCTCCGGCGGCACCAGGCGCGCCTTCTGCTTCTGCTCCGCGACCAGCCCGGACAGCGCCCGCTCGGCCCGCAGCCGCTGGATGCCGCCGACCAGGGCGTTCAGGTCGAGGGCGCCGACGACGAGCAGCGCGTCCACGACGGAGCCGAGGATCGCCGACGCGGCCGAGCCGACGGCCAGGACGGGGGTGAGCGGGTCCTGGAGTTCCCCGCGGACGGCGCGGCCGAGCCGGTAGGACCAGCGGGCGGGCGCGGCGACCGGGTGCCGTCCGACGCCCTCGGCGGCCTTGCGCATCCGGGTGGTGACCGCCTCGAACGGGCCGATGTCGGCGGCCGGTTCGTGGGCCAGCCGTTCCCGGGCCTGGTCCGGGTCCAGCTCGTGCCAGTGCACGCGGGGGCGCGGGTGCGGGGCGCGGGCCACCGCCACGGCCAGTGCGGACCGTATCCCGGAGAGCAGGGCCGTCGCGGCGCCGGCGTCCACGGGCGCGTGCCGGAGCCCCGGCAGCAAGGACCGGCGGCCACGCCCGCCGCCGGACTCGCCGACGGCGACGAGCAGCCCGGACAGCGCTGCGCCGGAGCGGGCCAGGGTCTGGGCCCGGTGGCCGACCCGGCGGGCGGCCGGGACCGCGGTCAGCACTCGCCACACGTCGGGCAGGCCGTGCAGGGCGAGGACGTCCGCGCCCCAGACGACCGCTCCGTCCCGGTCGGTCAGGGCGACCGCGACATCGGCGGCCCGCAGGGCGCCGATGACGTCGTGCTCGTCGGCCGTGCGGACCCGGGCGACCACCAGGACGGCGCCCTCGTCGCCGCGCGCCTCGTACACGACGTCGTCCAGCGGTCGGCGGGCGTCGACGACCTGGTCGGCGAGGCCGGTGAAGTCCTCCAGGGCGGGGTCGTCCACGAGGACGACGCGGAGTCCGGCCCGGCGGGCCGCGTCCAGTACCGGTTCGGCCCACGGGTCGGCCTCGCCGTCCTCGGTGCGCAGCGCGCTGGGGTGCAGGACGACCGTGCCGGCCATCTCCAGCTGGCGCAGCCGCTCCGGGTCGCGGACCAGCACGCCGGTGCGGGCCAGGGCGGCGCTGAGCACGGCGTGGAAGGCGGCGGGGCCGTAGCGGGCGGCCTTCGGGGAGCCGGCCAGCACCGCTTCCGCCGCCTCGGCGCCGTCGTGCTTGACCAGGAGGGTGGCGGCCGCGCCCAGGACGCTGCCGGCGGAGGCGTGGGCCGCGTACTCCTGGGCCGGGGAGACGCGCAGCGGCGGGCGCGGCGGGCCCTGCGCGGCGATGCTGACGCGGTCGGGGGCGCACAGCTGGTCGTGCACGGCGTCGAAGGCGGCCGAGCGGGCCACCGTCTCGGCCACCTGGCAGGCCCGCAGGGCGCCGTCGAGCACCAGGGAGGTGGGGGTCTGGCCGGCGCCGTGCACGACGGCGTTCGCGCAGGCCAGCAGGAGGTCCATGCGGGTGTCGCCGAGCCGGGCACGCAGCCAGGCGCGGAAGCGCGGGTTCTCCCGCAACAGGGTCACGGCCGCGGTCGCCATCCGGGGAGTGGGCGGCAGCCGCAGCGCGTACGCGGTGAGGGCCACGGCGATCCCGGCGCCGTCGGCGGCGAGCGTGGCCGCCGCGGCGCGCACCCCGGCCGGGTCGGCCGGATGCGTGGTCTCCTCCACGTCTCCGCCCGCCAGGACGAGCCCGTGCCGCTCGGCGAGGTCGGCCGCGTGGTCCAGGACCCGGTCGGCGGCCTCCTCTTCGGTCGCGGTCACCACCAGGCGGGCGAGTCCCTGGTCCCAGTAGGCGACGAGCACGTCGGGGTGGTCCGCCAGCGCCTCGGCCAGCCGGCGCGCCAGGTGGGCCGTGCCGCCCGCGCGCCGGGCGTGCTCCCGATCCAGGGGCCGTACCGTCAGGTGGGCGCGGGCGCCGGACCGCCAGTGGGCACCGGAGCCGGGCAGCGCGTTGCGCGCCACCCGTCCCACACGCGCGGCGGCGTCCCAGCCCCGCACACCGGCGCGCGCGGTTCCGGCAGCGGCACCGGCGGCCATTCCGACCGCCGGTGCCGCCGCCCGCGCGAGCAGGCGTGGTGCCGCCGGCACCAGGCGGGCGGCGGACGACGGCGCTGTCAGCAGACCGAGCACATGACCTCCTCAGAGCGTGGTGCGGTCGGGTCGCGCGGTGGGCCCGAGGGAACCGGAGGACGTCTTGTCCGCCGGCGCCCGGACACCGTGGGAGGCCTCCGGCGGGCTGGACGGGGATGCGGGTTCCTGGGCCGGCCCAGGCGTCGTGGTACCGCCCGACGCCTGGGTGCCCGTGGGAGTCCCGGTCCCGGCCGCCCGCCCGGCGCTCCCGGCGCCGGACACGTCGTGCGCGGGTTCGGGGGGTGCGGCCACGTCCCCGGCGTCCGACGGCTGCGGACGCCGGGGCTGGGTGAGCCAGGCCACCGCCGCGCCGGTGAGGGCCACGGGCCACTCCACCACGCCGGCGGCGCCGAGCACACCGGCCCCCGCGTAGACCGCCATGCGCCGCCCGCGGGGCGAGACCGCGCCGACCTTGTCCAGTGTTCCCTCAGCGGCCCTGGTCACCGTTCCGGCGCCGGGCACCCTGCGCAGTACCGAGGCCGCGCCGCGCAGGGGCGCCGTGAGGGCCGACGACTTCTGCTCAGCCATGACTCTCCTCGGGTGAGATCGTCTTGCGTGCTCCACCGAGTGCCCGCGACCGTGCTGGTCATCCCCTCCTTTCGCGGGGAAACCACCCCTTCCAAGGAAATGCCACGAATCCCGTCGGCGCCACCCGCCCCACGGGTCAGGAGGTGTGCCGGAACAGCCCCGCCGGCACGGCCGCGGCGAGGGCGCCGTACCCCTGGGGGTTGAGGTGCAGCCAGTCCCCGGCGTGCAGCGCGGGCCGGAGCCGGCCGGGGGCCGCGGGGTCGCGTACCGCCCGGTCGAAGTCGATCACCGCGTCGAAGTGGCCGGGGGTGCGGATCCAGGCGTTGACGCGCTGCCGGGCGGCCTCCCGCTCGCCCGCCGGATCGTCGTACAGGGTGCTGCCGCCGAACGGGGTGAGCGTCGCACCGTAGACCCGGATGCCCTGGGCGTGGGCGCGGACGACGATCTGCCGGTACCCGGCGATCAGGTCGTCGGTGACCGCGCGCTGCGCTTCGGGGATGGCGTCGGCGGTGCCGATGTCGTTGACGCCCTCGAAGAGGATCAGCCAGGCCACACCGCTGCGGGAGAGGACGTCCCGGTCGAGGCGGGCGAGCACATTGGGGCCGAGCCCGTCGTTGAGGACGCGGTTGCCGCCGGCGGCCTGGTTGAGGACGGCGATGTCCGAGGTGGCCGGGCGGCTGCGCAGGCGGTCGTGGAACTGGTCGGGCCAGCGGTCGTTGCCGTTGGTGGTGGAGCCGCGTCCGTCGGTGAGGGAGTCGCCGACGACGGCGACCGCCTCGGTACGGCCGGAGGCCAGCACCTCCACGTCGCTGAGCAGGTACCAGTGGTCGACGGCGGTCGCGTCCGGGAGGTCCTGGTCTCCCGTGTGGTCGCCGTGCGCGAGGTACGACGTGGTGCGCGAGCCGGGGTGGGAGGTGAGCGCGAGCGACGCCTGGCCGCGCGCGGTGTACGCCGTCACCGTCAGCTCGGATCCGGCGCGCAGCGGGAAGTCGAGGGGGTCGGAGACCATCTGGGCGCCCACCGGGACGGTCGTGGAGTCCCGGCCCGCGAAGGTGACCCGGCGCAGGGTTGCGGGTTCGACCGCGCTGACGCCGGCCTTGCCGTCGCGGGGCACGGCCACGGTGACGGCGGTCAGCGGCAGCGGGGTGTCGCCGTAGGCGTTGGAGAACCGTAGCCGGATGCGGGGGCCGCCGGCGGTGACCCGTACCGTCTGCCGCAGGGTGGTGTCGACGAGCACCGATTTCTCACCGGTGTACGGCGCGGGCGGCAGGTTGGCGGGCTCGGTCAGCTGGGGCATTCCGGTCCAGGTGTTCACCCAGTGCCGGCCGGGGCCGGCCGCGGCGGTGGCCGGTGCCGCCCTGGTGACCAGCGCCGTGAGCGCTGAGGCCGTCGCGGCGAGGGCGAGGACGAGGACGCAGGTGCTGAGGACGGTGGCGAACGGCGTTCTGCTGGGCGACTTCACGGAGACCTTTCCGGGACGCTGGGCGACGACGGGCGCGGCGGGACCGGGCGCGGGACCGGGTCGATCCCGGAGCGGTACGGGAGGCCGGCGCCCCGGCGCGGCGGGGTGCGCGCCGGACGGGCCTCACGGTCCGGGCTACGGGGTGCGCGCCGACGGGCCGTGCCCGCTCCGGCGCGCACCCCCGGTCATCGACCGACCGTGCACGCACTGTCGTTGAGGCTGTACGCGGCCGGTGCCGCGCTGTTGCCGGTGTGCGTGGCCTGGTAGCCGATGGTCACGCTCGCGCCGGGGGCGAGAACGGCGTTGTACGGCGTGTTGGTCGCCGTCACAGCCCCGGAACTCGGGCTGTAGGCGGCGTTCCAGCCGTTGGTGATGGTCTGGCCGGCCGGGAGGGTGAAACCGAGTTTCCAGCCGTTCACCGCGGTCGTGCCGGTGTTGGTGACGGTCACGGAGGCGGTCAGCCCGGTGCTCCAGGCGTTGACGCCGGCCGTGACCTCGCAGGCGCCGGCGGGTGGTTGCGGTGCCGTGCCGCCGCCGTCGAGGCCGAAGAAGGTGAGTGCCCGGGAGGCCATGCCGGTGCTGTAGAGGTTGTGGCCGACGCCCTGGAGGCTGATCGCCTCGACGGGAGCCTGCTCACCGGTGGCGCCGTAGCGGGTGCGGGTCCAGCCGGAGACGGGCGTGTCGGTGGCGGCCGGGGTCTGGCTCACGCCGAGCACGTTCGTCCACTGCTTGATCTCCTCCCCGAAGTCGGGGTAGCGCAGGGTGTCGTCCGCGGTGCCGTGCCACAGCTGCATCCGCGGGCGCGGACCGGTGTAGCCGGGGTAGGCGGCGCGCACCAAGGTGCCCCATTCCTGGGGGGTGTGGGTGACGGTGCCGCCGGAGCAGGCGCTGTTCCACTCGGAGCCGTCGGTGGTGGCGAAGCAGCCGAACGGGACACCGGAGAAGGCGGCGCCCGCGGCGAACACGTCGGGGTAGTCGCCGAGCAGGACGTTGGTCATCATCGCGCCGGAGGAGATGCCGGTGACGAAGATCCGGCCGGTGTCGGCCGCGTAGGTGCGGGTCGCCCAGTCGACCATGGACCGGATGCCGACCGGGTCGCTGCCGCCGTCGTGGCGGAGCGCCTGCGGGGAGGAGACGTCGAAGCACTTGCTGGCGCGGGTCACCGACGGGTACACGACGACGAACCCGTACTGGTCGGCCAGTTGGGCCCATTCGGTGCCGGAGTACATCGCGGAGGCGGAGCCGCCGCACCAGTGCACGGCCACCACGACCGCCGGGTGCGCGGTGACGTTGCCGGGCGCGTAGACGTACATCCGCAGGTTGCTGGGGTTGGTGCCGAAGCCGGTGACCTCGGTGAGGGTGGCCGTCGGGACGGCCCGCGCCCGGGCCGTGGCCGGGGGCGCGGCGAGGGCCAGCGCCGCGAGAAGCGGCAGGAGGGCACCCAAGAGGGTGACAAGTGCCTTGCGAGGGCCGGTTCTTGAGCGGTGCGGTGTGGGGGGCACGTCACCTGTCCCTTCTGATCGCGGCTCGTGCGAGGGCGCGTTGCGTGCGCGTCGTGCGAGGAACACCCGGCATCGTGGCATGGACACGCAATTCATGGAAGCGCTCCCACGCGACTTCTCACCGACCCGGAGCGCTCTGCGCGACCTGTTGACTAGAAAGCGCTTGCACTCTACGGTCCGTTCATCAGCGTGACCGACTGGCACCCCATGGAGCCTCGTCGGCCACCAACCCCCACATTTGTGTTCCGTATGGCGTACGTGGTTCACGTACACAATCCCTCCCCCCGCAGAGAAGGGACGGACCCCCATGCGCATCAGAGGAGTTACAGGCGCGGCAGGGACGGCCGGCGGCGGCAACGCCCCCGCGGTGACGCGGGCAGGTCGACATCGGCTCCAACACCGCCGCGCTGGGCGTCGGTTCGTCCTCCGGCTTCACGAACATCAGCGAGGCCGTCAAGACGGACGCCACGTCGACGGATACGCCGTCCTGCGCGGCAACGACCTCGGCGGAGCCGCCACCGAGATCTCGCAGGCCGGCGCCTTCACCACCCCGCCGTACAACTACACGGCCGAACCCGCCTCCGGCGTCGTCGCTTCGGTGACGTCGGGCGCGGGCGCAGGAAAGATCTGAGCCCACTCGGACTCCCACCCCGACCCCACTCGGAAGAAGGCATTCGGGACATGACCTCATCAGCATCCGCGCGCGGTCTGCTGGGCGGCCTGGCCACCCTCGGACTCACGCTTGGCATGATCATGACATCCGGCGCTCCGGCGGGCGCGGCCACCTGGCCGAGCGCCAACGGCAGCCAGGCGGTCTCCGCCACCATCTCCCTGTCCGGCACCAAGGACTACGGGATGAAGCGGCTGTACGGCACCGGCGACCTCGGCAGCGACAGCCAGGACGAGGACCAGGGCCCCATCCTGGAACTGGCCCCCGGCACGGTCCTCAAGAACGTCATCATCGGCTCCCCCGCCGCGGACGGCATCCACTGCCTCGGCAGCTGCACGCTCCAGAACGTGTGGTGGGAGGACGTCGGCGAGGACGCGGCCACCTTCCTCGGCTCCTCGTCGTCCAACGTCTACACCGTCAGCGGCGGCGGGGCGAAGGAGGCCGGCGACAAGGTGTTCCAGTTCAACGGCGCCGGCACGCTGAACGTCTCCGGCTTCGCGGTGCAGAACTTCGGCACGTTCGCCCGCTCCTGCGGCAACTGCAAGACGCAGTACAAGCGGACGATCAACCTCAGCGGCATCGAGGCGACCTACAAGGGCAGCAGGCTCGTCGGCATCAACACGAACTACGGCGACAGCGCGACCCTGAAGAACATCACCATCGTCGGGGACACCAGCAAGAAGATCGTTCCGTGCCAGAAGTACATCGGCAACAACACCGGCAAGGAGCCGACCACGAACGGCTCGGGCCCGGACGGCACGTACTGCAAGTACTCCAGCTCGGACATCACCTACAAGTGATCGCCGACCGAGCGCCCGGGGGTGTCACCGCCGCCCCCGGGCGCTCGCGCTGCCCGGACACCGCGACGAGCGGCGCGTGCCCACGGCGACGAGCGCCCGCCTACGCTCCGGAGAGCGCCGGCGCCACGCTCCGGACGTATGGGGGACAAGACGCCGTCCCCGTGGGCCGCTGTCCCCGCGCGCGGGGTGAACGGAACCCCGCCCGAGCCGTCGTGGCGGGCTGATCCCCACCCGGTGCCTCCGGCTGGCGGGCCGTGCGGTCAGCGTTCGCCTTCCTGTTCCGGGGTGCCCAGGGTCGTGGTCAGTTCCCGCCGGTAGTCGGCGTAGGCCGTCCGCAGGGCCTCGCCCGGCCAGTCGGGGGGCAGCAGCGCGGACGGCAGGACCGGGTCGGTGAGCAGGTGGCGGACGGCCGTCGCGTAGGTGGTGAACCGGTCGGCCGGGTGCTCGGCCCCGGACGCGTGGGCGAGCAGGGACCGCGCGGTGGCCGCCCAGTCGGCCAGCGGCCAGAGCCGGGCGGCCAGGTCGCGCGGGGGCTCGTCGGGGCGCGTGGTGTACGTCAGCGCCACCTGGCGCAGATCACCCGGCAGCGGGCGGTCGAGGTTGGCCGGGCGCAGCCACACGCCCTCGCGGAGTTCGGCCAGGCGCAGGGCGGTCAGCCGGGCGCGCAGGTCGGCGCGTTCGGCGGGGCCACGACCCGTCGCCGTGATCACCACCATCTCCCAGTCACCGTCCCACGCGCGCGTGCGCGGACGCACGGCTTCGTCCTGCCTGCGCTGCCGGGCCAGCAGCCGGTCGCTGAGCCGGTAGACGGCGTCGGTGCGCCGGAGGTCGCCGGAGGCCACCATCCGGCTCAGCGCCGCACGCAGCGTGGAGCCGCCGACCCCGAACGGCTCCACCAGCCGGACCAGGTCCTTGACCGGCAACTGCGGCGGATGCACGCCGAGGAGCAGGCTCAGCACGACCGACCGGGCGGACAGCGGTCGCAGGCCGGCCGCGTCCGGCTCCGCGGAGACGTTCATGCGCATGGCCCCGTACTGTACGTGCGTTCCCTTGTTGCATCATTGCTACAGCCGCAGGAAAGGTGCAACATGCTTGTATGGTCTCCATTCCCGAGCAGCCGCAGACGCCGTCCCAGCCGTCGTACGCCACGCACGACGTGACCAACCAGCCACCGCCGCTCGCCCCCTACGACGCCTCTGCCGACTCCGCCCTGCTGGAGGGGCTGCGCCGGGAGGGCGCGGAGTGGGCCGAGGAGGGCATCCGGCGGCTGGGGGCGCGCGCCGGCAGCGCGGAGGCGCAGGAGTGGGGCGAGCTGGCGAACCGGTACGAGCCGGTGCTGCGCACCCACGACCGCTACGGCCACCGTGTCGACGAGGTGGAGTTCCATCCCAGCTGGCACCACCTGATGCGGACGGCGGTCGCCGAGGGTCTGGCCGGCGCCCCGTGGGCCGACGACCGGCCGGGCGCGCACGTCGCCCGGACCGCGGGCGGCCTGGTGTGGGGGCACACGGAGGCGGGCCACGGCTGCCCCACGTCGATGACGTACGCCGCCGTGCCCGCCCTGCGCGCACAGCCGGATCTCGCCAAGGTGTACGAGCCGCTGCTCACCAGCCGCGAGTACGACCCTCAGCTGCGCGTTCCCACCGAGAAGCCCGGGCTGCTCGCCGGGATGGGCATGACCGAGAAGCAGGGCGGCTCCGACGTCCGCACGAACACCACCACGGCCACGCCCACCGGGGAGGCGGGCGTCTACACGCTGCGCGGGCACAAGTGGTTCACGTCGGCGCCCATGTGCGACGTCTTCCTCGTGCTCGCGCAGGCCCCGGGCGGGCTGTCGTGCTTCCTGGTGCCGCGGGTCCTGCCGGACGGCAGCCGCAACACCTTCCGCATCCAGCGGCTGAAGGACAAGCTCGGCAACCGGTCCAACGCCTCCTCGGAGCCGGAGTTCGACCGGACCGTGGCCTGGCTGGTCGGACCGGAGGGGCGGGGCGTGAAGACCATCATCGAGATGGTCAACTGCACGCGCCTGGACTGTGTGATGTCCTCGGCGACCCTGATGCGCAAGACGCTGGTCGAGGCGGCGCACCACGCCCGGCACCGCAGCGCGTTCGGCGCCCGGCTGATCGACCAGCCGCTGATGCGCAACGTCCTGGCCGATCTCGCGCTGGAGTCGGAGGCGGCGACGACGCTCACGCTGCGGCTGGCCGGCGCGGCCGACCGCGCGGTGCGCGGGGACGCCGGGGAGCGGGCCTTCCGGCGCATCGCCACCGCCGTCGGCAAGTACTGGGTCACCAAGCGGGGCCCGGCCTTCACCGCCGAGGCCCTGGAGTGCCTGGGCGGGAACGGGTACGTCGAGGACTCCGGCATGCCCCGGCACTACCGGGAGGCCCCGCTGCTGTCGATCTGGGAGGGCTCCGGGAACGTCAACGCGCTCGATGTGCTGCGCGCCCTCGGGCGCGAACCGGACACCGCCGAGGCCCTGTTCGCCGAACTCGCCCTCTCGCGCGGGGCGGACGCCCGGCTCGACACGGCCGTCGCCGCGCTCAAGGACCAAGTGGCCGGAACCGATCAGGTCGGCGCCCGCCGGCTGGTCGAGCGGATGGCGCTCGCACTCCAGGCCTCCCTGCTCGTCCGGCACGCTCCGCACCCGGTCGCGGACGCCTTCTGCGCGAGCCGGCTGGGCGGCGACTGGGGCCACGCGTTCGGCACCCTGTCCCAGGGAACCGACCTCGACACCATCCTGGAGCGCGCCCTGCCCGGCCTGAACTGACCCCTTCACGCGCGCGTGCGGGCGGCCGCGCTCCAGTGGCCGGTCACCGCCGACGGATCGCACACAGTCAGCGTGCGGTTCCGGACCGCTGTCAGTGCCGTGGTGCACACTCCCGATCAGGTGCCACTCGCCTGGGGACGGGGAGGACAACGTGTTCACGGGGATCGACGACGTCGACTGGGCCTCGCTGCGGCACGCGCACGGCAGCGCGGAGGACGTGCCCGGAAGGTTACGGGCCCTGGCGTCCCCGGACACCGCCGAGCGAGCGACCGCGCTCGACGGGCTGTACGACGCGGTGCACCACGAGGGGAGGGTGTACGAGGCGACACCGGCCTGCGTGCCGTTCCTTTTCGCGCTGGTGACCCGCGAGGAGGTGCCGGACCGGGGCTGCATCGTGGAGCTGCTGGTCAGCGTCGGTGGGGAGGGCGCGGGTGCGGAGGGCTCGGGTCCGGGGAACGCCAAGGGCACGGTTGCAGGGGGCCCTGAGGACCCGGGGGGCGCAAAGGGCGCGGGCGCCGGTGCCGGGGCTGAGGGCGCGGGCGCGAAGGACGCGGGGTCCGGCGGCACTTCAGCCGCAGCGCCGGATACGTCGGTGCGGTGGGCGCGGACGGGCGCGGAGAGCGCGGCGAACGGCGAGAAGGACCGGCTGGCGGTGTGGGAGGCGGTGTGCGCCGGTGCCGAGGCCTTCGTCGGGCTCGCCGGGGACCCTGATCCGGTGGTGCGTCGGGCGGCGGCCGGGGCGCTCGTGCGCTTCCTGGACGAGCCCGCGCGGGTCCTGGAGCTGTTGCGGCGGCGGCTGCGGGTCGAGCGCGACGACCACGTCCTGACGGGGCTCACGGAGGCACTCGGCGTGTTCGCGCACCGGTACCCCGCGCAGGCCGTCGACGCGCTGGACCTCCTGGCCGAACAGAGCGCGCCGCCCTACGCTCCGGGACCACGGCTCGCGGCGCTCGGCCAACTCGCGCTCCACGCGCCCGTCCGGCTCCCCGCCGACCTGGTGCCGACGGCGGTACAGCTGCTGCACGAGCGGTCCGCGCAGCGCCGGCCGGCCCCGGAGCGGTCCGGCACGGACACCCTGGTGCGCCGGATACGGCGGCTGCGCCCCTCGGACGAACAGGGCGCCGTCCTGCTGCGTACCCTGCACAGCGCGCTCGGAGACCGGGTGGACGACCGGATCGCCCTGCTCGCCGGGCAGTTGACCAGCCCGGACCCGGTGGACCGCTGCAACGCCGTCTGGATGTCGGCAGGCCTGTTCCGTGGCTGGCGCGGCGACTACGCCACGCCCGTCCGGCTGCTCGGCGCGCAGCTGCACACCGAGCAGGACCGGTTACGGGACGCGGCGGTCTCGGTCCTGGCGGAGCTGTACACGCTGGCCGCGCCCGCCGCGGACGACCTGTACGCGCTGGTGACCACCCGGCCCGACCTGTGGACGCACCGCTGGGAACGCGGCTCGCCCACGCTGGGCGGCCCGCTCAAGGCGCTGGCCAGGACCGGCGACCCCCGGGCTGTCCCGGCCCTGGCCCAGCTGCTGGCCGTTCCGGCGGCGCCCGTCGGGCTGGGCTGCGAGGCCGCGCACCTGGGCCGGGCCGCCGCACCGCTGGCCCCCGCGCTGAGGCTCCGTCTCGGCCGCGTTCCGCTCGCCTCCCCCACCGCCGCCCGGCTCGCCGCCCCGCTGCTGACGGCGATCAGGGCCATCGGCGACCATGAGGCCGTCCCCGAACTGCTACGACTGCTCTCGGGCGCCCCCGACGGCCTGGGAGCGCGGGACGCGGTCGCCGGCCAGGTGATCGAGACGCTGGCGGAACTGGGCGCCGCCGCGCAGACGGCACCGCTGCTACGCAGACTGCTCCACACCCGGCACGCGGCCACCGCGGCGGGCGCGCTGTGGTCGGCGGACGGGGACGTCACCGCCGTACTCCCCGTTCTGCTGCGGGAGTTGACGCGAGACGATCCGGGAGCCCGCCGCAGCGCGGCCCGGCAACTGGGCAGGCTGGGCCCGGCCGCGCGCCCCGCGCTGCCCGAACTGCGCCGGCTTGCCCGGTCCGGACCCGTGCGGGAGCGGATACCGGCGGCGTGCGCGCTGTGGCGCATCACCGGGGACCCGGACCCGGTCCGGCCCGTCTTCCGGTCCGCCTGGGCGGCGGACCCCCGCACCCGCGGCCCGATCGCCCGGTGCCTGACCACGATGGGCCGGGCCGCCGCACCGCTGCGCGACCTGATCACCACGGAACTGACCCGCCCACACCGGCACATGGCCCACGAGGGCGGGTACGGCAGCCGTGACATCCCGGACGACGAGGAACTGCTGACGAGGTGCCGGGAGGTACTGGCGAGGCTCTAGCCGGGGCGCGGCGCCGCTGGGGCTCGGCCCGCTTTCCCGCGCTTGGTTGGGAGCGGGTCGCCGACGGCGTCCGGAGCCTCGCCCGGGCGGGGCCGACGTACCCCCTGCGCCACCGGACGGCCCCGGGGTCAGACCATTCGGCCCCACTGGGGGCCCAGGCGGGCCCATTCCGTGTCCCAGGCGTCCATGCGGCGGCGTTCCAGGCGGCCCCGTACGGCCAGGCCGGCGACGAAGGGGACGGCGGCGGCGCTCGCGCCGACCAGGAGGCCTATCAGGGTGGACCGGAACGCGGCCTCGGAGGCGGTGGTGGGGCGGGAGACGAGGTGTCCCTGCGGGTCGGTCCAGACGGTCACCGGCGTACCGGACTTGCTGCCGGGCTCCACCCGGATCCGGCCGGTGTGGGCGGAGCCGTCGGCGACCGTCCAGCGGACCTCGGCCCAGACCCGCTCCCCGGCGGAGGCATGGCTGCTGTGCGCCGGGGACTTCCCCGGGGCCTGTGCGACGACCCGGGCCACGGCGGGCCGCCAGGTGGCCCGCTCCCGGGCGAGTCCGTGCTCCACCGAGCCGGCCGCCGCGAGGCCTGCCAGCACACCGGCCAGGACGGTCAGCAGACAGGCACCGAGCACCACCCAGGCCTCCACGACGTCGGCCCGGCGTTTGAGCGGGTTGCGCCGCCAGCGCCACAGCCACACCTTCGGACCACGGAACGCCTTCAAAGGCATCCTCCTCACGAGCGCACCGACCGGCCGGACCGCCCTCCCATACGCGGGAGATCGCTCCGTTGCTCACGACGAGCCGTCTCCCCGACGGTCGCACGGGACACCCCTTTCGCGCAGGCGCATCCCGGAACGGAACCGGCCGATCTTCGCCACACTCCGGCGACACAGAGGGTGACCTGCGCGAACACGGACGCGGGGGGAGAGTGTCAGTGGTGGGGTGCACACTGGCCGATATCTGACGGCTATCCGGACAACGGCGTCCCGGAGGTGATCGGCATGACCGAGGTACTGCTGACGGTGGGCACCCGCAAAGGTCTGTTCATCGCGCGGCGGAGGGGCGAGGGCCCCTGGGAGTTCGACGAGAGTCCGTATTTCAACGCGCAGGCGGTCTATTCGGTCGCGATCGATACCCGGGGCGCCCGGCCCCGGCTGCTGGCGGGGGGCGACAGCGCGCACTGGGGCCCGTCGGTGTTCCACTCCGACGACCTCGGCCGCTCCTGGACGGAACCGGCCCGGCCCGCCGTGAAGTTCCCCAAGGAGACCGGCACTTCCCTGGAGCGCGTCTGGCAGCTGCACCCGTCCGCCGCCGAGCCCGACGTGGTGTACGCCGGCACGGAACCGGCCGCGCTGTACCGCTCGGAGGACCGCGGCGAGACGTTCGAGCTGGTCCGCCCGCTGTGGGAGCACCCGTCCCGCTCGCAGTGGGTACCGGGCGCGGGCGGCGAGTGCCTGCACACGGTGCTCACCGACGCGCGCGACCCCAGCGCGGTCACGGTGGCCGTCTCCGCGGCGGGCGCGTTCCGCACGACCGACGGCGGCGCGAGCTGGTCGCCGTCCAACTCCGGTGTCTCGGCGGTGTTCCTGCCGGATCCGAACCCCGAGTTCGGCCAGTGCGTGCACAAGATCGCCCGAGACTCGGCCGACCCGGACCGGCTGTATCTACAGAACCACTGGGGGGTGTACCGCAGCGACGACGCGGGCGCCCACTGGACCGACATCGGCGAGGGCCTGCCGTCGACGTTCGGCTTCGCGGCGGCCGCGCATCCGCACCGGGGCGACACGGCGTACATCTTCCCGATCAGCGCCGACGAGGACCGGGTGCCCGCCGGGCACCGCTGCCGGGTCTTCCGCACGGCCGACGCCGGCCGCACCTGGGAGCCGCTGTCCAAGGGGCTGCCGGAGGAGGACCACTACGGCACGGTCCTGCGGGACGCCTTGTGCACGGACGACTCCGACCCCGCCGGGGTGTACTTCGGCAACCGCAACGGCGAGGTCTACGCCTCGGCCGACGACGGCGACAGCTGGCAGCTGCTGGCCGCGCATCTGCCGGACGTGCTGTGCGTACGGGCGGCGGTGATCGGCTGACCCCTCACTCGGCTGACCTCTCACTCGGCTGACCCCTCACAGAGACGGGCGGGCGGCGAGGCGCCGCCCGCTGTCGTGCTCCGGTCATCGGTTGATCACCGGCAGGTGTACGGCAGTAGGGTGACGCCCGTGGCACCACGACCCTTGCATGAAATCGTCGAACCGGGCTGGGCGAAGGCCCTGGAACCCGTCGCCGGACGGATCGCCGAGATGGGCGACTTCCTGCGCGCGGAGATCGCCGCGGGGCGCACGTACCTCCCGGCCGGACCGAACGTCCTGCGGGCCTTCCAGCAACCCTTCGACGAGGTACGGGTTCTGATCGTCGGTCAGGACCCGTATCCCACCCCGGGACACGCGGTGGGCCTGTCGTTCTCCGTGGCACCCGAGGTGCGCCCGCTGCCGCCCAGCCTGATCAACATCTTCCGCGAGCTGAACAGCGACCTGGGGCTGCCTCAGCCGTCCACCGGGGATCTCACGCCGTGGACACAGCAGGGCGTGCTGCTGCTCAACAGGGCGCTCACCACCGCGCCGCGCAGCCCGGGCGCACATCGCGGGAAGGGCTGGGAAGAGGTCACCGAGCAGGCGATCCGGGCCCTGGCGGGGCGTGGCAAGCCGCTGGTGTCCATCCTGTGGGGCCGTGACGCCCGCAATCTGCGTCCGCTGCTGGGCCGTCTTCCGGCGGTGGAGTCCGCGCACCCCTCACCGATGTCGGCCGACCGCGGCTTCTTCGGCTCGCGCCCGTTCAGCCGGGCCAACGACCTGCTGATCCAGCAGGGCGGACAGCCGGTGGACTGGCGCCTGCCCTGACCGCTCCCGGTATCTCGCCGTGGACTCCGCCGGTTCCGGTCTCCGGATCGCCGTCGGCGCCCCGGGGCGGGAACCCGGCAGGGATCGCGGCCGAGCCGGCGGCGGGACGGCTCACCCTGCCGGGTGAACCGGCGCCGCTGTGCGTGGTGCGTGCGCGGAGTGATCGGCGGCCCCGCTCGGCTTCGCGCTGCCTCGAACCAGCGGTTCCGTCCCGGTTCCTCCCCGGCATCCGGCATATGCGCTCGGCACGTGCCCTCTACACGCGTCTTCCGTGCGTAACTCATCAGACAAAACCGGACGGATACCGCTCACCTGCACCCTCCCCGAACGGCGGTGGCCAGGAAGCCAGTAACATGCGGCGCCATGAGCTCCCCCACTGGACCCGCGTCCGGCCTGCCCGTACGAATGCCGCGACCCCGCCAGCCCGGACGGCACCGCCGCCCGGAACCGCTGGTGGCTCCCGAGGGCGCGCCCGCGCTCGTCCTCGCGGTGCCCGGTGTGCCCAGCACCACCACGCGCAGCCTCGCCGAGGAGGTCGTGAGCATCGCTCGCTCCGAGCTGCCCGGCCTCGACGCCCGGATCGGGTACCTGGACGGGGACGACGCCGAGTTCCCCGCGCTCCGTTCCGTGCTGGCGCGCGCCGCCGAGGAGCGCACCGCCCGGTACGAGCAGGCCGTCGCCGCCGGTGTCGAGGGAATCAAGGAGCCCGACGGTCCGGTGGCCGTCGTCGTCCCGCTGCTGGCCGGCCCGGACAGCGCGCTACTGCGGCAGATCCGTCAGGCCGTGATGGACAGCCGGGTCGCGGCCGACCTGACCGATGTCCTCGGCCCGCACCCGCTGCTCGCCGAGGCGCTGCACGTGCGGCTGTCGGAGGCGGGTCTGGCCCGCGCCGACCGTGCCCGGCTGTTCACCGTGGCCACCGCCGCGGACGGCATCATCCTGGCTTCCGTGGGGGGCGAGGAGGCCGTCCAGGCGGCCGGGATCACCGGCATGCTGCTCGCCGCGCGCCTCGCCGTGCCGGTGATGGCGGCGGCTCTGGACCAGGAGGGTTCCATCGCCTCCGTGGCCGAGCAGCTGCGCTCCGCCGGCTCGCAGCAGCTGGCCCTGGCGCCGTACCTGATCGGCCCGGAGATCGACCCGGCGCTGCTGGCCGCGGCGGCCGAGGAGGCGGGCTGCTCCACGGCCGAGCCGCTCGGCGCGTACCCGGCGATCGGCAAGCTCGCGCTCGCCAAGTACACGACGGCGCTGGGCATCGCCCCGCAGCAGCCGCAGAGCACACCGGTCCGCTGACGCCCCGGCGTCCGGCCTGCGGACCACCCGGCACCTGTACGACACAGGGCCCGCTCCCCTCCCGGAGCGGGCCCTTTCCTGTGCAGCGCGACCTCGTGGGCGCGACCTCATGGAGCCGGCGCCGGGCGACGGCTCCGCAGGTCTGCGGCGCACGCTCAGCCGAACACCACGCAAGAGGCCGCCGGAACCCGCACGGAGCCGTCGTAGCGGGGGACGCCCGTCGTCTTGTCCACGGCGAACCAGGTCACGTCGCCGGAGCGCTCGTTCGCGGCGTAGAGGAAGCCGTCGTGCTCGGCCAGCGCGCGCGGCCAGTGGCCGCCGCAGGGCACCGTACCGGTCAGCCGGAGCCCGTCCGCCTCCACCGTGAGCACGGACAGGACGTCCTCGCCACGGGTCGCGGTCCACACGAAGCGGCCGTCGGGCGAGACGACGATCCCCGAGGGATAGGCATCGCCGGTCGGTGCGCCGGGCAGCACCGGCACCTCGGTCAGCGGCTTGAGGGAGCCGCTCGCGGCGTCCCAGCGGCACACCGTGACCGTGGGGGTCAGCTCGTTGACCACGTAGGCGTGTTCGCCGTCCGGGTGGAAGGCGAGGTGGCGCGGCCCGGAGCCGGGGCGCAGGGCGATCTCGCGGTGCACGGCGGGGCTGCCGTCCGTGAGGGTGCACACGCGCGCGGAGTCCGTCCCGAGATCGACGCTGACTGCCCACCGCCCGCTGGGGTCGGGCTGCACCTGGTGGGCGTGCGGGCCGCGCTGGCGCCGGTCGTGCGGTCCTGAGCCGGTGTGCTGGAGCCGTCCGGAGGGCGCGCCGGCGAGGGTGCCGTCCGGGCGCAGGGGGACGGCGGTGACGCTGCCGCAGCCGTAGTTGGCGGTCAGCACATGCCCTTCGTACAGGCTGAGGTGGGTGGGGCCGCTGCCGGCCACCGGCACCGGGGTGCCGACGGGTTCCGGCCGGTCACCGGTGACGCGGTAGGCGGCGACGGCGCCCTCAGCCGTCTCGCTGACCGCGTAGAGCGTGTGCCCGTCCTGCGACAGGGCCAGATAGGAGGGGTCGGGGACATCCCGCACGGCGGAAACGAGGGTGAGGGCCCCCGTGTCCGGCGCGACGTCGGCGGTCACCAGTCCGGGGCCGCCCGCCGCCGTGAACGATCCGATGAACGCCCGGCGCCTGCCCGCCCTGCCGTCCTGTGCCACCGCTGTCCCCTCTCGGTCGAGCCCGTCGAGCCGGTCCGGGGCCGACGGTAGCAGTCGATCAGCCGAGGTCTAGACCAAGGGGCCGGGGTGGCCGGGCAGTTCTTCCCGGAGTTGGCGCACTTCCTTCCGGGGTGGGGGCGCACTCAGGTCTCGTGCGCCCCCACCCCGGTCACGCGCCGACCAGCCGGGAGCCCGAGGGCGTACGCAAAGGCTCCGCCAGTTCGGCGAGGGCGCGTTCCAGGCCGTGCAGATGCGCCAGGGCCGGCTCGGCGGGCTGCTCGGCGGGGCGATGGAGGGGTTCGGCGCGGCCCGCGGTGAGCGCCTCCACGGCGGCCTCCACACGCCAGCAGGCGGCGGCGAGGCGGGCGTCGTGGGAGGCCTCGGGGTCGGCGGCGACCGCGACCAGGCCACGGACCTCGCGGGCGCAGTCGTCGAGGAGCGCCAGGACGCGGCGGGCCCGTGCCTTGCGCGCCGGCATCGGGTTCAGCGGGTGCACCAGCGGGGCCACCGAGAGCCGGACCCGGCCGAGCAACTGCTCCAGTTCGGCCACGCGCGGCGCGGGGTCGGCCGTGGCGGAGCCGGCGAGGCGGGCGGCGGCCTCGGCCGTGCAGGCGTGCACGCAGCGCAGGGCCCGCTGGATCCAGGCGTCGGTGGTGGCGTGTGTGGTGACCGGCAGCACGAACAGGACGGCGAGCGCGGCGCCGAGCGCCCCGACACCGGTCTCGGCGAGGCGCAGCGCGAGCAGTCCGGGGGTGAGGACGCCGAGGAGGCCGTAGAGGGACTCGGCGAGGAGGGTCACCCAGAGCATCATCCAGGTGTAGGAGACGGCGGCCGTGTAGAAGATGCCGAACACGGCGACCGCGACGAGGACGGCCGTCGGCAGGGGCGCGCCGTGCACGGGGACGGCGATCAGGAAGCCCAGGCAGATGCCGATCACCGTGCCGAGGACCCGGCGGAAGCCACGGACCAGCGTCTCGCCGCGCGAGGTGGTGTTCACGAAGACCCACCAGGTGGCGCCGACGGCCCAGTACCAGCGCTGTCCGGACACCAGCTGGCCCACGACGAGCGCGAACCCGGCGCCCGCGGTGGCCTGGACGGCCTGCCGGGTGGTCACCCGGGCCAGCCCGGTCCCGGCGGGCGGGGCGGGTGCGGCGGCCGGGGGCAGCCGGCGCTCGTAGCACCACAGGCCGAACCGCACGACGGCCGCGCTGAGCAGGGAGAGCAGGACGGCGGCGTACAGCTCGGGCAGCTGTCCCGGGGTGGCGTGCAGGAACTGGGCCACGAAGAACGTCATGAAGGCGAACACGCCGAGGCTGTGCCCGCGCGGCCCCCACCGGCGGGCGTAGACGCCGGCGCCGACGACGGCCAGGAAGGTGAGGTCGCGGGCGACGGGGTGGTCGTGCAGCTCGGCCGCGGCGGCGAGCACCGGTACGCCCACGACGGGCAGCAGGGCGGTGGTGACCGCCTGCCCGCGCACGGTCGCGTCGGTGACGGTGAACAGCGTGAGCAGCGCGGCGAGGCCGCCGGTGACCGCACCGGCGACGGAGTGTCCGGCGAGTCCGCAGACCACCACCGCCAGTCCGATGCCGAGGACGGCCCGCGCGGCGAAGCGCAACCGCGCCCGGCCCGGGTCCGGAGCCACGAACATCCTCTTCAGCACTGCTGCCCTCCCCTGGGTGCGTGGGTACACCGGCACAGAAAAGGCGCCGCGGGGATCCGCAGCGCCATCGACACCTCCATGAGAGCATCACTGAGGTCACTGGCTCAAGTGGGACGCGAATCGCTGAGCCATTGGCACTGCATCAGCTCGGCAGGCGCGCTCACCCGGATGCCAACGGACCAGGTCGGACGGCACACGCGACTCCAGGTCGGCTGGACCATTGGTACAGTCGTCCATCATGGCCGTGGACGAACTCGACACCCGCATCCTGCGACTGCTCCTGGAGCAGCCGCGCACCAGCGTGCGCGAGTACGCCCGCATCCTCGGCGTGGCCCGCGGCACGCTCCAGGCCCGGCTGGACCGGATGGAACGGGACGGCGTGATCACCGGCACGGGTCCCTCCCTCTCCCCCGCCGCGCTCGGGCATCCGGTGCTGGCGTTCGTGCACATCGAGGTCACCCAGGGGCACCTGGACGACGTGGGGGACGCGCTGGCCGCCGTACCGGAGATCGTGGAGGCCTTCTCGATCACCGGTGGCGGAGACCTGCTCGCGCGCGTGGTGGGCCGGGACAACGCCCACCTGGAGGACGTGATCCAGAAGCTGATCAGCCTTCCGGGCGTGGTGCGCACCCGCACCGAGGTGGCGCTGCGCGAGCGCGTCCCGCACCGGCTGCTGCCCCTGGTGGAGTCGGTGGGCCGGGCGGCCCGCGCCTGACGCTTGGCATCCTGGACGCCATGAGCGATCTCGGCAGCCTCTCGGTCATCTTCGATCTCGACGGAACGCTGGTGGACAGCGAGCCGAACTACTTCGAGGCGAGCCGGCGGACCCTGGCCGAGCACGGCGTCCCGGACTTCACCTGGGCGGACCACGAGAGCTATGTCGGCATCAGCACCCGGGAGACGGTGACGATCTGGCGGGAGCGCTACGGCCTGCGCGCCTCGGCGGCGGAGCTGCTGGCCGCGACCAACCGCCGCTATCTGGAGCTGGCCCGCACCGGCACGCGCGCGTACCCGGAGATGCGCGCGTTCGTGGAGCTGCTGGCCGCCGAGAACATCCCGATGGCGGTGGCGTCGGGCTCCTCTCCTGAGGCCATCGAGGCGATCCTGGCGGGCACCGGCCTGGCGGCCTTCCTGCCCACGGTGGTCTCGGCCGACGAGGTCCCCCACGGCAAGCCCGCCCCCGACGTCTTCCTGGAGGCGGCCCGCCGGCTCGGCGCGGACCCGGCCGACTGCGTGGTGCTGGAGGACGCGGCCCCGGGGGCGGCCGCCGCCCATGCGGCCGGCATGCGCTGCGTGGCCGTCCCGTACGTCCCCGCCCAGGCCGACGCCCCCGAGTTCGGCACCGCGACCCTGCTCCTGCGGGGCGGCCAGGCGGAGTTCACGGCGCGGTCGGCCTACGCGTGGCTGCGGGACGCGCGCCGCTGAACAACTCCCTTACCGGTCAGTACCGTTGACGCTCCTCCGCCCCTTCTCTATCTTCTGGGCGACTTATCGAACGCTGTTCGACATGCCGAACCCATGGAAACGAGGAGCACATGGTCCCGCCCCTGTCGCGACGCACCCTCCTCCGAGCGACCGCACTCACCGCCGCCGCCACCGGCCTGAGCGTCTCCGCCACCGGCGGTGCCGCCGCGGCCGAGCCGGCCGGCACGCTCCGGCCGTTCGCCCTGGGCGACGTCACCCTCGACCCGGGCCTGTTCGCCGACAAGCGCGCCCTGATGCTCGACCACGCCCGTGGCTACGACGTGAACCGGCTGCTCCAGGTCTTCCGGGCGGGCGCGGGGCTGGACACCGGCGGAGCCGTGGCACCCGGCGGGTGGGAGGGGCTGGACGGGGAGGCCAACGGGAACCTGCGCGGGCACTACACCGGGCACTTCCTCACCATGCTCGCGCAGGCCTGCGCGAGCACCGGCGAGAAGGTGTTCGGCGACAGGATCCGGACCATGATCGGCGCGCTGTCCGAGGTGCGGGAGGCGCTGCGCCGGGACCCGGTCGTGCTGCCGGCGGACGGCCCCTTCGGACCGGCCGTCGAGCAGGTGCGCGGCTCCTACCAGTACGTCGACCTGCCCGGCGAGGTGCTCGGCGGCGCCCCGGCCGTCACGCTGTCGGTCTGGGTGAAGCCCGGGCACGACGCGAACTGGGCGCGGGTGCTGGACTTCGGCGACGACACCACGCGGTACCTCTACCTCGCCGTACGCAATGCCGCCGGGATGCCGAGGTTCGCCGTCACCGCCTCCGGCGCGGGCGGCGAGCAGGGGCTGAACGGGACGGCTCCGCTGCCGCTGGGCCGGTGGAGCCACCTGGCCGTGACGCTCGGCGCCGGCACCGGCACCCTCTACGTCGACGGCATCCCCGTGGCCCGCAACACCGCCATGACGCTCACCCCAGCCGCCCTGGGCGGCCTCGCCGACCACTGGCTGGGCCGCTCGCACTACGCCGCCGACCCGGTGTTCGCGGGCGGCCTGGCGGAGTTCCAGATCTGGTCGCGGGTACTGAGCCCCACGGAGATCGCGGAACTCCAGGGCGCCCGCGCGGCCGACACCTCCGCCGGGCCCGGCGATCTGGTGTCGTACCGGCTCGACGAGACGTCCGGCTCCCGCTTCGCCGACTCCTCCGGACGCGGCCTGGCAGCCACCCTGCGGCGCACCTGGGGCGGCCCCAGCCATCCCGGGTTCCTCGCGGCCTACCCGGAGACGCAGTTCGTCCAGCTGGAGTCGATGACCGGCAGCGACTACACCAGGGTCTGGGCGCCGTACTACACCGCGCACAAGATCCTGCGCGGGCTGCTGGACGCCCACCTCGCCACCGGCGACGCGCGGGCGCTGGACCTCGCCTCGGGCATGGGCGACTGGATGTACGCGCGGCTGTCCCGGCTGCCCGCGGCGACCTTGCAGCGCATGTGGGGGATCTTCTCCAGCGGCGAGTACGGCGGGATCGTCGAGGCGATCTGCGATCTGCACGACCGCAGCGGCAAGCCGGAGCACCTCGCGCTGGCCCGGCTGTTCGACCTGGACCGGCTGATCAACGCGTGCGCCGCCGGCACCGACGTCCTCGACGGACTGCACGCCAACCAGCACATCCCGATCTTCACGGGCCTGGTCCGGCTGTACGACGCGACCGGCGAGCGGCGCTACCTGACCGCCGCGAGGAACTTCTGGCGGATGGTCGTACCGCACCGCATGTACGGGATCGGCGGCACCAGCACCGGTGAGTTCTGGAAGGCGCGGGACGTCATCGCCGGGACGATCACCGCGACGACCGCCGAGACCTGCTGCGCGTACAACATGCTGAAGCTGAGCCGGGCGCTGTTCCTGCACGAGCCGGACGCGGCCTACATGGACTACTACGAGCGTGCCCTGTACAACCAGGTGCTCGGCAGCAAGCAGGACAGGCCGGACGCGGAGAAGCCGCTCGTCACCTACTTCATCGGGCTGACGCCCGGGCACGTCCGGGACTACACGCCCAAGCAGGGCACGACCTGCTGCGAGGGCACCGGCATGGAGAGCGCCACCAAGTACCAGGACTCGGTGTACTTCGCCGCACCCGACGGCAGCGCGCTGTACGTGAACCTGTACAGCCCCGCCACCCTCACCTGGGCCCAGCACGGTGTCACGGTCACCCAGCGCACGCGCTTCCCCGAGGAGCAGGGCAGCACGCTCACCATCGGCGGGGGCCGCGCCTCCTTCGCCCTGCGGCTGCGGGTGCCCGCGTGGGCGACCGCGGGGTTCCGGGTGACGGTCAACGGGCGCGCGGTGGAGGGCACCCCGGTGCCGGGCAGTTACTTCACCGTCTCCCGGACCTGGCGGGCCGGGGACACGGTCCGGCTGAGCATGCCGTTCCGGCTGCGGACCGAGCGGACCCCGGACGACCCGTCGTTGCAGGCCCTGTTCTACGGCCCGGTCAACCTGGTCGGCCGCAGCGCCGCCACCACGTACCTGGAGGTCGGCCTGTACGGCAACGCGGCGCTCTCCGGCGATCTCCTGCCGTCCCTGACCCCGGTCCCCGGCTCCCCGCTCCACTTCAGCCTGCGCGGCACCGAGTTCGCCCCCTTCCTGGAAGGGACCGAGGACCCGACCCACGCCTACGTCCGCCGCTCCGAGCCCCGGGTGGTGTTCGGCGGTCTCGACTCCGGCGTCGCCAACCCCGTCCGCCCCGACGGGACCACCCTGCTCGACGCGGTGTGGGCGGGGGCGCCCTTTCGGAGCAAGGGCGCGCTTGTCGTACACGTGGAGAGGACCGTGGACGCCTGGGTGGCCGACGGGCGACTGGGGCGTGCGGACGGCGAGGCCGTGGTGCGTACGGCGCGAAGGGCGTCGTACGTCTCCTGAGCTGCCTCGGACGGTGAGGGGACCGGAGGCGCGGAAGGCGCCGTTCCGGGGCTGCGCACGGTCGTTCCCGGCGTGCGCACGCGACCATGACTGCATAGCGTGACCCCATGAGCACAGAACAGGCCCGGACCGCCCCCGACGAGCGGCGGTGGAAGGCGCTCGGGGTCTGTCTGGCAGCGGGCTTCATCTCGCTCCTCGACACCTCGATCGTGAATGTGGCGCTGCCCTCGCTGGAGCGCGGACTCGGGGCCTCGGAGGCGACCCAGGCATGGGTGGTCTCCGGGTACGCCCTCACCTTCGGCCTGGCGCTGGTGCCGGCCGGCCGGCTCGGCGACATGCGTGGCCGACGCCAGGCCTTCCTCTTCGGGCTCGCCCTGTTCACGGTGGCCTCGGCGGCCTGCGGGTTCGCGCCCAGCACCGGCTGGCTGGTGCTGTTCCGGCTGATCCAGGGCACGGCGGCGGGCATCGTCGCGCCGCAGACCTCGGGGCTGATCCAGCAGATGTTCCAGGGCTCCGAACGAGCCAAGGCCTTCGGCGTGCTCGGCACCGTCATCGGCGTGTCCACGGCGGCGGGCCCCCTGGCGGGCGGCCTGCTGATCGATGCCGCCGGCACCGACGACGGCTGGCGCTGGGTGTTCTTCGTCAATCTGCCGATCGGCGTGGCCGCCTTCGCCGCGGGGCTCCGGCTGCTGCCGCGTTTCCCGGCGACCGGGAAGCACGAGGTGTTCGACCTGTTCGGCGTACTGCTCCTCGGCTCGGGCGTACTCGCGCTCATGCTGCCCCTGGTGCAGGAGCAGCAGTGGACCGGCCGGGAGAAGTGGGCGCTGATGCCGCTGGCCGTGTTGCTGCTGGGCGCCTTCTGGGCGTGGGAGAGACGGCAGGGGCGGCTCGGCCGGGCCCCGCTGGTCGACCTGGCGCTGTTCTCCCTGCGCTCCTTCACGCTCGGCGCCCTGATCAGCCTCAGCTACTTCGCGGGCTTCACCACCGTCTTCTTCCTCTACGCCCTGTACCTCCAGAACGGCGTGGGATACAGCGCGCTGGCGTCCGGGCTCACGGTCCTGCCCTTCGCGGCGGCCTCGGCCGTCGGGGCCGCCATCGGCGGCCGGCTGGTGGTGCGCTTCGGCCGCAAGCTGGTCGTCATGGGCCTGGCCGGGGTGGCCTTGGGCGTGCTCGGGGTGGTGGCGGCGGTGGAGCTGGTGCCCGGACGGAACGTGGGATGGGCGTCGGCGCTGCCCCTGCTCATCGGCGGCATCGGGTCCGGCCTGACCGTCTCCCCGAACACCACCCTCACCCTCACCCGCGTCCCCGTGCACCGAGCGGGCGCGGCCGGTGGCGTCCTCCAGACGGGCCAGCGCGTCGGCTCCGCGGCCGGGATCGCCGTGGTGGGCGCGGTGTACTTCGCCCACCTCGCCAATCACGGCCGCGCCGACACGGCACTCCAGCTCGGGCTGCTCGCCGTCGTGGGGATCATCGTGGTCGCACTCGTGCTGGCGGTCGCCGATCTACGGGAACGTCACGTGCGTCCCGAACCGGAGAAGGCCGTGGAGCCGGTCGGGCGGGGGTGGGAAGAGGGGGGCGCCGTGGAGGGGGTGCGGCCTCGTTCGTGAGGGGGGCGGGTGAGAGAGCAGGGTGCTGGGCACCGAGCGCACCGGGCGCGCTCCCGCCTCACGACCTGCGGCGCGGCTTCCCCCGTTTGGCCGGCTTGCCGCCGCCCGTGCGGGCGCGCGCCGTGCGGCCGGCAGGCTTGCCGGACGACCTGGCCTGCGACTTCGCCGCCGGTGCCTGGCGGGTGCCGCCCTGGTCGGAGCGCTTGCGCTGGTCGTCGGCCGAGGGCTGCGCCGCCGTACGGCCCCGGGTGCTGTTGACCGTGCGTCCGCGCACGATGCCGATGAAGTCCTCCACCAGGTCGGTGGTGGCCTCCTCCGGCCAGGACAGGCCTATGCTCGACTGGGGGGCGTCGACGACCGGGCGGTAGGTGAGGTCCCGGCGGTGGTACAGGCGGGCCAGGGACTGCGGGACGACCAGGAGGCCGACGTTCGCCGCCACCAGCTCGATGGCGTCCGGGGTCGTGGCGGGCCGCTCGAAGGCCGGTTCACCGGGCGGGGCGTCCCAGTCGAAGACGTCGTCCAGAGGGTGGAAGAGCACCTCGTCGGCGAGGTCGGCCAAGGTCACCTCGTCCGCCGCCGTGATCAGGTGGTCCTTGGGGACGACGACCACCGAGGTCTCGCTGTAGAGCGGGATCGCGCTGAAGAACGTACGGTCGACCGGCAGCCGGACGAAGCCCGCGTCGGCCTCCCCCGCGCGCAGCACCTCGGGCGCCTCGGCGGCCGGGACCTGGACGAGGGTGAGCGGGATGTCGGGCAGGCGCTCGTTCCAGATCCTCACCCACTTGGCGGGCGTCACTCCGGGAACGTACGCGAGCCGGAACGACGGTGAATCCTCCGAGCCTGTCACCCGGCCAGGTTACCGGCCCCGGCCGGAACCCTCCGCCACCGGCCGCCGCCAGGCACCGTCACCGGCCGTCACCAATCCTGGTCACCGGCCGTGGTCGGCCCTTCCGTACGCGGCCGATACCCTGGACGGTATGAAGTCGCAGCAGAGCACCCAGACGATGAAGCCCGCGACCGCGGCGAAGAAGCTGGGTGTGTACCTCCCCGCCACCCCCGCCTCCTTCCAGGAGGGCGTGGTGACGCGCGCCGAGCTGAACGAGTTGCAGGCCAACCCGCCGGAGTGGCTGCGCGAGCTGCGGAGCAACGGCCCCCACCCGCGTCCGGTGGTGGCCGCCAGGCTGGGTGTGTCCATCGCGGGCCTGGCCCGGGGCGGGGTCATCGAGCCGCTGACCACCGAGCAGATCGAGGCGCTCAGGCAGGAGCGGCCCGAGTGGCTGGAGAAGGAGCGCGCCACCCAGGCGGAGGTCCGCAAGGAGGCCGCGCGACTCAAGGACCTGAAGAAGGAGAAGGCGGCGAAGGCGGAGAGCGGCGCCGAGCGCGGCTGATCCGTCCGCCCGTCCCCGACGCCCTCCGGCTCCGCCCGGGGGGCGTTGTCCGTTGTCCGGGCGAGGAACTCCAGGCGAGGAACCGGCACGCGAAAGGGCGACACCGGACGGGCCGCCGTTCCCCCGTACCGGCGGCCCTTCGGACACGCTGTGTCCGACCGGGCCGGTGTCGCCGGGTTGAAGTCTGCGACAGCCGGGGACCGCAGGGATATGCGTACAACTACGTACGCCGACGGGGAGGACGGGTACGCAAGGCAACCGGAGAGGAACCCCCGTGCGGCTGGAGAAGGCCTACGAGCGCATGATGGCCGTCGCCGTGGCGGCACTGCACGAACGGGAACCCGAGCGGCTGTGGCCGATGGTGGCCGGAACGCTCGCGGACGTGTGCGGCGGTGAGGCGGTCATCCACAAACGGGACGAGTGGAGCGAGAGCGAGGGCACGATCGGCACACTGCCGGACGCCGCCGCCGCCGAACTGGCCCGGCTCGGGGACGCCGACCTGCGCCTGCTGCGGGCGGGCTATCCCTTCGCCGGTCACTACGCGGCCGGAACCGACCGGACGCCGGTCAGCGCGCACCGGGCGGCGGGCCGTACCTGGCCCTCCAGCCCGACGGCCCGCCTGCTCAGCGAGGTCCTGGACGTCGACCATGTGCTGGGCGTGCCGCTGCCGGGGAGCGCCGCCCCGATCACCGGATGCCTGGTGTACCGCGCCGGTACGGACTTCAGCGACGACCACCTGCTCGTCGCCGAGCGCGCGCAGCCGCTGCTGGCGGCGGTCGAACGGCAGCGGCAGCTGCTGGAGGAGTGGCGGCGGGCGCTCGGCCCGGCCGGCGCACCGGACCAGCGGGCGGCGGACTGCGCGCTGACCCCGCGCGAGACCGCCGTCCTGCTGCTGCTCACGGACGCGCTCACCGCCGACTCGATCGGCCGCCGCCTCGGCATCTCGGTCCGCACGGTGCACAAGCACGTCGAGAACATCTACCGCAAGCTGGGCACCCGCGACCGCGTCGGCACGGTGCTGCGGGCCCAGCGGCTCGGCCTGGTGCCGATGCCCGGTCCGGCCGAGGCCTCCTGAGCCCGCCCTTCATGACGCGGCACCACTCCATCCGGTGAGCCGGCCTCCATCCGCTGAGCCGGCGAGGCCCAGCCCGGTGAGCCTGCGGCCGTCGACGGCGGGGCCACGCAGCTCAGCCGAGGAAGCTCAGCCGGACCCGGCGGTCCGGGTTGTCCTTGTTGGTGTCCACCAGGCACACCGACTGCCAGGTGCCCAGCTCCAGGCGTCCGCCGATCACCGGGAGAGTCGCGTGCGGCGGCACGATGGCGGGCAGGACGTGGTCGCGGCCGTGGCCGGGGCTGCCGTGCCGGTGCTGCCAGCGGTCGTCGGCGGGGAGCAGGGTGTGCAGGGCGGCGAGGAGGTCGTCGTCGCTGCCTGCACCCGTCTCGATCACGGCGATTCCGGCAGTGGCGTGCGGGATGAAGATGTTGAGCAGACCGTCGCGGCCGGCCGCCGCCTCCCGCAGGAATTCCTCGCAGTCGGCGGTGAGGTCGACGACGCGTTCCCGGCTACCGGTGGAGACGTTCAGCACGCGCGTGGTGAAGGCATCGGACATGCCACCATCCTGACCCATGCGCCGGTTTCCACACCTCGACGCGTTCACCGAGTCGAAGCTGATCCCGGGGAAGATCGACTTCGCCGGCTTCGCGGACCCCCGGTAAACGGCGAGCTGCCGCCGTCGACGACCCCGGCCAAGGGCTGAGCAGCCGGGAAGATCCGTGCGCGGCTCGCTGTTGCTTGAGGCGTGAACGAAGTGCGCGAGGTCGAGGTCGTCGTCATCGGTGCCGGTCAGGCGGGTCTGGCCGCCGCCTATCACCTGCGGCGCACCGGTTTCGAGCCGGGCCGCGACGTCGTCGTCCTCGACCACTCCCCCGGTCCGGGCGGCGCCTGGCAGTTCCGGTGGCCTTCGCTGACCTTCGGCAAGGTGCACGGGATGCACGCGCTGCCCGGCATGGAGCTGACCGACGCCGACCCGGCGCGGCCCTCGGCGGAGGTCGTCCGGGAGTACTTCGACCGGTACGAGCGCACCTTCGACCTGCGGGTGCGGCGGCCCGTGGACGTGCGCGCGGTGCGTGAGGGCACCGGCGGGCGGCTGCTCGTGGAGACGTCGGACGGTACCTGGTCGACGCGGGCGCTCATCAACGCGACCGGCACCTGGGACCGGCCGTTCTGGCCGCGTTACCCCGGGCAGGAGACCTTCCGCGGCCGACAGTTGCACACCGCCCAGTACGCCGGTCCGGAGCAGTTCGCCGGGCAGCGGGTGGTGGTCGTGGGCGGGGGCGCCTCGGGCACCCAGCATCTGCTGGAGCTGGCCCCGTACGCCGCCGCGACCACCTGGGTCACCCGGCGGCCCCCGGTCTTCCGCGAGGGCCCGTTCGACGAGGAGGCGGGCCGTGCGGCCGTCGCACTGGTGGAGGAGCGGGTCCGTCAGGGGCTGCCACCGCGCAGTGTCGTCTCGGTCACCGGGCTGCCGCTGAACGACGCCGTCCGGCAGGGTCTCGCGGACGGGGTCCTGGTCCGGCAGCCGATGTTCGACCGGATCACTCCGGACGGCGTGGAGTGGCGTGACGGCCGGCGGGTGTCCGCCGATGTGATTCTGTGGGCGACCGGGTTCCGGGCCGCGCTCGACCATCTCGCTCCGCTGCGGCTGCGCGAGCCGGGCGGCGGCATCCAAGTGCAGGGCACTCGCGCGGTCGCCGATCCGCGGATCCACCTCGTCGGCTACGGCCCGTCGGCCAGCACCATCGGGGCCAACCGGGCCGGGCGCGCGGCCGTCCGGGACATCAGGCGGCTGCTCGCCGAGGAACAGCTCGCCGCGTGACGTCCCGCCGGCTCAGCGAGTCGCGGGCTGCGGGGTCGAGGGCGCGGAAGGAGGCGCCGGCGGGCCGTCACCGGTCGGCTGGGACGTCCCCGCGTTCTGGTGGAGGGCGTTGAACTCGGCCACGTTGCGCAGGTGCGTGTTGTAGTCCGCCGTGAAGCGGGTGTCACCGGGCGCGACCGTGACGAAGTACAGCCAGTCGCCCGGCGTCGGGTTGAGCGCGGCGCGCATCGCGTCCTCGCCGGGGTTGTCGATCGGCGTGGGCGGCAGGCCCATGCGCTGGTGGGAGTTGTACGGGTTCTCGGTCTGGGTGTCGGTCTGGGTGTCGTTCTTGCCGGTGCCGGCGGTGTCGCGGTTCAGCGCGTAGTGGAGGGTCGAGTCCATTTGCAGTGGCATTCCGCTGTTCAGCCGATTGAAGATGACCCGGGCGACCTTGCCCATGTCCGCCTTCGTGGAGGCCTCGGCCTGGACGATGCTGGCGATGGTGACCGCCTGGTAGACGTTCACCGCGTTGCGCTGGGCCCCGGCCGCGACGGGTGCGCCGTTGAACTTCTGGTCCGCGGTGTCGATCATGAGCTGGAGCAGGGACTGGGGCGTCGCCCCCTTCCGGACGGGATACGTCGCCGGGAAGAGATAGCCCTCCGGGTTGCCCCCGGCCTCGTTCGGCAGTTTCAGGGCGGCCTTGCCGAGGGAGGCGCGGGTGCTGCCCGAGGGCAGCTGGAGGGCCTTGTCGATCGCGTCGTAGACCTGGTTCGCGCGCCAGCCCTCCGGGATGACCAGCGTGGCGGGTTTCGCCTGCTCGCGGTCGGTTGCCAGTGTCAGCAGCGGCACCGCCACGGCGGTGCCGGCCACGACGGCGCCGGCCACGACGACGGCGAGTCTGCCCCGGCGTGTCAGTCGGGTCCTGCTCCGTGACGGAGTGTTCGTCTGCATGCGGGCACGGTAATACGCATATCCTCACAAACCCGGCATATGTTCAGTTTGTCGGTCGCGGTCGCGTGTTCAGTTCGTGGGTTGCAGTTGCGCGTCCCGGCGCACCAGGGCCGCGTAGCGGCCGTCCCGCTCCAGGAGTTCCTCGTGCGTGCCGCGTTCGGCGACCCGGCCGGAGTCCAGCACCACGATCTGGTCGGCGCCGCGGATCGTGGACAGGCGGTGGGCGATGGTGATGGTCGTGCGGTCGGCCGACAGCGCGTCGATGGCCTCCTGGACGGCGGCCTCCGTACGGTTGTCGAGGGCGCTCGTCGCCTCGTCCAGGATGAGGACCGGAGGGTCGCGCAGGATGGTGCGGGCTATCGCGAGGCGCTGCTTCTCGCCGCCGGAGAAGCGGTGGCCGCGTTCGCCGACGACCGTGTCGTAGCCGTCGGGCAGCGCCGCTATGTGGTCGTGGATCTGTGCCGCCCGCGCCGCCGCGTGCAGCTCCTCGTCGGTGGCGTCGGGCTTGGCGAAGCGCAGGTTGTCGGCGACGGAGGCGTGGAAGAGGTACGTCTCCTGCGAGACGACGCCGACCGCGCGGG
The DNA here is from genome assembly GCF_055564375.1 of Streptomyces sp. NPDC029138. Lineage (NCBI taxonomy): Bacteria > Bacillati > Actinomycetota > Actinomycetes > Kitasatosporales > Streptomycetaceae > Streptomyces > Streptomyces sp. NPDC029138. Next base: position 60,786 of record NZ_JBVHWM010000013.1, read on the forward strand.
CGAGGGTGTCGAAATCGAGGTCGCGGACGTCGACGCCGTCCAGGGTGACGCGGCCGCCGGTGACGTCGTACAGGCGGGGCACCAGATAGCCCAGCGTGGACTTGCCGGCGCCGGTCGGGCCGACGACGGCGAGGCTGCCGCCGGCCGGCACGGTGACGTCGACGCCGTCGAGGACCGGGCCGCCCTTGTCGTCGTAGCGGAACTCGACGTCCTCGAAGCGGACTTCGCCCTTGATCTGGTCGAGGTGGACCGGCCGCTCGCGCTCGGTGATGTCGACCGGCAGGTCCAGATACTCGAAGATGCGCTGGAAGAGCGCCAGCGAGGTCTGGATCTGGACGCCCGTCGCGAGCAGGCTCACGGCCGGGCGGAACAGGCCCTGCTGGAGCGAGACGAAGGCGACGATGGTGCCGAGGGACACCTCGGGGCCGCCGAACTGGAGGGCGAGGCCGGCGGTCCAGTAGATGACGGCGGGCATCGCGGCCATCACGATCGTGATCACGGCCATGCGCCAGCGCCCGGCCATGTTCGACCGCACTTCCAGGTCGACCAGGCGCTCGGACTCGTCCGCGAAGGACTCGGTCAGTGAGTCGGAGCGGCCCATCGTGCGGCCGAGCAGGATGCCGCTGACCGAGAGCGACTCGGTCACCGTGGCCGCCATCGCGGCCATCTGTTTCTGCCGCTGGGTGGTGATCTTCTTGCGTTCGTTGCCGACACGGCGGCTGATCCACACGAACGCCGGCAGCAGGAGCAGCGAGACGATCGTCAGCCGCCAGTCCAGGGCGACCATCGCGACGATCGTGGCGACCACACTGGTGGCGTTGGACACCAGGGAGGTGGCGGTGGAGGTGACGGTGGCCTGCATGCCGCCGATGTCGTTGGCGATGCGGGACTGCACCTCGCCGGTGCGGGTGCGGGTGAAGAAGGCCAGCGACATGCGCTGGAGGCGGCCGTAGACCGCGGTGCGCAGGTCGTGCATGACCCGCTGGCCGACGGTGGTCGAGATCAGGGTCTGAAGCACGCCGAAGACGCCGGCCAGGACGGCGCTGACGATCATGCCGAGTGCGAGCAGGCTCAGCAGGCCGGTGCGGCCCTGCGGGATCGCGACGTCGAGCGTCTCCTTCAGCAGGAACGGTGTGGCCACCGAGACCAGCGACGACGCGCCGACGAGCAGGCCGACGATCGCGAGCCGCCCGCGATAGGGACGGAAGAGCCGCAGGATGCGGCGCACCTGCCGGGGCTGTTCGCCGGCGTCGGCAGGTGGGGTCCAGGAAGGTTCACGGTCGGGGTGCATGGGCTCCTACGGGGGTGAGCGGGCGCCGGTCAGGGGTCGGCCGACGGGCACGGAACGGATCGTAGCTCATTGTTACCTATACTCACAATGAACGGCATCCTGATATTGTTCCCGCATGACCACCCCCGATCCCGACGGCCTGCTCGCCGAGCAGTTGCTGCGGCTCACCCGCCGGGTGCACCGCATCCAGAAGCGCCATCTGGAACAGCGCGACCTGGGCGTCACCCCGGCCCAGTCCCGGCTGCTGCGCACCCTCGCGCACTACGGCTCACCTCCGCGCATGGCCGACCTCGCCGAGCGCCTGGAGGTCGTGCCCCGTGCGGTGACGACGCTGGTCGACGGGCTGGAGGCGAGCGGCAAGGTACGGCGGGTGCCGGATCCGGCGAACCGGCGCGTGACCCGGATCGAGCTGACGGACGAGGGGCGCGCGACCCTGTGCGAGCTGCGCGGCGCCCGCCGCTCGGCGGCCGAGGAGATACTGGCTCCGCTGACGGAGAAGGAGCGCCAGGTGCTCGGCGTCCTGCTGGACAGCCTGATCGACGGGGACGCCGCCCAGCGCTGCTGACGGACGACGACCCCCTGCCCCGCCCCCGGCGTGACGGCGATCCCCGCCCCGTCCAGCCCAGCTCCGCGGGCCGCCGCGCGGGTGGCGCACGGATGGCGCGCAGGAGGCGCGCGCCCGCCAGGCGTCTCAGCAGCGGCTGCGGTCCTCCGTCAGCACCCCCTGAACCGTGCGCAGCGAACGGTCGTAGCAGCCGTCCGAGCCGAGAAGGCGGTAGCGCTCGGCCGACGTGCCGACCGCGTGCCGCTGGTCGCGCGGGACGTTGACCGTGTACGTGGCGTCACCGCTGTAGGTGTCGTCCAGCCGCGACCACGCGGTACGCCGGCCGCCCTCGCGGGTCACCACCGACGCCCGGTCGCCGAGCGTCAGCACGGTGCGCAGCCGGTCGTCCGCGCCCAGCGTCGTGGCGCCGTTCATGGTGTACGTCCGGTGCGTGCGGGTCGTCCGCGCGGGGCCGTGGCCGGTGACGCCGACCACCTCGTCGTCGGTCCAGTTCGCGTCGAGTCCATCCAACGCCTCGCCGTCGGTCCAGCGGTGGACGGAGGTGTGGGCGAGCGTCCGGGTGACGGTGGTGGTCACGCGGCCGTGCGAGGTGTCCAGGTATCCGGAGACGGTGAGCCGGTGCCCGGCCTCGGTGCGTACGCGGTTCTCCGCACCAGGGGTGAAGGCGGAGGAGTCGGCGAGGTCGGTCGCCTCGTCCTCGGTGAGCGCGCCGGACACGTGGGCGCGGTGCGCGTCCCGCCAGACGAGCACGTTCACCGGGGCGCTCCAGCCCGACTGTCCCGCGGGCACGCCGACGACGGACACCTCGACACGGTGCGGGCGGCCGTCGTTGAGGAGGCCGGCGAAGGGCGTGAGGTCGTACTCGATCGGCCGGACGTCGAAGGCGCGCGGGGCCGGGACGACGTACCAGAGGAAGGGGTTGGACCAGCCGCCCGTCCACACGTTCGGGAACGGCGCCGCGATGCCGGCGAGCCGGCCGTCGACGCTGACCTGCACCTCGCGGTACGGGCCGCGGTCGGCCTTGCACGAGTACGGCGCCGGGTCGGCGACGGTCAGGTACCAGAACTCCTCGCAACCGCCGCCCGAGCCGGTCGCGTACACCTCGGCGACGATGCGTTCGCTGTTGCGCGGGGTGGTGAGCGTGGCGCCGGCGGGCGTGTCGGCGAGAGTGAGGACGCGGTCGGGAGCGGGTGCCGTGGGGCGTCCCGCGTAGAAGGTCAGCGTGACGTGGACGTCGATGACCCCGGTGTACGTGTCGTCCACGACGTTGCCGATCAGCATCTCGACGTCCTGGGCGCTCCGGAAGGTGTCGCTGTAGCGGGTGACGTCCTTCTCGACGTGCCACGCGATGCCGTCGGGCGACGGCTCCGGCGTGGAGGTGCGCAGAATCTCGACGCCACCGACACGTAGATAGCCGAGCCGGTCGTACTGACGGCCCTTCACCTTGCCGTCGAGGCGCAGGACGACCTTGCTCCAGCGGTCGCCGCAGCCCTCGGGGGATGTGTACGCGCCCCGGTAGGGCGTGAAGTCGCGGAACCGGGCGTCGGCGAGGGTGACCTGGCAGGACGTGGTGTGCGGCCGGTCGACGGGCGGTGCCGCGGTCACCGGGTCGTGCCAGTCGGTGCCGAACTCGGCGGGTACGTCGGCGGCTTGAGCGGTCGGGGTTCCCGTGCCGAGGAGCGCGCTCACCAGGAGGGTCGCCCCGGCGAGCATGGACATGACGATCCGTCTTCTCATGGCCGGTGTTCTACGGGCAGACCGGCCGCCCCGCAATGACGCCTCGGACAGATCGGCGCGATGAGGATAGTTACCTCACAGTCATGGGCGAACACCAAGAAAGGGCACTTGTGGTGATATAAGAGGATCTTACTGGCATAGTGCCGTCATGGAGATCACCAAGGGGTCATGCGAGGGATCGGGACACCAGGAATCCCGGCAGGAGCGCCCCCGTCATGTCCTCCGCACCCGTCGCGCGACCGTGGCCCTCACCCTCGCCGGAGCGGGCGCGCTGACCGGTGCCGCCGTCTTCGCGGGCGTGTTCCCGCACGGAGCCGACGGCTCACCGGCCCCCGGTCCGGCCGCCTCGTCGGGCCCTCCCCCGACCCCGGGCGCACCAGGCATCGGCGACCCGCTCATGCCGCTCGCCGGCAACGGCGGCTACACCGTACGCCGTTACACCCTCGACTTCGACTGGCGGGCGCCCCGCACGCCCTTCGAGGCCGCCGCCACCATCAGCGCCACCGCCACACAGGCCCTGTCCCGGTTCGACCTGGACTTCGCGGGCAACGCGCTGCGCCACGTCACCGTCGACGGCAGGCCGGCCACCGCGAAACGCGACGGCGACGAACTCGTCGTCACGCCCGCGCGGCCGATCCCGCACGGCGGCACGTTCACCGTCCGCGTCGCCTACACCGCCGACCCGACGCAGGGACGGCACCGCGACGACGCGATCCAGGACTACGGCTGGGTACCCACGCCCGACGGCACCATGGTCTGCGCCCAGCCCGACGGGGCGCGCATGATCTTCCCGGCTAACGACCACCCGAGCCTGCGGGCGCCGGTCACGTTCCACATCACCACCCCGCCGGGGCTCAGCGCGGTGGCCAACGGCCGGCTCGTCGGCACCGCCCGGCGGCCCGACGGCCGCACCCGGTGGACGTACGACTCGGAGCAGCCCATCGCGGCGCAACTGGTCCAGCTGGCGATCGGGAAATTCACGTTCGTCGACAGCAGCGGCCCGCGCGGGCTGCCCGTCCGTGACGTGGTCCCGGACGACCTGGTCACGGACACCGAGGAGTACCGCTCGCTCACCCCGGAGCATCTTGCCTGGCTGGAACGGCGGCTCGGCCCGTACCCGTTCCGCCGCTACGGCGTGCTGGTCGGGGACACCGACCTGCCGGTGGCACTGGAGACCCAGTCGCTCTCCGTCGTACCCCGGGACGACCTGCTGGGCGACCGGGTCGACGCCGAACGCAATCTCGTCCACGAGCTGACCCACCATTGGACGGGTGACAGCGTCGCCATCCGGCGCTGGTCCGACCTGTGGCTGAGCGAGGGTCACGCCCGTTTCTACGAACGCCTGTACTCCGACGAGCACGGTGGCGTGAGCCTGGAGTCGGTGATGCGGGCGGCGTACGAGCAGCACGACCAGTGGCGGCACGACGAAGGGGCGCCGGCCGAGCCCACCGAGGCGACGCTCTTCAAGGTGATGCGGTACGACGGCTCGGCGCTGGTGCTGTTCGCGCTGCGGGAGAAGGTCGGCGCGGAGACCTTCGAGAGGATCGAGCGCGCCTGGGTGACCGAGTACCGGGGCCGTACGGCCGGCACCCGGGACTTCGTCGCGCTCGCGTCCCGGATCGCCGGCGAGGACCTGACACCGTTTCTGCGTCCGTGGCTGTACGGCGCGCACACCCCGCCCATGCCGGGCCACCCCGACTGGCAGGTGGACCCGGTCGAGGACTGAGCCGGCGGCGGTCGCGCGTGGTTGCCCCAGGCAGCCGAGTCGCTGCCGCCGACCGGGTGGCCTGCGCCCGACCGCTGGTCCACCCCGGTGACGTTCGCCACGACACGGCGCCCGGGGCACGGAAACGTACAAGGGGTGGCGCTACGGGCAACTCCTTTGTCCTGGTGCGATCGAGCGTGGTTGGGAGAGCCTCTGCGATGAGAAGAAATGTTTCTGCACATGTCCCCGGTGCCATTCGGAGGTGCCGCCGTAAGGCTTGTGTGATCGCGGGGGCGGCTCTGCTGCCGCCGCTGCTGATCCTCCCGATGTCCGGCGCCGACGACACGGCGGACCAGCGTCTGGAGGACGCCTTCACGAACGCCGCGCGTGAGTTCCACGTGCCGCGCAGTGTGCTCATGAGCGTGTCCTACATGCAGTCGCGCTGGGACTCACACCCGGGCACACCCAGCGTCGCCGGTGGCTTCGGGCCGATGCACCTGGTGGACACCGACCGCGTCCAGGCCTCGGCAGCGCCGTCCGAAAAGCAGGCACCGCTCGACGACCAGGCCCGGCCCCGCACGGGCGCGGCGGGAACGCCCGCCACGGGCGCCTCGGCGGGCCACGCCGTGCAGCCCGCGGACCTGCGGAACGCGGCACGCCTGATCCAGGTCCCGGCCGGCCGTCTGCGCACGGACGCCGTCGCCAACGTCCGCGGCGGAGCGGCACTCCTGGCCGCCACGCAACGACAGCTCGGCAAGCCCCTGAGCACCGACCCGGCGGACTGGTGGGAGACGGTGGCGCGCTTCCCGGGCACACGTGACGTCGCGTCAGCCGCGGCCTACGCCGATGACGTCTTCGCCTTGATCCGGCGGGGAGCACACCGCACCACCGCCGAAGGACAGGACGTCACGCTCCCCGCCACCCCCAGCTTGCAGCCGCACCCCCACACCCCCCGGGCACAGGGCCCACAGCGGCCGAAGCAGGTCGAGTGCCCCGCCGAACTGGCCTGTGACTGGCTCGGCGCGCCGTACGAGGAGATCGACGACGGCGACTACGGCAACCACGACCTGGCCGACCGGCCCAGGGACCAGCCGATCGAGTACATCGTCATCCACGACACCGAGGCGGAGCTGCCGAGCATGCTCCAGACGGTGCAGGACCCCACGGAGTCGTCGTGGCACTACTCGATCCGCTCCAGCGACGGCCATGTCACCCAGCACGTCAGGACCAAGGACGAGGCCTGGCACTCCGGCAGCCAGTTCGTGAACGCCCGCTCGATCGGCATCGAGCACGAGGGGTTCCTCACGCAGCCCGGAACCTGGTACACGGAGCGGATGTACCAGGCCTCGGCGCGCCTGGTGCGGTACCTGGCGCAGAAGTACAGCATCCCGCTCGACCGGCAGCACATCTTCGGCCACGACAACGTCCCCGCTCCGACCGCCGACACCATCCCCGACATGCACGACGACCCCGGTCCCTTCTGGGACTGGCGGCACTACTTCGACCTCCTCGGCGCGCCGCTGAAGGCCACGGCGGGTCCGGACAGCGACATGGTGACGATCCTGCCGGACTTCGCCCGGCACAAGCCCGAATACACGGGGTGCGGCGGCAGCGGTAAACCCTGCCCGCCGCACGGCTCCAGCGCCGTCCGCCTGTACACGGAACCGAACGAGAAGGCCCCGCTGATCCAGGACCCGGGCCGCAAGCCCGACGGCGAGGACTCCACGAAGGACGTCAACGACCTGGGCTCACGCGTCTCCACCGGCCAGACATTCGCCGTCGCCGACCGCAACGGCGACTGGACGGCGATCTGGTTCCAGGGGCGGAAGGCGTGGTTCAAGAACCCCAGGAACCACCCGACCGCCGTCGGTGCGAGCGGGCGCATGGTCACGCCGAAGGAAGGCCTGGACGAGATCCCGGTGTACGGCCGTGCCCTGCCGGAGGAGGAGGCCTACCCCGAGGACATGGACGAGCCGACCGAGTCGCCGCTCCCGTACCCCCTCCTGGCGGGCCAGCGCTACGTGACCCAGGCCGGTGTCGGCAGTTCCTACACCGCCAAGTCCTTCAGCGACACGCCCAACCCGGTGGTGTGGGGCCGCGAGAGGTACTACGAGATCCAGCTCGGCCACCGGCTCGCGTACGTCCGGGCCAGCGACGTGGACGTGGTGAACTCGTCCGGCGCGGCAGGACCGCAGGGGCAGAAGGCCGCCCGCCCGGACGGGAGCTGACGTCACGGAGGCCGGGACCCGGCTCCCGCGCGAAGGGGCTGCGGCACGGCGCCTTCACCGGGCCGTCAGGTGCGCTCTGTCTCCCATCACCACGACCGGGTGACGAGCCGGGTCCAGCGTGCGCAGCAGGAACCGCATGGCCTCCTTGGAGACGCTGACACAGGCCGAGGTGCCGCTGCCGTGGTCCATGTGCAACCAGATGCCGCCGCCCTTGCCCTGCCCCCAGGGGCGGGTGGGGTCGCGCGGCGGGGTGCCCTTGCGGCGGTTGTAGTCGATGGCGATGACGTAGTCGAAGTCGTGCTGGTGGGCCTCGTCCCACCCGTCCGGGGGCGCGTACGCGCCCTCGTCCTGGTCGTAGGACAGCCGGGTGCCCGGGTCGGCGAGCACACCGCCCGCGTCCGTGAGGGTGAACACACCGACCGGGCTGCGCTGATCGCCCTCATGGTGGTCCGTGGTCCAGCCCTTGCGCCCGTTGTGGGCGGGCCAACTGCCCGCCCGGCGCCAGTACGCGCCCTGCCGGGTGTACAGCACGACTCTGGAGTCGGCCGAGTCCTCCTTCGTGCCGTACACCGCCACGACCTGACCGGAGTCGGCGGGAATCCGTCGGTACAGGCGGTCGCCGACGCCCGGGACGCGGGTCGGGTCGGGCATGGACTCGGGGGACCCAGCGGGTGTCCGTCCGGCCGGGCCATGGGCACCGCGCGCGTCGTGGGCGGGGGCGGTGGTGCCGCAGGCGGAGAGCGCCGCGAGGAGGGTGCCGGCGGCCGCCACCGCGACCGTCATACGCCGCACACTGTCGATCTGCACCCGCCCATGCTGTCATCACGAACCCGCCGAATGTGCGAAGTTCCGGACAATCACCGTGCCGGGTGGCAGGGCCGCGCGAGGTGATACGCCTGCACGGCGCTTGACAGGCGGGGCCGCGGGGCCCGGCCGGAACGGCAGGTGCTGGCCGGAACGCGGCGAATTGCGTGGGCCCCGGAGAAAACCGTTTGAAATTCACCACTCTGCGACGCGAACCTTTCACGGCTTGTCGCCGCTCACCGCGGCGTTCCGCTCCTTCCCCTGCCCTTGACACGAGCCACTGGGACGTCATGCAGATTCAAGACCTTCCGTATCCCGATCCGGGCGTGCCCGACGCGCGTTCGGGTCCCCGATTCCTGTGGTGGCTCTGGCGCAACCAGCTGGGCGGGCAGCTGAAGTCGCTCGCCTGGGGCCTGCTGCACTTCGTCTCCGTCTCCGCCCTCCCCTTCTGCGTCGGTCTCGCCGTACAGGCGGCCGTCGACCGCTCCGGCACCCGGCTCGCCCTGACGGGTGGTCTGATGCTGCTGTGCGGAACGGGCATCGCCGTCGGCGACACGTTCCTGCACCGGGCCGCCGTCACCAACTGGATCACCGCCGCCGCCCGCGTCCAGCAGCTGCTGGCGCGCAAGGCCGCCCAGCTGGGCTCCGCCCTGACCCGGCGCGTGGCCGCCGGTGAGGTGGTGGCCGTCTCCACCGGTGACGTCGAGAAGATCGGCTGGTTCGTCGAGGCCGTCTCCCGGTTCACCGCCGCCGCGCTGACGGTCGTGGTCGTCTGCGTCAGCCTGCTCGTGTACCAGCCCGCGCTGGGCGTGGTCGTCGCCGTGGGCCTGCCGGTCGTGGCCCTCGCGGTACTGCCCCTCCTGCCCCGGGCGACGCGCCGCGCCGACGTGCAGCGCGAGAAGGCGGGGCGGGCCACCGAGCTGGCCTCGGACACCGTCGCGGGCCTGCGGGTGCTGCGCGGCATCGGCGGCGAGGAGCTGTTCCTCGACCGCTACCGCCGGGCCTCGCAGGAAGTCCGGCACGCCGCCGTCCGCAGCGCCCGGATGTGGTCGCTGATCTCCGCCGTCCAGGTGCTGCTGCCCGGCCTGCTGCTGATCGCCGTCGTCTGGCACGGCATCGGCCTGGCCCGCCAGGGCCGGATCACGGTCGGCGAACTCGTCACGGTCTACAGCGCGGTCATGATCCTTAACTACCCGCTGCGGCACTTCGAGGAGATCGCCATGGCGTACTCCTTCTCCCGCCCCTCCGCCAGACGCGCCGCTCGTGTGCTGTCGCTGGAGCGGTCCACGGCCACCGACGGCACCCGCGCGGCCGAGGTACCGGGCGGCGACCTGTACGACCCCGCGACCGGTCTGCTCGCTCCCGCCGGCCGGTTCACCGCCGTCGTGTGCGGTGACCCGGACGCGGCGGGCAGGCTCGCCGAACGGCTGGGCGGCCACCCCACGGAGCCGGGCCGCTCGGTGCTGCTCGGCGGCGTCTCCCTGGACGAACTTCCCCTCGACAGCGCCCGGACCGCCGTCCTCGTCCAGGACAAGGACCCGGTTCTCCTCTCCGGCACGCTGCGCGAACTGCTCGACGTGCCCGCCTCCGGTGCCGTACGGGCCGAGGACGCGCTGGCGGCGGCCCAGTGCGAGGACGTGCTGGACGCGCTCGTGCAGGGTTCGCTGGACGCGGCCGACCCGATGGACGCCCGGATCACCGAGCGCGGACGGTCCCTTTCCGGCGGCCAGCGCCAGCGGCTGGCCCTGGCCAGGTCGCTGATCACCGATCCGGAGGTGCTGGTGCTGGACGAGCCGACCTCCGCGGTCGACTCGCACACCGAGGCCCGGATCGCGGACGGGCTGCGCCGACTGCGGTCGGGACGGACGACGGTGGTGTTCACCTCCTCCCCGCTGCTGCTCGACCGCGCGGACCGGGTCGTCCTGGTGCACGACGGCGAGGTCGTGGCGGTCGGCGTGCACCGCGAACTGATCGAGGGCGACCCGCGGTACCGGGCCGTGGTGACCCGTGAGACCGACGAGGAACTGGCCGCGACCGACGAAGGCGTGCTGCTGGACGCGCTCCAGGAGCTGGAAGAGATCGAGGAGAGCGCATGATCGGCGTTGCGCCACCGGCGTACGACCCGGCGGCCCCGACGACCGCCACCACCCTGCCCGTCGGCGCCGCCGCGACGGTACGCGCCTACGTCACCGAGCTGTTCCGCCGGCACCGCCGGGCCTTCCTGCTGCTCATCGCCGTCAACACCGTGGCCGTGATCGCCTCCATGGTGGGCCCGTACCTGCTCGGCGGTCTGGTCGAGCGGGTGACGGACGAGGACAGGGATCTTCATCTCGGCCTGACCGCCGGCCTGTTCGTGCTCGCGCTGGCCGTGCAGGCCGGGTTCGTCCGGCAGGTGCGACTGCGGGGCGCGATGCTCGGCGAGCGGATGCTGGCCGACCTGCGCGAGGACTTCCTCGTGCGGTCCGTCGGACTGCCGCCGGGCGTGCTGGAGCGGGCGGGCACCGGCGACCTGCTCTCCCGCATCACGACCGACATCGACCGGCTGGCCAACGCCATGCGCGAGGCCGTGCCGCAGCTGGCCATCGGTGTCGTGTGGGCCCTGCTGCTGCTCGGCGGGCTGGTCGTGACGGCCCCGCCGCTGGCCGCCGCCGTGCTGCTCGCCGTCCCGGTCCTGGTGATCGGCTGCCGCTGGTACTTCAAGCGGGCGCCGTCCGGCTACCGCTCGGAAGCCGCCGGGTACGCCGCCGTCGCCGCCGCGCTCGCCGAGACCGTGGACGCGGGCCCCACCATCGAGGCGCACCGCCTCGGCGCAGGCCGGGTGGCCCTGTCGGAGCGGCGGATTTCGCAGTGGGTCGCGTGGGAGCGCTACACCCTCTGGCTCCGCTCCGTACTCTTCCCGGTCATCAACACCGTCCACCTCCTCGTGCTCGGCTCGGTCCTGATGGTCGGCGGTGTCTTCGTCCTGCACGGCTGGATCGGGGTGGGCCAGCTGACCACCGGCGCGCTGATCGCGCAGATGCTCGTCGATCCGGTGAACCTGATCCTGCGCTGGTACGACGAGGTGCAGGTCGCCCAGGTGTCGCTGGCCCGGCTGGTCGGGGTGCGGGACATCGAGCCGGAACCCGGGGAGGCCGCGCTGGCCCCCGACGGACGGGTCGTGCACGCCGACCGGGTGCATTTCGGCTACCGCGAGGGCGTCGACGTGCTGCGCAAGGTCTCCCTGGAGGTCGCGCCGGGCACCCGGCTCGCCCTGGTCGGCCCGTCCGGCGCGGGCAAGTCCACGCTGGGCCGGCTGCTCGCCGGGATCTACGCACCCCGGGACGGCCGGGTCACCCTGGGCGGGGCTGAGCTGTCCCGGATGCCCGCGGAACGCGTCCGCTCGCATGTCGCCCTCGTCAACCAGGAGCACCACGTCTTCGTGGGTTCCCTGCGCGACAACCTCCTGCTGGCCCGCACCGACGCGTCGGACGCCGAGCTGTGGGCGGCCCTCGGCGCGGTCGACGCGGACGGGTGGGCACGGGCGCTGGACGACGGCCTGGACACCGAGGTGGGCTCCGGCGGCCTGGCGCTGACCCCGGCGCAGGCCCAGCAGATCGCGCTGGCCCGGCTGGTGCTGGCCGATCCGCACACGCTGGTCCTGGACGAGGCGACCTCGCTCCTCGACCCGCGCGCGGCCCGTCATCTCGAACGCTCCCTGGCGCGTGTCCTGGACGGCCGCACCGTGGTGGCCATCGCCCACCGTCTGCACACCGCCCATGACGCCGACGTGATCGCCGTCGTGGAGAACGGCCGCATCAGCGAGCTGGGCAGCCACGAGGAGCTGGTCGCGGCGGAGGGCGCGTACGCGGCGCTGTGGCGGTCTTGGCATGGGTGAGGTTGGGATGGCGGGGGCGAGGTGGCTGGACCGAGGGGGCTGGGGGTAGCTGGGGCGGCGAGGTCGGTGGAGGTGGCTGGGCCGACGGGGTCGCCGGGGGCGGCGGGCCCTGCGACGAAAGGGCGAGCTTGATTGCCTTCGTCGGCTCGGTCGGCTCGGCTGGCTCGGTCGGTTTGGTCCGCCTCAGCCAGCTTGGTCGGCTCGGCCAGCTTGGTCGGCTCGGCCTGCTCGGCCGACTCGCTTCGCTTGATCGGCTCGGCCGACTTGCTCGGCTGGAGCCGGTTGCTCCCGTCGGTCTGGTCGGCCGAGGGCGAAGCCTGACCTCGCGAGCATGTGAACGGCCCCCGCCGCCGTGTCCCCCGGAAACCGGGTCCCGCGGCCGGCGGGTTGCCGGGGCCGGGACGGAGTGGGTCCGGCCCCGCCCCGGTGCACGGGCGGGCGGCCCCGCCGGGACCCGTGCCGTTGCGCGGTGCCGAGCAGGGGTGGAAGGCTGGAAAGCGGCACCGGCTCGGGGTGCGTCCCGGAACCTTGCAGTTCGCGGCGTTTCCCCTGTCCAGCGTGCCGACGGCCCGCCGCCCACTGGGGCGGCACCGGGCCGTGCTCACCACCTGGAGGTAGTCGTGGACACGGACGGCTGGGGGGACGACGTCTACCAGCCCGATCCCTCGGAGATCCGGGAGGACTCGGGGGTGCTCGACGTCGAGGACACACTGGATTTCGACGGCGTCGCCGACCCTCTCGACCGCGGCTGGTCCCCTCCCGAGCGCCCGTGGGCGGTCGAGCACACCGGCGTGACGGCGGCCGAACGTCAGGCGGGCGAGACCCTCGACCAGCGGCTCGCCGAGGAGCAGCCGGACCTCGCCGCTTCCGACAGCGACGGCATCGGTGACTGCGACGGCACGGACGGCGAGCTTCTGGACAACGAGGTCGGCAACTTCCGCTCCGGCCGGCTGGTGGCCCCCGACGAGGGCACGCACGAGGACGAGGAGGCCGCGCTCGTCGCGACCGACGTCGGCATCGACGGTGCCGCCGCCTCCGCCGAGGAGGCCGCGGTGCACATCGTCGACGAGGACTCCCTCCCCGGCTGAGCCGGACCCTTCGGCCGCCCCCGCCCCGAGCGCCCCGCACAAGGAGCCGCCATGCAGCAGGACAAGCACCCCGACTACCACCCCGTGGTCTTCCGCGACCGCGCCGCCGGCTACGCCTTCCTCACCCGGTCCACCGCGCAGAGCGAGCAGACCATCGAGTGGGACGACGGCCAGACCTACCCGGTGATCGACGTGGAGATCTCCTCGGAGAGCCACCCCTTCTACACGGGCAAGGCCCGCACGGTCGACACCGAGGGCCGCATCGCCCGCTTCGAGCGCCGGTACGGCGGGGCGGACGCGGGCGAGGCGACCTGACCCGGAGGGCTCCCTCAGATCACGTTGAGGGCCGCGGCGCAGCCCACCCCCCCGAGCAGCATGAACGCCGGCATCAGCACCTTCAGCTCGACCCAGCTGCCCGCCCGGAACCGGATCGCCTTCGGCGGCCCCACCGGGTACCAGCGCTTGCGGCCGACCGGGATCGGCCACAGGATCGGGCAGCCGGACACGGTCAGCGCGTCCCCGATGTCGTGCACGAGCGCGCCCAGCACGATCGGCAGCCCCAGCCAGAGGTACTCCTGCCCGGGCGCGGTGAACAGCCAGTCCGAGCCGTTGCCCGGCTTGTCGAGGACTCCGGCCAGGATCCACGCGCTGGTCGCCGCCAGCAGCCAGACCAGGACATCGCTGCTGGAGCCCCGCGCCGCCCGCCACAGCAGACCTTCGATGGCGAGCACCATGTGCGCGAACAGGATCGCCAGCACCGCCCAGCGGCCCCCCATGATCGCCGCGGCCGAGCAGCCGGCGCCGATCAGGACCGCCCACAGCCAGGTGTGCGTCAGCGTACGGTGGCCGCCGGAGCGGCGCGGGTCGCCCTGCTTCCTGGTCGCCTTGTAGACGGCGTACGACAGCTTGTCCACGATCTCGCAGAGCCCGCGGGAGAGCGGCCCGAAGGCCCGGGAGATGGTGGCGGCCTTGTGATCGAGGTCCGGGGCGAGCGCGGCGCCCGCGCAGATCAGGGCGCCGCAGAGGAGGACCGGCCAGGGCATCGGGTGCCCGGCCGCCGCGGTGGCGGCACCGACGCCGAGCCAGGCCGCGGCCCCCGACAGTGAGTGTGCTGGTCCCATCATGGCCGCTTCCCGCCCCATTCCTCGTGTGCCGCTGACCAGTTGACCTGGTGCGCTGACGCTGCGTCGGCGACACAGCGTAGCGGTCGTGATCTTCGCATCCGCAGCCGATTCCCCGCTCGGGCGGAAGGCCAGGCAAGATGGGGGCGTGACCCTCATCGATCAGCTGCCGCCGACCGCCGACCCCGACGCCCTGTACGAAGCCTTCGAGTCGTGGGCGCAGGAGCGCGGCCTCACCCTCTACCCCCACCAGGAAGAGGCGCTGATCGAGGTGGTCTCCGGGGCGAACGTGATCGTCTCGACGCCCACCGGCTCCGGCAAGAGCATGATCGCCGCGGGCGCGCACTTCGCCGCGCTGGCCCGGGACGAGGTCACCTTCTACACGGCACCGATCAAGGCCCTGGTGTCGGAGAAGTTCTTCGAGCTGTGCAAGCTCTTCGGCACCGAGAACGTGGGCATGCTCACCGGCGACGCCTCCGTGAACGCCGACGCGCCGGTCATCTGCTGCACCGCCGAGGTGCTGGCATCGATCGCGCTGCGCGACGGCAAGAACGCGGACGTCGGCCAGGTCGTCATGGACGAGTTCCACTTCTACGCCGAGGGCGACCGTGGCTGGGCCTGGCAGATCCCGCTGCTGGAACTGCCGCAGGCGCAGTTCATCCTGATGTCGGCCACTCTGGGCGATGTGTCCTTCTTCGAGAAGGACCTCACCCGCCGCACCGGCCGCCCCACCTCGGTGGTCCGCTCGGCGACCCGCCCGGTGCCCCTCTCCTACGAGTACAAGCTGACCCCGCTCACCGAGACGCTCACCGACCTGCTGGAGACCAAGCAGGCCCCGGTGTACATCGTGCACTTCACGCAGGCGCAGGCCGTGGAGCGGGCGCAGGCGCTCATGAGCATCAACATGTGCTCGCGCGAGGAGAAGGACCGGATCGCCGAGTTGATCGGCAACTTCCGCTTCACCACCAAGTTCGGCCGCAACCTCTCCCGTTACGTCCGGCACGGCATCGGTGTGCACCACGCCGGCATGCTGCCCAAGTACCGGCGCCTGGTGGAGAAGCTCGCCCAGGCCGGTCTGCTGAAGGTCATCTGCGGCACGGACACGCTCGGCGTGGGCGTCAACGTGCCGATCCGCACCGTGCTGTTCACGGCGCTGACCAAGTACGACGGCAGCCGGGTGCGCACGCTGCGGGCCCGTGAGTTCCACCAGATCGCCGGCCGGGCCGGCCGGGCCGGCTTCGACACGGCGGGGCTCGTGGTCGCGCAGGCGCCGGAGCACGTCATCGAGAACGAGAAGGCGCTGGCGAAGGCGGGCGACGACCCGAAGAAGCGGCGCAAGGTGGTGCGCAAGAAGGCGCCGGAGGGCTTCGTCGGCTGGACGGAGAACACCTTCCAGAAGCTGATCGAGTCGGAACCGGAGCCGCTGACCTCGCGATTCCGGGTGACGCACACGATGCTGCTGTCGGTGATCGCCCGTCCGGGCAACGCGTTCGAGGCGATGCGCCATCTTCTGGAGGACAACCACGAGCCGCGTCGGCAGCAACTGCGGCACATCCGCCGGGCGATCGCGATCTACCGCTCGCTGTTGGACGGCGGGATCGTGGAGAAGCTGGACAAGCCGGACAGCGAGGGCCGCATCGTCCGGCTCACTGTCGACCTCCAGCAGGACTTCGCGCTGAACCAGCCGCTGTCCACGTTCGCCCTGGCCGCCTTCGAACTCCTCGACCCCGAGTCGCCGTCCTACGCGCTCGACATGGTCTCCGTCGTCGAGTCCACCCTGGACGACCCGCGGCAGATCCTCGTCGCCCAGCAGAACAAGGCGCGCGGCGAGGCCGTGGCCGCGATGAAGGCGGACGGCGTGGAGTACGAGGAGCGCATGGAGCGCCTCCAGGACATCACGTACCCCAAGCCGCTGGAAGAGCTGCTCTTCCACGCGTACAACACCTACCGCAAGAGCCACCCGTGGGTCGGCGACCACCCGCTGTCGCCGAAGTCGGTGGTCCGGGACATGTACGAGCGGGCGCTGTCCTTCACCGAGCTGGTGTCCTTCTACGAGCTGGCCCGCACCGAGGGCATCGTGCTGCGCTACCTCGCCAGCGCCTACAAGACCCTGGATCACACCATCCCGGACGACCTGAAGTCCGAGGATCTTCAGGATCTGATCGAGTGGCTGGGCGAGATGGTGCGCCAGGTGGACTCCAGCCTGCTGGACGAGTGGGAGCAACTCGCCAACCCGGAGGAGATGACCGCCGAGGAGGCCCAGGAAAAGGCGGACGAGGTCAAGCCGGTCACCACCAACGCCCGCGCCTTCCGCGTCCTGGTCCGCAACGCCATGTTCCGCCGCGTGGAGCTGGCCGCCCTGGACCAGGTCGAGGAACTCGGCGAGCTGGACGCCGAGTCCGGATGGGACGCCGAGGCGTGGGGCGAGGCGATGGACAAGTACTGGGACGAGTACGACGACCTCGGTACCGGACCCGACGCCCGCGGCCCCAAGCTGCTCGTCATCAACGAGGAGCCGGAGAACGGCCTCTGGCGCGTCCGTCAGATCTTCGACGACCCGAACGGCGACCACGACTGGGGCATCAGCGCGGAGATCGACCTGGCCGCCTCCGACGCCGAGGGCCGTGCGATCGTCCGCGTCACCGATGTCGGCCAGCTGTGAGCCGTCCCCGGCCAGTGGCAAGCCAAGGAGTATCCCACCGATGACGAATCCGGCCGAGAGACTGGTCGACCTCCTCGACCTGGAGCAGATCGAGGTCAACATCTTCCGTGGCCGCAGCCCGCAGGAGTCCCTCCAGCGGGTCTTCGGCGGCCAGGTGGCGGGCCAGGCGCTGGTCGCGGCCGGCCGCACCACGGACGGCGAGCGCCCGGTGCACTCGCTGCACGCGTACTTCCTGCGCCCGGGCCGCCCGGGCGTGCCGATCGTGTACCAGGTGGAGCGGGTCCGCGACGGGCGCTCCTTCACCACGCGCCGGGTCACGGCCGTGCAGCAGGGCCGCACGATCTTCAATCTGACCGCCTCCTTTCAAGCCTGAGGAAGGACCGTTCGAGCACCAGCTGCCGCCGACCCGCGAGGTGCCGGACCCCGAGTCCCTGCCGACGGTCTCCGAGGAGGTCCGCAAGCATCTGGGGGCCTTGCCGGAGCAGTTGGAGCGGATGGCGCGCCGCCAGCCGTTCGACATCCGGTACGTCGACCGGCTGCGCTGGAACGCCGAGGAGATCAACGGCGCCGAGCCGCGCAGCGCCGTGTGGATGCGCGCGGTCGGCCCGCTCGGTGACGACCCGCTGATCCACACCTGCGCGCTGACCTACGCCAGCGACATGACCCTCCTGGACGCGGTACGCCTGCCGGTGGAGCCCCTGTGGGGCCCGCGGAACTTCGACATGGCCTCACTGGACCACGCCATGTGGTTCCACCGGCCGTTCCGCGCGGACGAGTGGTTCCTGTACGACCAGGAGTCGCCGATCGCCACCGGCGGGCGCGGCCTGGCCCGCGGGCGCATCTATGACCTGCGGGGACGGCTGCTCGTCTCGGTCGTCCAAGAGGGCCTGTTCAGGGCCCTGTAGCTCCCGCTCCCCACGGCCACGGCCCGGACCGGGTGTTCAGACCCGCGCGGGCCGTGCCGGCCGTGTGCTTCTCCGCCGCAGCCAGGCCCGAAGACCGCGGGACGAGGGTGACGGAGCGGGCCGCGCCGGCTCGTGGTCGCGGGGGGCGGGGGGCACGGCCGGCCGCAC
Organism: Streptomyces sp. NPDC029138; assembly: GCF_055564375.1. NCBI lineage: Bacteria > Bacillati > Actinomycetota > Actinomycetes > Kitasatosporales > Streptomycetaceae > Streptomyces > Streptomyces sp. NPDC029138. The sequence continues at coordinate 78,934 of NZ_JBVHWM010000013.1, forward strand.
GGCCGACTCTCGGGGAACGACGTACAACTTCCTGGGCCGCACCCCCGACTCGGCCCGCCGCAAGGCCGACTCCGTGGGCACTGTCGCCGCCTCCATGAGCTGGGTCGCCACCGGCTTCGGAAGCCGCGTCCGCATCTCCAGGACGCGGGGCCCCAACTCCGGGGTGCGCCCCGCCGACTCCGGAGGCCGGGTCAACGGCTCGGGAGACGGTGTCGCCGATTCCGGGAACGGTGTCGCCCCACGCACCGACTCCGGGGAGGACCGCGCTGCCGACTTGGGAGGCGGTGCCGCCCTCTCCATCGACCGCGTCGCCAACTCCAGGGTCCTCGTCGCCGACTCCAGGGACCTCGTCACCTCTTCCGCAGGCCGGGTGACCGTCCGTGCCATCGGTGGGATGGGGCGTGCGGCCGTTCGGATCGTCGGCGGGACCCGGCGGGCGGCCGGGCGCGGGGCGGGCGAGCCGTCGCGGGCCTCCTCGACCGAGCGCGCCAACTCGCTGCGCAGCCAGCCGATCTCGTCCGCGTCCTGCGCCGTCATGATCCGCTCGGCAAGGTGCGCGGAAGGAGACCCGGGAACACCGCGCCCCGGTGGTACGGGCCGGAACCGGTTCAGATGGGCACGCTCGTACGGGTCCCTGACGACGTCGGCGACCTCGACGGGCGCGAGGAACGCGGCCACGGCCCCGGCGCGGGCCCACGGTTCCTCGGCCTGCCGCAGCAGGAATCCGACATGGCGTGCGCGCCAGTTGCGTGCCCGCAGATCCACTCCCGCCGCCAGCTGGCCCCTCAGGGTTTCGGGGGTGCGCCCCTTGAGCAGGTGTGCGTTCTCCGGTGTCGTCGCGAACTGGCGCAGTTCTTCCGCCAGATAGAGCCAGACCACGGCGCGATAGCGGTTCAAGTAGAACTTCACGGGCACGAGCAGGCCCAGGCGGGCGAGCCGGGTGAACCGGCCGGCCGGGATCTCCATGAGGGCGGCGCCCTCCGCCGTACCCACCACCTGCACCCGCTCGCGAAGGGACTCCGGGAAGCCGTCGTGTGCTCGGAGACGCTCGATCTCCGCGTGCTCCACACGACGGCCTCCTCCCCCGCCCTCGTCAGGCACGGTCCGGATGCGGCCGAGTTGCACGGCGAGGTCGAACTCGACTCGCTTGAGCCCCAGTTCGCGAGCGGCACGGCTCGGCGTGCGGGTGCTGGGGCGGGTTGGGTCGAAAGTGCTTGCCGACATGGACGTACTCCCCCGTGGAGTTGGTGGCTCACGCCTGGTGCGTTGGCCGTGCACTCACCGTAACCGGTTCGGCGCATGCCGTGGCGAGCCTGTGGATAACTCCACGAGGGCAGGAAAAGCCGCAGGTCAAAGGTCTGCGCTGGGTGACCTCTCGGGTTTCCTGGGATCGACGCCGAGGTGTTCACCGACCCGGTTGACGAGCAGGGTCATCTCGTAGGCGATCTGGCCGATGTCGACCTGGGCCCCGCTGAGTACGCACAGACAGCTGCCGGTGCCGGCCGCGGTCACGAACAGCACGGCGTCGTCGTACTCGATCATCGTCTGGCGCACCCTGCCCGCACCGAAGTGGCGTCCCGAGCCCTTGGCCAGGCTGTGCAGCCCGGATGCCACGGCGGCAAGATGTTCGGCGTCCTCGCGGCGTAATCCCGTGCTCGCCGCGGTGACCAACCCGTCGTTCGACAGGACCAGCGCGTGGCGTACGTGGTCCACCCGCTCGGTCAGATCGTCCAGGAGCCAGCCGAGACCCTGGTTCTGCGCCATGTCCTTCTCCCCGTGTGATGTCTCCCCCTGGCTGGAGGAACTCCCCGCCAGCCTTCCCCACCACCGGCGTGCGGGCAAGGAGGATGGACTCATGGCAGAGAAGATGACCGATGAGGAATGGCGGGCGTTCGTCCTGGACGGCACTCGCACCGGCAAGCTGTCCACCGTCCGCGCCGACGGAAGCCCGCATGTGGCCCCGATCTGGTTTCTGCTGGACGGGGACGAGCTGGTGTTCAACACCGGCAAGAACACGGCGAAGGGACGCAATCTGGCCCGTGACGGCAGGGTGGCCCTGTGCGTGGACGACGACCGTCCGCCGTTCCACTTCGTGGTGCTGAACGGCCGGGCCCAACTGTCGGAGGATCTGGCCGAGGTACGTCTGTGGGCGACCCGGATCGCCGCCCGGTACATGGGCGAGGACCGCGCCGAGGAGTACGGCGCCCGCAACGGCGTGCCGGGGGAACTGCTCGTCCGCGTGAGCATCGACAACGTGCTGGCCATGCGGGACGTCGCGGCCTGAGCGGCGGGCTCAGCCGACCGAGTCCAGGAGCCGGGCGGTGTGCATCCGCCCGGCGTACTCGACGAGCCTGATCAGCACTTCCTTGCCGGAGTCACGGTCGCGCGCGTCGCACAGCACCACGGGTGTGCCGTGGTCGAGGTCGAGCGCCCGGGTGACGTCGTGGGCGCCGTAGGAGCGGGCTCCAGTGAAGCAGTTGACGGCCACCACGAACGGGATGCGCCGGTGCTCGAAGTAGTCGACGGCCGGGAAGCAGTCCTCCAGGCGTCGGGTGTCCGCGAGGACCACGGCGCCGAGGGCCCCCTGGGCCAGTTCGTCCCACAGGAACCAGAAGCGGTCCTGTCCCGGTGTGCCGAAGAGGTACAGCGAGAGGCCGGAACGGATCGTGATGCGGCCGAAGTCCATGGCCACGGTGGTGGTGACCTTGTGGTCCACGCCGTCGGTGTCGTCCACCAGTTGACCGGCTTCGCTGAGCAGTTCCTCGGTGCGCAGCGGCCGGATCTCGCTGACGGCCCCCACCAGGGTCGTCTTGCCGACGCCGAAACCACCGGCGACCAGTATCTTCAGCGCCAGGGCGGAGGTGTCGCCTGCGGCGTCGGAGTGCTCGGAGACCATGATCACTTCTCTCGGGAGGGCCGGCTGCGGCCGGCGTCCGCGTGCTCCGGTGGTGAAGGCAGCATCATGACAACGGGGGTGCGTGGTGGGGTAAGGAGACCGAAGTACACCTGATATGAGCGGCTGGGGCCGATCGGTGGCGTAATGCGCCCGGATCGGACGGACCGAGACACGGCCAAGCGTACAGATGCTGACACGGCGAGGCGTACGGCGGTGTCCGAACGTTCATCTACAGCGCTCGCAATCCCTCGATCACCTCGCGCAGAATCCGTTCGTCGGGCAGGTGCGCCGGGGGCACGGGACGGCTGATGGTCACACAGCCGAGTTCCAGCAGGTCCCCGAGCAGCACCCTCACCACGCCGACCGGAAGGTCGGCGTCCGCGGCGAGTTCGGCGACGGACTGCGTCTCCGGGCGGCACAGGTCGATCAGCGTCCGGTGCTCGGGGCCGAGCGCGGAGTCGTCGTCGAGCGCCGGTGCGGCGGGGTCGAGGGTGACGAGCGCGATCAGGTCGAACCGCACTCCTGTCGGCCCGGGCTGGGTGCGGCCACCCGTCATGGCGTACGGGCGGACCAGGGGCCCGGCCTCGCCGTCGTACCACTGGCTGCCCGGTTCCCGGGGCTCGCCGGTCGGGTTCTCGGTCATCGGTGCCGCCTTCCCGGCTCATCCGGCGGCGGGCGGCTGCGCCGCGACGCGCGGCGGTGTGTAGAGATGCTCGCCGACCCGTTTGACCAGGCGGGCCATCTCATAGGCGACCAGCCCGATGTCGGCCGTGACCGCGGTGAGCAGGGCGAGGCAGGAACCGTCGCCGGCCGCGGCCACGAAGAGGAACGCGTCGTCCATCTCGACCATGGTCTGGCGCACTCCCCCCGCCCCGAAGTGCCGTCCCGCGCCCTTGGCGAGGCTGTTGAAACCGGAGGCCACGGCGGCGAGGTGCTCGGCGTCCTCCCGCGCGAGGCCGGTCGAGGCGCCGACCGCCAGGCCGTCGTTGGACAGCACGACGGCGTGCCGCACCTCGCGCACGCGCATCACCAGGTCGTCGAGCAGCCAGTCCAGTTCACCGGACCGCTGGCCGGTCCTCGAGGTCGGGTCCTGGATCATGCCGGGTCTCCTTCGCTGCTGTGACTGCCCGTTTCCGGTTCCGGGGCGGCGCCGCGGCCGGGCGGCCTGCCACCGCCGCGCGCCCAGCCGTCCCGGTATGCCGCCATGCGGTCCCGTACGAGTTCGGGGGTGCGCCGGTCGTCGCCGCTGTGGGCGGACTGCGGGGCCGGCTCTTCGGGGCGCTGGTGGCGCAGTTGCGGCGCGAGGCTCGCCTGGCGCACACGGCGCGGGAGGTCGTCGGAGGGCTCGGAGTCGTCCGGCGAGCGGTGCAGCCTCAAGGCGGTGACGCCGGGAGGCGGGGGTTCGTGGACGGTGCCGTGGGAGCGGGCCGCCGCGCCGGTGGTGTCTGGGACCGGTGCCGGCCGGCTGCGGTGGGGGTCGGCCGCCGTCCCTGTGCTCTGGGGTCCCGGTGTCTGCGTGGTGCCGTGCGGGCCGGGTGCGGTGGCTGCCAGGGCGGGCCGGTCCGGCCACGCGGTGACGGCGGCCTCCTGGGACGAGGTCGCGCCGGGCACGCGCGCGTAGGCGCGTTCGTGGTCGGCGTGGGTCTGACCGTCCTGGCGGGTGGAACGTTCCGTCGCACCGCCGTGCAGCAGGGCCTTCGGCAGCAGGACCACGGCGGTGGTGCCTCCGTACGGGGAGGTCCGCAGGTGCACCTTGACGTCGTGCCGGGAGGCGAGCCTGCTGACCACGAAGAGTCCGAGACGGTCGCTGTCGAAGAGGTCCAGTGCCTCGGACTGTTCGATGCGCCGGTTGGCCTCGGTCAAGGTCTCGGCGCCCATGCCGAGTCCCCGGTCCTCGATCTCCAGGGCGTAGCCGTTGCCGACGGGTTCGCCGGTGACCCGCACGCGCGTGTGGGGCGGTGAGAACTGGGCCGCGTTCTCGACGAGTTCGGCGAGCAGATGGGTGAGGTCGGCGACCGCCGCGCCGATGACGTGGGCCTCGGGGAACTGACGCACCTCCACGCGCGCGTAGTCCTCGATCTCTGAGACGGCGGCGCGTACGACGTTGGTCAGGGACACCGGCATCCGCCAGGCCCGGCCGGGCGCGGCGCCGGACAGGATGATGAGGCTCTCGGCGTGGCGCCGCATCCGGGTGGTGAGGTGGTCGAGGCGGAAGAGGTCACTGAGTTCGTCGGGGTCGTCGGAGCGCCGCTCCATGCTGTCCAGGAGGCTGAGCTGGCGGTGGACCAGGACCTGGCTGCGACGGGCCAGGTTGACGAAGACTCCGGAGATGCCGCTGGCGAGTTCGGCGCGCTCCACGGCGGCGCGCAGCGCGGCGCGGTGCACGGTGGTCAGGGCTTCCGCGACCTGGCCGGTCTCGTCCTCGGCCGGTGGTCCGGCGGGCGCCTCGGCCTGGACGTCGATCTCCTCGCCCGCGCGCAGCTTCCGCATCGCTTCCGGGAGTTTGCGGCGGGCGATCTCCAGCGCGTCGTTGCGCAGGCTCACGAGTTCGACCACGAGAGCCCGTCCGATGCGCACGGAGATGACGAGGGAGGCGCCGACGGCGGCGAGCCCGAGGAGTACGGCGGCGCCGGCGGGGCTGAGCAGGCCGCGGGCGACCGGGTCGGCGCGGCCGGCGACGGCACGGCCCGCGGCTGCCGCGATGGTCCGCATGCCGTCCTGCACGCGCGCGTGGGCGGCGCTCCAGGCGGCTTGCGGTGCCGTGTCGGCGGGCTTGGCGCCCGGTCCGGCGGCGAGCAGTTTGTTCTCGGCGGCGCCCAAGGTGGTGTAGGAACCGCTGGCGGTCACATTCCGCCAGGCGGCGCGCTGGGCGGCGGGCAGGTCGGCGACGGCGGTCTCGGTCAGGGCCCGGCGCGTGGCGACGGCGGCGCCGAAGAGCCGTAGGCGCTCTCCCTTCAGGGTTCCGGCGGTCCGTGCGCTGCCCAGCAGGGTGTCCTCCTGGGCCAGTGCTTCGGCCGCGCGGGAGAATTCGAGCAGCACGCGCGCGTCGGAGGCGACGTCGGCCTGCTGGATGCCGGTGAGGGCACCGTCGACCGCGAAGGCCGCGCCGATGGTCTTCGTGTACTGCGTGTAGGCGTCCTCCCAGCCTTTCTTGTGGTCCCGTACGGCTGTTCTCAGTGTGCGGAGGTGCTCGGCGCCGTTGACGAAGGCATCGAGGCGCCTGGAGACGCCGGCGGGCAGTTCCTGGCTGTCGGCGACCGTGCTGTCCCGGCCGAGCCGCAGCTTGTCCACGGCTCGGTCGGTGCGGGCCGCGAGGTCTTCGAAATCGTCGCCGTTGCCGGCGCGCGCGTCCGTGGCGTAGCGGACGGCGGCGGTGCGCTCGGCTTGTAGCGCGGTGACGGCCGCGGCCACCGGGGTGCGCAGTTCGGCGTCGACCCGCTGGGACTGGCGCAGCCGGGCGACGTCCTGAGCGGTGCTGACCGTGGCGTACGCCCAGAGGGCGAGCAGGGAGACGACGGGCACCATCAGGAGGCTGACCACCTTGGCGCGCACGGTCCGGGGGCGCAGATGCCGTCGGCTCCCACGCGCGCGTGCCGTGTCGGACAGGGGGCCGAGGGTGCGGTGGCCCTCGTCGGCGGGCGGCCCGGCGTGTGCGCGGCGTCCGCGCGGACGGTGCGCCGGCGCGGCGGCGTTCTCGGGTGTACGGGGTGGGCGCATGGCCTCCTCGTTCGGGACGTGGTCGGTGCGCTCGGCCGGGCTCCCGCTAGCGGGCGACGCTTTCGACGGGCCGCTGGGCGGAGGCGGACGCCTCGCGCTCGTCGGCCGTGGGCGAGAGGGCGACGAAGGCCGAGGTGATGAACAGGTAGGACCCGAGGCCGACGGCGAGGGGGAAGATGAACTGCATCGCCGTGGCCCCGGGCAGGGCGTCGCCGGAGGGGTCCACGCGCACGCTCACGGCGAACATCCCGGTGTAGTGCATGCTGCTGACGGCCGCTCCCATGACGAGGGAGGCGACGGTGACCGCGAGGGGTGACTTGATGTTGAGTCCGGCCCACAGGGCCGCGGTCGCCGCGACCACGGCGATGAGCACCGACAGTCCGACGAGGACGGGGTCGTACCTGACGTCGCCGTGCAGCCGGACCGCCGCCATGCCCAGGTAGTGCATGCTGGCGACGCCCAGCCCGGTGGTGAGCCCGCCGACGAGGAGCGCGCGGTTGCGGTCGCGGCTGTAGCCGACGGCGAAGACGCCGGCGCAGACGACGACCATGGCGACGAGAAGGCTGAGGATGGTCAGCGGCACGTCGTAGCGGATGTCGCTGCCGCTGACGCGGAAGCCGAGCATGGCCACGAAGTGCATGGTCCAGATGCCCGTCCCGATCGAAGAGGCGGCGGTGACGAGCCAGTTGCGGCGCGCGCGGCCGGTGGCGGCGAGCGCGCGCATGGTGCAGCGCAGTCCGAGTGCGGCGCCTATGCAGGCCATCACGTATGACAGCGCGGGGGTCAGCCAGCCGAAGGCGGCGTGGTCCAGGTGTCCCATGGCCCCGGGACGCTAGCGGGGGCAGGGGCGCACAAAGGGGGCGCATTTCGAAAGGTGCCGGAATATGACGCACAGTTGTGCCGGAACGATCGCGTCCCGTTCGAACATGCGCACAGAGGCTTCCCTCGTGACGGTGAGGAATCATGCGGAACATGAACGACGACCACACACATGTCCAGGATTTCTTCACCGCCCGCGCCGCCGACTGGGACAGCCGGTTCCCGGACGACGGCCCGGCCTACGCAGCCGCCGTTGCCGACCTCGGGCTGCGGGAAGGGGACCGCGTGCTGGACGCGGGCTGCGGCACGGGGCGGGCCCTGCCGTCCCTGCGGGCCGCCGTGGGCCCGTCCGGGGTGGTGCTGGGCGCGGATCTGACCCCGGCGATGCTCCAAGCCGCCGTACGGGCGGGCAGGCACCGCGACGGGCGGCTGCTGCTCGCCGACGTCGCCGCGCTGCCGCTGCGCTCGGGTTCCCTGGACGCCGTGTTCGCGGCCGGCCTGATCGCCCACCTGCCGCGTCCGGTGGACAACCTGCGGGAACTGGCCCGTGGGGTACGGCCGGGCGGCGCGCTCGCGCTCTTCCATCCCATCGGCCGCGCGGCGCTGGCGGCACGCCAGGGCCGCCAGGTCACCCCCGACGACCTGCGGGCCGAGACCAACCTCCGGCCGCTCCTCGCGCGGTCGGGCTGGCGGATGACGTCGTACACCGACGAGGACGCCCGCTTCCTCGCGCTCGCCGTGCGCGAGGGCTGACGGCCGGGGCGGGTCAGCCTGTCCCGGCGACGGCTGCCACGAAGGCCTTGGGATTGTCGAACATGACGTTGTGCCCGGCGCCAGGCACCGTCACCACGCGCACCCCGGCGGCTTCCAGGCCCTCCCGGCCCGCGAGTTCGCCGCTGTGCTCGCCCTGGAGGAAGACGCGGTCGACGGGCAGCCCCTCCAGGAGCGTCCGCATCACCGGGTCCGAACCCTCGCACAGGCCGACGGCACTGCGGTGCAGCGCGCGCGGGTCGGCCAGCCGCATGGTCGCCGCCCACAGCGGGCCGACCGCCTCAAGCACGCGCGCGTGCCCCCGCTCGGCGAACTCGTCCTCCCCGTAGGCGGCGATTCCGCTGCTGCCCGCGGTCGGCGGCGGGAAGGCGTCCAGGTTGGCCTCCGTCAGAACCAGCCGGGAGACGAGGTCGGGCCTCCGGTGGGCGAGGACGATGGCCACGGCACCGCCCATGCTGTGGCCGATCAGTTCGGCGCCGGCGGTCCCGGCCGCGTCCAGGGCGACGGCCACCGCGTCGGCGTGGTCCTCCAGCGTGTATCCGAAGTCCTGGGGACGGTCGCTCGTGCCGTGTCCGGGCAGGTCCACGAACAGGCTGCGGCGGCGCGCGAGTTCGGGCCGGGCCGCGAGGTGCGCGTGGTACACCGCGGACATCGCTCCGAGTCCGTGCAGATACACCCGGGCGGGCTCCGCCCCGGGCACCTCGGTCCACCGGATCCGGCTTCCCCTGCGGTCGAACGTGGCCTGCTGCACCGTTCCCCTCCCTGCGTTCCGCGACGCCAGGACAATACCTCGGCTACGAGGTATTCCGCCAAGGCGGTATTGGCTCGACGATGTATCCCTGCGGAAGAATGACGATGTATCCCTGCGAAAGAATGCGGCCATGCTCGAACTCGCCATCCTCGGATTCCTGTACGGCGCCCCGCTGCACGGTTACGTCCTGCGCCGCCACATCGCGGCGCTCACCGGCCATGTGCGCCCCGTCGCCGAGAGCACGCTGTACCCGGCGATCAAGCGCCTGGAGAAGGCCGGTCTGCTGGTGCGGGCCACCGAGCCCGGCGCCGTGGCCGCGCCGCGCCATGTGCTGAGGCTGACCGAGGAAGGCGGGCGCGAGCTGAAGCGCCGACTCGCCGAGCCGGCCCAGCGCGAGATCACCGACGAGAACCACTGGTTCACGCTGCTCGCGTTCCTGCGGCACCTGGAGGACCCCGCCGCACAGGCGGCCGTGCTGCGGCGCCGGCTGGCCTTCCTGGAGGAGCCGGCGAGCTTCTTCTACGACGGCGACCGGCCGCTGCGCGCCGAGGAACTGGACGACCCGTTCCGGCGCGGCGTTCTCACCATCGCGCGCGCCACGAGCCGGGCCGAGCTGGCCTGGCTGCGTGACACACTGGCGTCACTCGGCGCGGCCGGCCGCTGAGCTGTCGTGGTGCCGCACCGGGCAACCACGCAGGCCGGGGACCGGGCGCGTGCCCAGGTCGGCCACGCGATAGCCGTTCGGGTAGCCCTTGACTTCCCAGTTCTGGCGCGCGAAGTGCGGGCTGCGGCGCGGCGGCAGCAGCCGGACCAGCCGACCGCGCGTCCGTACGGCGCGGCGCACCAGCGTGGAGGTGGCCGCGCCGGGTCGCGGGTAGCGGAACGCGCGCAGCAGCGGCTCGTCGAGCAGGGCGAGCGTGGCCGTGCGCAGCAGTGGGGCCAGGGGACGCGGGTACCAGGACGCCATCAGGCCCAGGGTGGCGTCGGAGACCCGGCGAGCCTCCTCGTCCCAGGCGAAGTGGGCCTCTTCGTAGGAGTCGAGAAGGGTTTCGAATTCCTCGTAGGTCCGGGGGATGTCCGGGATGCCCATGTGCCGGCCGAGGGTGCGGTAGTACTCGGTGGTGGCGACGATCTCGTGCCGCGACAGCCGCCGCCAGCCGTAGGCGTCGATCCAGCGCCGGGGCATCACCACGAACGTGCTCAGCACGTACCGCATGTCGTCGTCGCTGATGTCGTAGCTGCGGTGCATCTGGTTGATGCGGCGGATCGCGGTGCGCCCCTCCTCCGCCGCGAAGCCGTGTTCCACGATGGTGTCGAGGAGCAGCACGGTGTCGTCGTACCGCTTCTGCGTGCGCTCGGTCAGCTCCGCCGTCCGCGCGAGCAGCCGCCCGATGCTGGGCACCGCGTAGGTGCGGTACAGAGCGAGTTCGAGGGCGCGGGTGTAGTCCCAGGGGAACTCGTACGCGACGCTGATCCGGTAGATCTCCAGTGCGTCCGCCACCGGGTCCAGCCGACGGATCTCCGCGAGCCGCTCGAACCGCTTCATCGCGTCGTCCCCCTTCTGCCGCCGAATCTCCAACTCTACGTTGTGGAGCAGCAGATGGGCGATCAGTACTGACCCCGTTCAGGGAAGGGTGGTCCGCGTGTTCGACAGGATCCGCAGGTACGCCGGCCGGCTCGGCACCGCGCAGGCGCGGCCGGAGGGTGCCCGGGAGAGGCGCGCACACAACTTGTTCGAAGCGGCGGCCGTCTATGTGGCGGCCCGCGCGGAGGACGACCAGGACCGGATCGAGGAAGCGGCGGCCTGGGTGTCGCCGGAGGCCTTGTCCTTCGGGGTGAGCGAGCTGGCCTGCCGGGCGGTCGTCGCGCTGGCCCGGGAGCGCGACGAGTCGCCCGCCGCGGTGGCCCGCGACCTCCTCGGGCTGCCCGCGGCCTGAACGGAACCGCCTTCTCCACATGTGGCCGTTTCGCCCCTGTCCAGGCGGAAACCGCAGCTCCGCGTGGTGCGCGGAACCGTGACAAGCGGCTTCCGCTCGCACTAGGGTGCGCGCCGATGGACGAACCACTGGGGAGGCAGGGATGGCTGGGACGGACGATGAGCCCGTCGCCGCCGCGGACGATGCGCTGTACGTGCTGACGGCGGTGTTGCTGACGCCGGCACAGTTTCCGAGCGTGCTGGGCGACGACTACCCGGAGGCGTGTGCGGCGCTGGACTTGGCGCCGCGCGCCGACGGGTACGGCCTGGTGCTGGGCCAGGACGGGGACGGCGCTCGCTGGACGGTCGTCATCGACGACGTCTCGCTGGTCGCGGTGGCGATCGCCTCCTGGGACTGCGGTATGGAGTACGAGCTGTCGCCGGACGAGCGCGCGGTCGTGACCGCCCTGCCGGGATGGCCCCTGGCCGTCGCCGTCGCGGCGCCCGGCGTGCCCGCTCCCCACGACCCGTCCGCCGAGGAGGCGGGGCGGCCGGCGCTGAGCCCGCCGGACACCGGTTCGTGGGGGCCCGCCCAGCGGCGGCTGGGTGCCGACGAGATAGCGTTGCAGTGGGCCGCCTGGCGGGAGCAGATCAACGACGCCGACTTCCCCGTGCCCGGCGAGCAGGCGCAGGCTGCGGAGTCCGCACCTGAGGGCGAGGCGGGTGCCCCGGCCGGCGGCCACGCCGGTGTCCGCCGGGTGCTCGCGGAAGCGCGCGCCTACGTCGAGTCCCCGCCGCCGCTCGGCCGGGTGCGCTCGTCGTTCGCCCCGGGCGAGGCCCGTACGCTGCGCGCCGACGGCCCGGGCTGGTCGATCGTGGCCCGCACCGACGACATCGCGTTCGTCCTGCTCGACGAGGAGCCCGGCGAGGTACTGCCGGTGGGCCGGGGCCCCGAGCTGCCCGGTCTGCTGGAGGCGCTCGACAAGATGGCCGTACGGCCCCTGTGAGCCGGGGCGGCCGGACGACACCTCCCGCGCTCCCCCGGCAGCCGCGTCGCGCGGGGCGACGCGGCTCCCGACGGCTCGGCCGGCCCGTCCAGGCGGCTCGGCGAGTGACGCCTCGCCGTGCGCCGGTGCCTCAGCGGCCGATCTCCTTGCGGGCGACCCTGCGCAGCCTGCGCCGCTGTGAGGGGTCCAGGGCGAGGTACGCGGCCGCCGGAACTCCCACGACGATCAGGAACGCCACCCACCAGGGCAGCCATATCAGCAGGATCAGCCCGACCGCCACGCCCCCTGCGGCGATCTTCGCGTTCATGGACATGAGCGTCGCCTCCTTCGCGGCCACTGCCGCTCTCTGATCTGAGAACGGCCCCCCGCTCTCCGCGGTTCCACACCCCGACCCTGAGACATCCCTGAGCCGCGTCCCCTAATGGCTCCCTGACCGGTTCCCCCGGCGCGGACCCGGCGGTACCTCCCCGCGTCACGCCCGCCGAATCGGCGCCTCATAGCACTCGACGTCCCAGCGCGCCTGATGCGGCGGCCTTCCCCGCGGCAGGGTGCGGGTGCCGGCCGCGACCGTCACATGCCGCTCCGCCGACAGGCAGAGGACGGCGAAGACCTTCTGGTGCGTGAGTTCGAGGGTCTCCTCGTAGTACCAGTCGGCGACGAGCCCGTGATCGTCCGAGAGGAAGGGGCGCTGGACGAACTCCTGCACCTCGGCGGGAAAGTTCCCGAGAACGCCGACGGCTGCGGGGCTCAGGTTCAGCGGGCGAACGGCTGCCGACGAGGGCTGCGGCGCACGGGCGGCCGGAACCCGGCCCGAGGCGCCGGCGGCCGTCGGGGGCTTCTTCCCCGGACCGGTCACGGCGAACGACTGCCGCCGCACCGATCCCGGCTCCACTCTCAGCCGCTCGCCCTGGAAGACCGGTCGGCCGTCGCGGACCACGCAGCCGACCTGACACAGGCCGCGCGGGCCGAACACGAACGCCGTGGGGCGGCCCTCGTGGTCCAGCCGCGCCCACCACTCCCAGACGCCACCGGCCTTGTGCGCCAGCTTCTTCCGTACGCTCGGCTCCAGCAGGTCCCAGCACTGCTGCCGGCTCGGAACCGAGGCGTCGACCTCGAAGCCGCCGGGCCGATGGATCTGCGGGACGGCCCTGGCGGGTTCCCCGCGCGCCCGTTCGGCGCGGCGCAACAGGGCCGCGTGCTCCTCACGCAGGGCCGGCGGCATGCGATCTCTTCCGCCGGGCCTCGGCTTCCCTCCTCGCTCCGGGATCTCCGGAGGCCCCGCGTCCGTCAGGCTCTCCCCCACGCTCTCCCCCTCGCTCGACCACAGCACTCGACAGCGGTAGCGGACATTGTCCCCGTCTCGCGCGCGCTTGCCGCCCGTACAGGTGCCGAACGCGAGACCCTTCGAACAGATCGTGAAGTGATCCATGTCATGGCATCGGCATGACGGGTACGCCCTCGGCGTCCTGTACCCTCGGCGACTCCGACAGAGTAGTCAAATTTGAGGAGTTCGGCAGAGCTGTGCAGACCATCCCCACGGCACCAACCTCCGACCTGTCCGAACTGACCCAATGCCGCGTCGTGTTCCTGCCGTCCGATCCCCCGCGCGCCGGCCGCATCGGCTTCTGGCGACCGGACGGTGAGGTTCCGCCCGCACACGCGGAGGGCTCCTTGACGGATCTGGACCTCGTGCTGCCCTCAGCCGACGGCGGCGTCGAACGTGTCCCGCTGCCCGTCCTGCTGCTCCCCGTGCGCAACGCCCTTCCGGTGCTGGCACGCGCGCGTGCGCTGCCGCTGGGACCCCGGTCCGCGGCCTTCTGGCGGACCGCCTACGAACTCGCCCTGGGCTTCCTCGCACGCGGTCTGCTCCTGCCGGGCCTGTCCGCCGGCGATCACGACGCCTGGCGCGTGGGACCGCTGTCCGCGCACGATGCGGAACTGGTCCGCGAACTCGCCGCCGCCATGCCTCCGGAGGCGCATGCCGTGCCGCTCACGACGGACGGACCACCGCTGTTGCCCGACCCGGAGCGGCTGCTGCGCGCCTTCCTCGACGCGGTCGCCGACGTACTGCCACGCTCCCCCGCCGCCCCCCTGGTGACCGGCGGCCCCGCGTACGCGGCGCCCGAGCCGCAGCATCTGCCCGCGCTGCGGGCGTGGGCCGACGACATCGCCGCCGGCCATGACGCGGGGGTGCGGCTGTCGCTGCGCGTGGAGGCGGCCGGTCTCGACGACACCGTGGCCCAGGACGGCGCTCCGGTCCGCTTCCGTGCGGTCCTCCAGGTGCATGGTCAGAGCGGACCGGCGGACGTCATGGATGCCGCCGGACTGTGGACCGGTGCGGACACCGGGCGGACGGCGTTCGCCGCACGCGCGCGTGCGGACGCGTTGCTGGCGCTGCGGCGCGCGGCCGGGGCCTGGCCGCCGCTGGCGCCGCTGCTCTCCGCCGCCGTGCCCGACGCCGTGGACCTCGCCGACGACGAGATCGCCGAACTGCTGGGCGAGGGCGCGCGGGCGCTGGCCGCCGTCGGGGTCGACGTGCACTGGCCCCAGCACCTGGCACGCGGCCTCACCGCGCACGCGGCCATCGGCCCGCCGGACGACGGCACCGCATCGTCCGGAGCCGGCACCGTTCCGTCGTTCCTGTCCGCGGACGAGAGGGTCACGTTCAGCTGGTGGTTCGACCTGGGCGGGCGGGAGTTGTCCCGGGAGGAGCTGGACCGGCTGGCGGAGGCCAAGCGTCCGCTGGTGCGGCTGCGCGACGGGTGGGTCCTGGTCGATCCACGGGAGGCGGAGCGCGCCCGGACCGAGCGGGATCGTTCCGTCGCTCCGGTCGAGGCGCTGGCGGCGGCTCTGACGGGCTCCACGGAGGTCGACGGCCGACGCGTCGACGTGCGGCCGACGGGGTGGCTGGAGGGACTGCGGGAGCGGCTGACGGCCCAGGATCCGGCCTTCACCGTCGAGCAGCCGGCGGGCCTGGCCGCGACGCTGCGGGACTACCAACTGCGCGGCCTGGACTGGCTTGCCCGCACGACATCACTCGGTCTGGGCTGCTGCCTGGCCGACGACATGGGACTCGGCAAGACGATCACGCTGATCGCGCTGCATCTGCACCGGCGGACGGATCCGGCGGCGGCGGGTCCCACGCTCGTGGTGTGCCCGGCCTCGCTGCTGGGCAACTGGCAGCGCGAGATCGAGCGGTTCGCTCCCGGGGTGCCGGTGCGCCGGTTCCACGGGTCCGGGCGTGATCTGGAGTCTTTGGCGGACGGCGAGTTCGTCCTGACCACGTACGGCACGCTGCGTCTGGACGCGGTCCGGCTCTCCGGCGTGTCCTGGGGGATGATCGTGGCCGACGAGGCGCAGCATGTGAAGAACCCGTACTCCACGACCGCGCGGGCGTTGCGCACGGTCGGCGCACGCGCGCGTGCGCGTGTGGCACTCACCGGCACTCCCGTGGAGAACAACCTCACCGAACTGTGGGCGATCCTCGACTGGACGACACCCGGTCTGCTCGGCGGTCTCGGCACCTTCCGCGCGCGATACGCACAGCCCGTCGAGGGCGGCCGGGACCCCGCCGCCGCACGACGGCTCGGCAGACTCGTCGGACCGTTCCTGCTGCGGCGGCGCAAATCCGATCCGGGCATCGCCCCCGAGCTTCCGCCGAAGACCGAGACGGACCACCCGGTGGCACTCACGGCCGAACAGGCGGGACTGTACGAGGCGTTGGTCCGCGAGACCCTGGACCGCATCGCGACCGCCGACGACATGACCCGCCGAGGCCTGATCATGCGGCTGCTGACCGGCCTGAAGCAGATCTGCAATCATCCGGCGCAGTTCCTCAAGGAGGACGAGCCGCGGCTAGCGGGACGCTCGGGGAAGCTGGAACTGCTGGACGAACTGCTCGGCACCATCCTCGCGGCGGACTCCGGCGTGCTCGTGTTCACACAGTACGTGCGCATGGCCCGGCTGCTCGAACGGCACCTGACGGCCCGCGGGGTGCCCTCACTGCTCCTGCACGGCGGAACGCCGGTCGCCGCGCGTGAGGATCTGGTACGCCGCTTCCAGGCGGGCGAGGCCCCGGTGTTCCTGCTGTCGCTCAAGGCCGCCGGAACGGGACTGAACCTCACCCAGGCCGAGCATGTCGTGCACTACGACCGCTGGTGGAATCCGGCGGTGGAGGCGCAGGCCACCGACCGCGCGTACCGCATCGGGCAGACCCGCCCGGTGCAGGTGCACCGGCTGATCGCCGAGGGGACCCTGGAGGACCGCATCGCGGAGATGCTGGGCCGCAAGCGGGAGCTGGCCGACGCCGTGCTCGGTTCCGGCGAGGCGGCTCTGACGGAACTGTCGGACGGGGAACTGGCCGCACTGGTCGAACTGCGCGGGGAGGCGCGATGAGCCGCTATGACGACGAGCACGGCCGCGACGCGGGACGCACGTTCGCCGCACTGCCGCCCGCGCGCGGGCGCGCCTTCGCCCAGAGCTGGTGGGGGCGCGCCTGGCTGCGGTCCCTGGAGGACGCTGCGCTGGAAGCCGCGGCGGTCAAGGCCGGGCGCCGGCTCGCGCGCGCGGGCGGTGTGGGCGCGGTGACCGTACGGCCGGGCCGGGTGACCGCCGTCGTACGCGACCCCGGAGGTGCGGCCCACCGGGCCGACGTCCTGCTGCCGCGGTTGTCCGACGAGGAGTGGGCACGGTTCCAGGATCTCGCCGTGGAGCAGGCCGGCCACATGGCCGCGCTGCTCGACCGGGAGCTGCCGCCCCATCTGATCGAGGACGCCGCGGTGGCGGGAATCGAACTCCTGCCGGGCCTGGGCGATCTGGATCCCGAGTGCGACTGCGGTGCCTGGGACCACTGCGGGCACACCGCCGCTCTGTGTCACCAGGTGGCGCGGCTGCTGGACGAGGATCCGTTTCTGCTCCTGCTGATGCGCGGGCGGCACAAGGACGCGTTCTTGGCGGAGCTGCATGTCCGCAGCACCACGGAACCGTCCGTGGCGCCGCCCTCGGTCGCGGGGGTGGACGCGGCCGAGGCATGGGCGGCCGCCGAGATCGTGCCGCCGCTGCCCGAGCTGCCCGGCCTGCCGTCGGCACCCGGCGCGCCACCGTCCTTCGCCGCCGGCTCGGCAGCCGCACCGGGGGTGGATCCGGCGGCGCTGGAACACCTGGCCGGCCGTACGGCCGTGGAGGCGTACCGACTGCTGGCCGCGGCACTGAACGGTGATACGCGGGCCGACGCGGACCTGACGGCCGCTCAGGACGCCGTACGCCTGGCCTGTGGGCCGGCCCCGTCCGCCGTCGCCGAGCGGCTCGCCACGGGGTCGGGGCGTGGCCGCGACGGGCTCATGACAGCCGTCCGCGCCTGGCGGGCCGGCGGTGCGGCGGCGCTGACGGTGCTCGGCGAGGAACGGGAGGTGGAGGGCGTGGCGCTCGCACGCGCGCGTGCGGCCCTGGAAGCGGCTTGGGAGGCGGACGAGCGGCCGGTGTTCCACAGGAGCGGCAACCGGTGGACCGTCCAGGAGGAAGGCGTTCAGCTGCGGCTCGGGCGCGAGGGCCACTGGTGGCCGTATCGCGACGAGGGCGGCCGTTGGGTTCCGGCGGGCGGGGCGGACCCCGATCCCGCGACCGCGCTGGCCTCCGCGCGGCTGAGCGCGGACGCTCCTGCGCCGGAGGGTGTCTGACAGACAGTCATCGCGATGTCGGCTACGGGCAGTCACCGCGAGATCGGCGCGATCCGATGAGCGGTGGACGCCGGCCGTTCACCGCGCGGTGGTGCGGCGTTCCTCCGGGGGCCCAATGGTGGCCGCAGTCAACGACCTTGCTCCTGGAGGCCCGATGTTCCCGCATGCCGCCGGCCGGCGCCGCGTCCACCGTTCCGTCGCCACGACTCTGCCCGTGGCCCTGGCCGCCGCCCTGCTGGCGGCGGGGACGGCCACCGCGGCGCCGCCCGGGGAGGCCCGCGTCATCCGCACGGCGGCCCTCGGCGAGATCCCGCTCGGCGCGTTCAGCAACGCGCTGCTGCCCGGCAGCGTGGCCGACGACCACGGGATCAAGCTGGGCGGCATCGGCAGCGACATCTACCCGGCGGGCCGCAAGGGTGAGTACTGGACGGTGACCGACCGGGGCCCCAACGGTCAGATCAAGGTGGACGGCAAGAAGCGCCGCACCTTCCCGGTGCCGGGATTCGATCCCGCGATCGTGAAGATCCGGGTCTCCGGGGACACGATCAAGGTCATCGACGCGATACCGCTGACCACCTCCTCCGGGAAGGCCGTCACCGGACTGCCCGACCAGAGGAGCCGGGACGAGGCGCCGTACACCTACGACGCACAGACGCCGCTGTCCTACGACCCGAACGGCCTGGACACCGAGGGCATCGTACGGGCCGGGGACGGCAGTTTCTGGCTCGTGGACGAGTACGGGCCGTCCCTCGTGCACGTCTCTGCGCGCGGGAAGGTCCTCGCGCGCTATGTGCCCAAGGGGCTCGCTCTGACCGGTGCGGACTACCCGGTGGTGGAGGCGCTGCCGTCGATCCTGCTGCACCGCAAGATCAACCGGGGCTTCGAGGGGCTGGCGCAGCTTCCCGGCGGGGACCTGGTGATGGCCCTCCAGAGCCCGCTGTCGCTGCCGGACGCGGACGCCGGGGACGCCTCGCGCACCACCCGCCTGCTGCGCTTCTCGCCGCGCGCCAAGGCCGTCACGGCCGAGTACGCCTACCGCTTCGACCCGGTGAACGTGGTGGACCCGAGCGAGGACGACACCTCCGAGCTGAAGATCTCGTCGGTGGTCGCGGTGGGCGGTGACCGGCTGTTGGTCGAGGAGCGCACGGACAAGGCCGCCCGGCTTCAGCTGGTCAGCCTCGGACGCCGGTCGAACATCCTCGGCGGCCCCTGGGACGACGACACCACGGCTCCGTCGCTGGAGCAGCTCGACGACCCCGCGGCGCAGGGCGTGCCGGTGCTGGCCAAGCGCCTGGTGTTCGACCTGGGCAAGGTCGCAGGGGTGCCCGGGAAGATCGAGGGCATCGCGCGCGTGGATCACGACACGCTGGCGCTCATCAACGACGACGACTTCGGGATGACCGACGGGACGGGCGCGTTCGACGCCCAGGGCCGCCTGGTCGACAGCGGTATCAAGACGACCGTGACGTACGTCCGGCTGCCCAAGGGTCGGTGACACGGGCCTCGCGGCCGGGAGGGCCGGGGTGAGCCGCTGCCGCTCGCCCCGGCCCTCCTCCGTTCAGCCCCGCGCGCCCAGCAGGTGGTCCATCGCCAACTGGTCGAGGCGTTCGAACGCCATGCCGCGCGCGGCGACCGCCTCCACGTCGAAGTCCTCGAAGGCCGCGCGGTCGGCGAGCAGGGCCTGCACGCCGTCGGCCGCGGTCGGCTGGGCCAGCTGGTCCAGCCGGGACGCGCGCAGCGCCTCCTGTACCTCCGGGTCGGCGCGGAAGGCGGCGGCACGCTCCTTCAGGATGAGGTAGTTGCGCATGCAGCCCGCCGCCGACGCCCACACGCCGTCGAGATCCTCGGTCCGCGGCGGCTTGAAGTCGAAGTGACGGGGCCCCTCGTAACCGGCGCTCTCCAGGAGATCGACCAGCCAGAAGGCGGACCGCAGGTCACCCGCGCCGAACCGCAGGTCCTGGTCGTACTTGATGCCGGACTGGCCGTTGAGGTCGATGTGGAAGAGCTTCCCGGCCCACAGGGCCTGCGCGATGCCGTGCGGGAAGTTCAGGCCGGCCATCTGCTCGTGGCCGACCTCGGGATTGACGCCGTACAGCTCGGGCCGCTCCAGGCGCTCGATGAAGGCCAGCGCGTGCCCGACGGTGGGCAGCAGGATGTCGCCGCGGGGCTCGTTCGGCTTGGGCTCGATGGCGAAGCGGAGGTCGTAGCCCTGCGAGGTGACGTACTCGCCGAGGAGGTCGAAGGCCTCCTTCATGCGGTCCAGGGCGGCACGTACGTCCTTGGCGGCGCCGGACTCGGCGCCCTCACGGCCGCCCCAGGCGACGTACGTCTTCGCGCCCAGCTCGACCGCCAGGTCGATGTTGCGGATCGTCTTGCGGAGGGCGTAGCGGCGCACGTCGCGGTCGTTGGCGGTGAACGCGCCGTCCTTGAAGACGGGGTGCGTGAAGAGGTTCGTGGTGGCCATCGGCACGGTCATGCCGGTGGCGTCCAGGGCCTGGCGGAACCGCTTGATGTGCGACTCGCGCTCGGTGTCCGAGGAGCCGAAGGGGATCAGGTCGTCGTCGTGGAAGGTCACTCCGTGGGCGCCGAGTTCCGCGAGGCGCTGCACCGTCTCGACCGGGTCGAGGGCGCGGCGGGTGGCGTCGCCGAACGGGTCCCTTCCCTGCCAGCCGACGGTCCAGAGTCCGAACGTGAACCTGTCCTCGGGGGTGGGCTGGTAGCTCATGCCGCGGCTCCTTGCTGCGTTGCGACTATTTCGTCATGCCGGTTTACAAATTAGTATGCCGACGCACCGCTGGGAAGAGACAAGATGTCTTCGACAGCAAGGTGTCTTCGAAAACAGCCCACCGCACATCCCGCGGAGCCGCGGAAGAGGGAGAGCCCGATGTCAGCAGCCGAGGGTCCGCTCGTCGTCGGAGTGGACACGTCCACCCAGTCCACGAAGGCACTGGTCGTCGACGCGGCCACGGGTCAGGTGGTGGCGAGCGGCCAGGCACCGCACACGGTGTCGTCCGGCGCCGGCCGGGAGAGCGATCCGCGCCAGTGGTGGGACGCGCTGTGCGAGGCGCTGCGCCAGTGCGGTGACGCGGCGCACGAGGCGGCGGCGGTGTCGATCGGCGGCCAGCAGCACGGCCTGGTCACCCTCGACGAGCACGGCGAGCCGGTGCGTCCGGCGCTGCTGTGGAACGACGTCCGCTCGGCACCGCAAGCCGGCCGTCTGGTGGAGGAGCTGGGCGGACCGAAGGCCTGGGCGGAGCGCACCGGCAGCGTGCCCGGGGCGTCCTTCACGGTCACCAAGTGGGCGTGGCTCGCCGAACACGAGCCGGAGGCGGTCCGCGCGACCCGGGCGGTACGGCTCCCCCACGACTACCTCACCGAGCGCCTGACCGGGCAGGGCACCACCGACCGCGGCGACGCCTCCGGCACGGGCTGGTGGGCGTCCGGGACGGAGGCGTACGACGAGGAGACCCTCGCGCACGTCGGCCTGGACCCGGCGCTGCTGCCCCGGGTGGTACGGCCCGGCGAGGTGGCCGGCACCGTGCGCGACAGCCATGATCTGCCGTTCTCGAAGGGCACGCTGGTGGCCCCGGGCACCGGCGACAACGCGGCGGCGGCCCTGGGCCTCGGCCTGCGGCCCGGCACCCCGGTGCTGAGCCTCGGCACGTCCGGCACGGTCTACGCCGTCTCCCGGCGCCGCCCCACCGATCCGACCGGCACGGTGGCGGGCTTCGCCGACGCGCGCGGGGACTGGCTGCCCCTGGCCTGCACCCTGAACTGCACCCTCGCGGTGGACCGCGTGGCGGCCCTGCTGAATCTGGACCGCGAGGCGGTGGAATCCGGCGGCTCCGTGACCCTGCTGCCGTACCTGGACGGCGAGCGCACCCCGAACTTGCCGCACGCCTCCGGACTGCTGCACGGTCTGCGGCACGACACCACCGCGGGTCAGCTGCTACAGGCCGCGTACGACGGCGCGGTGCACGCGCTGCTCGGGGCCCTCGACCTGGTCCTCGAGGAGGACGCGGACCGTGACACCCCGCTGCTCCTGATCGGCGGCGGCGCCCGTGGGACGGCCTGGCAGCAGACCGTGCGCCGGCTCTCGGGACGGCCGGTCCAGGTCCCGGAGGCCAGGGAACTGGTCGCCCTGGGCGCGGCGGCGCAGGCGGCCGGACTGCTGACCGGCGAGGATCCCGCGGCGGTCGCTCGCCGCTGGAACACGGCAGCGGGCCCGGTCCTGGAGCCCGTGGAGCGGGACCGGGCGACGCTGGACCGGATCACCGGGGTACTCTCCGACGCGGCCCCGCTGCTGGAGCGGGGGACGGACACCCAGTGACGGAGCCGCCCGCGACCAGCCGGACGGCAGACACCGAGGATTGACGGAGGCATGACCGCACCGCTGCACGAGGCGCGCCCACCGGGCGCCGGGCGCGCCCTGCCGGACACCCAGCAGGGCATGCGCCGGCGCAACCTCGCCCGGGTGCTGCACGCCGTCAGCGCCGAGGGCTCGCTGTCCCGGGCGGCGGTCGCGTCCCGGATCGGGCTGACGCGGGCGGCGGTGTCGACCCTGGTGGACGAGCTGATCCGCTGGGGCCTGCTGGAGGAACTGGGCCCCGAGCGGCCGGGGCGGGTGGGCCGGCCCGGGTCGGCGCTCGCGGTGAGCGGTCGGGGGCCGGCCGGGATCGGGGCGGAGATCGGCGTCGACCACCTCGCGGTGTGCGCGGTCGACCTGCGCGGCGAGGTCCGCGCGCGGGCGGTCCGGCGCGGCGCCAACCGGGGCCGGGCGCCCGAACCGGTCATCGAGGAACTGACAGCGCTGATCCACCAGGTCGTCGCGGAGGCGGAACGCGCGGAACTCTGGCCCGCCGGGCTCGCGGTCGCCGTGCCCGGACTGGTGGCCAGGGACGGCCGGACGGTCGTACGGGCACCGAACCTCGACTGGCACGACTTCGACCTCGGTCCGCTGCTACCCGGCCACGGGCCGCTGACCGTGGGCAACGAGGCCAATTTCGGTGCCCTGGCCGAGCTGTGGCTCGGTGCCGGTACACCGGGCGACTTCCTGCACGTGTCGGCCGAGATCGGCATCGGCGCGGCGGTCGTCGTGGACGGCCGGCTGCTGCGCGGCACCCGGGGATTCGCGGGCGAACTGGGCCATGTGCCCGTACGGCCGGACGGTCCCCCCTGCGCGTGCGGCGGCCGGGGGTGCCTGGAGCAGTACGCGGGCGAGGAAGCGGTCCTGCGCGCGGCCGGGCTGGAGCCGCGGGAGGATCTGGTGGGCCTGCTCGCCGAGCGGGCCGAGGCGGGCGACGAGAGGGTACGGGCCGCGCTGCGGGACGCCGGTACGGCACTCGGCATCGCCCTGACCGGCGCGGTGAACCTCCTCGACCCCGAGACGGTGGTCCTCGGCGGGGCCCTGGCCGGCCTGTCCCCCTGGCTGTTGCCGTCACTGGACACCGAGCTGACGGGCCGTACGGCGGGTCCGGCCTGCCCGGTGACGGTCTCCCGGCTGGGTTCCGAGGGCCCACTGCTGGGCGCCGCGCACTCGGTCGTCCGAGCGGTACTGGACGATCCGGCGGTGGTGGCGGAACGATCCTGACGCGGCTCGCCGCACGCCGGGGGCCACGACTGCTGGAGGTCGGGTGACGGACTGGGTGCCACGCGAGGAATGGATCAAGTCCCAGCCACGGGCGCTGCTCGCCTCGTGTGTGCTGATGCTGGACCAGCGGGCGCGCATCCTGCTGCTGCGCTACGGTCCGGGCCGGCCCGACGCCGGGCACTGGTGGCTGCCCGGCGGGATGCTGGACCGCGGTGAGGATCCCCGGTCGGCGGCGCGCAGGGAGATGCGCGAGGAAACCGGTATCGACATCGGCCCGGCACCGACGCTGGTCGGTGTCGACCACCGGGCGGACGTCCTCGGGACCGGGCCGGTTCTCGACTGCTTCTTCCACGGCGGCACGCTGGCCGCCGACACCCCGGTGCGGCTGAGCGCGGAGCATGACCGACACGGGATGTTCTCGCTCGACGAACTGCACGGTCTGCCGCTCGCCGCCCGGCGGTCCACGCTGACGGCGCTGCACGCGGCGGTGCGCGGTGGGGGTGTGGTGTATCTGCGGGAGGGCGTGGCGCTGTGATCGGGAGGGGCGGCGGTCGCCCCTGATGACGCGGGTGGGCCGGGTGAGGTGGGCCGGTGGCCGATGGGCCAGGTGACCGATGGGCCGGGTGACCGATGGGCCGGATGGCTCTGGCTGCACGGCCGGTTGTGCCGGCAACGGGCGTCGAGCATCCGCACCTCCAGTCCCCAGATCCTCCAGCGCCGGCTGTGAGGCCCCGGCCGCCGACCCCCGCGCACGACCAGACGTCACCCGATCGAGTGGGCGAGTTATCCACAAGCCGCGACTCGTCCACGGAACCGTGGCACACCCTTCTGCCCAACCCGCCCGAGTCGTACCGTGATTCACGCGAGGCGCAGCCGACGGACCGTCATGAAGCGGCTGGCGCTTGCGAAATGAGGAACGCACAGGCGGCGGTGGCAGCGGACTGACACGTATCGGGGGGACACATGCACGGGGAGACGACGAGGACGCTCCGGCGCGATGCCGTCGGATTGCGCGAGGTCCTGTTCCAGAGCATCACGGCCATGGCGCCGGCCGCCGCGGTGGCCGCGTCGATCCCGGCCGGCGCCGCGTTCGCGGGCGGCAGCCTTCCGCTCGCGGTGCTCGTGGCCCTGGTGGCCTGTCTGTTCACCGCCTCCTGCGTGGCCGAGCTGGCACGCGAGCTGCCCGCGGCGGGCTCGGTGGCGACCTACGCGGCAAGGGGCCTCCACCCGGCCGTCGGCTTCCTCGTCGGCTGGGCCTACGTCTTCGTGGAGATGCTGGTGCCACCCCTGCTGCTCCTCCAGCTGGGCTTCACGGCGGCGGGCACGCTGCACGCGGAGTGGTCCGCGTATCCGGCGGACCTGTGGTGGCCGTGGGCGCTGGCGGGAGCCGGGGTGATCGCCGTCTCCGGCTGTCTCGGCGTGCGCGCCTCCGCCCGCTTCGGTACCGTCCTCGGCGTCTTCGAGATCCTCGTTCTCCTCGTGTTCGCCGTGCTGCTCATCGGCGAGGCGGGCAGCGCCAACACCCTGTCGGTGTTCGGTACGTCCCATACCGCCGACGGGTACGCGGGGACCGCCGGGGTGTTCGCCGGGTCCGTGTACACAGTGCTGGCCTTCGCCGGGTTCGAGGCGGCGGCGCCGCTCGCCGAGGAGACCCGCGACCCGCGGCGGACCATGCACCGCGCGGTCCTCGGAGCCGCCCTGGGCATCGGCTTGTTCTACGTACTCACGACGTACGCGATGACCGTCTACTTCGGCCCGGACCGCTTCGCGGAGTTCGGCGCCTCGGGCGAGGCGTCCTGGGAGGGCGTCGCGCGGGCCTCGTTCGGTCTCTTCTGGGTGCTGGTGTTCCTCGCGGTGGTCAACTCCACGATCGCCAACGCCAACGCGAGTGCGAACGTCTCGACCCGCACGGCTTTCGCCCTGGCCCGGATCCGCGTCCTGCCCGGCCTGCTCGCGACGCTCCATCCCCGGCACCGCTCCCCCGTGGCCGGCATCGCCCTTCAGACCGTCGTGGCGGTCGGAGCGGTGCTGGGGCTCGGCTTCGCCTACGACCCGGTGACCGCGTTCCTGCTGCTCGCCACGGTGATCGTCACGGTCGTCGTCGGCGTCTACATCGTCGTGAACCTCTCCTGCGCCGGCTATTTCCTGCGCTCCCGCCGGGCTTCCTTCAAGCCGGTACGGCACCTGCTGTTCCCGGTGCTGGGCATCGCCGCGTTCGTCCCCGCCCTGCTGACGGCCGCCGGCCTGCCGGTGTTCGACTTCGTGACGGAGCTGACGGCCCCGGTGTCCTACGCCGGTCCGGTCGTCGGCGCGTGGATGGCGGTGGGTGTGGTCGTCCTGCTGGTGCTCATACGACGGCATCCCGAGCGCATAGCCGAGACCGCGCGGGTGCACCTCGACGCGTACGACCCCGGCGCCGGCCGCCTGGACGGAACCGTGCCGAGCTGACCGCCCCTCACGTGGCACGACAGCCACGCCCGCCCGCATCCCCTCACCCTGGGGATCGTCTTCAGAAGGGAGTCACGCCACGATGACCGACCCCCGGATGCTCACCGTGCGCCCCGAACCGGACCAGTACGCCTGGACGTTCGGCGGGGCGGCGCCCCTGGCGCGGATCGCGCCCGGTACGGTTCTCGACCTCTACACGGAGGACTGCTTCGCGGGCCGGGTCCGCTCCGAGAAGGACCTCGTGTCCGAGGTGTGCGAGTTCCCCTTTCTCAATCCGCAGACCGGGCCCTTCCACATCGAGGGCGCCGAGCCCGGTGACACCGTGGCCGTGCACTTCGTGTCGATCGAACCGGCCCGCGACTGGGCGGCGTCCACGACGGTCCCCCTCTTCGGCGCCCTGACCTCCACGCACACGACGGCCACGCTTCAGCCACCGCTGCCGGAGCGGGTGTGGATCTGGCAGTTGGACCGGGCCCGCGGGACGGCCCAGTTCCAGGCGCGGGACAGCGACTTCCAGGTGGAGCTGCCCATGGACCCGATGCACGGCACGGTGGGCGTCGCTCCCGCCAACCTGGAGGTGCGCTCGGCCCTGGTGCCGGACGCCCACGGCGGCAACATGGACACGCCCGAGATGCGGGCCGGCGTCACCTGCTACCTGGGGGTCAACGTCGAGGGCGCCCTGCTCAGCCTCGGCGACGGACATGCCCGGCAGGGCGAGGGCGAGACCTGTGGCGTGGCCGTGGAGTGCGCGATGAACACGGTGGTGGTCGTCGACCTCCTCAAGGACGTCACCACACCGTGGCCCCGGCTGGAGTCGGACACGCACATCATCTCGACCGGCTCGGCCCGCCCGCTGGAGGACGCGTTCCGGATATCCCAGCTCGACCTGGTGCAGTGGCTGGTGCGCGACTACGGGTTCAGTGAGCTGGACGCGTACCAATTCGCAACCCAGGCGGTCGAATCACCGTTGGCCAACGTGTGCGACACGAACTACACGTGCGTGGCCAAGCTCCGCAAGGAGTGGCTGCCCGCGCGGGAGACGTACCGCGGCATGCACGCACGGCTGCGGGAGACCGCGCGGACCCTGCGCCGCTGACCTCTCCGTCGTACCCCGACTCCCGAAAGCCCGCCGAAGGCGTTCCGAAAGGCATCCAGAAAGGCATCCCGCCATGGACATGGACCGAGCCAGACCGCGGCTCAGCCGGCGCCGGCTGCTCAAGGGCGCGGCACTCGCCGCCGTCCCCTACGCGCTGCTTCCCGACCCGCGGGCCGGTGCGCAGACCGCGGCCGTCGACTATCCGCCCGCCGAGTGGCAGCCGGCGAGCAGCTCCAACCGCACGGCGTCCGACCGCCCCGTCGACTACGCCATCGACCGAGTGATCATCCACGTCACGCAGGAGACGTACACCGACACGTTGGCGATCTTCAGCAACCCGCAGAAGAAGGTGTCCGCGCACTATGTGGTCCGCTCGACGGACGGGCACGTCGCCCAGTGCGTGCGCGAGGCCGACATCGCCTGGCACGCGGGCAACTGGAGCTACAACACGCGCAGCATCGGCATCGAGCACGAGGGCTGGGTGGACCAGCCCGCCTACTTCACCGACGCCCTCTACGAGGAGTCGGCGAAGCTCACGGCGGCGATCTGCGCCAAGTACGGCATCCCCCGGGACAGGGAGCACATCCTCGGCCACTACCAGGTGCCCGGCACCGACCACACCGACCCGGGGCCGGACTGGGACTGGGTGCGGTACATCAGAATGGTCAACTTCGCCTGACCGGAGGCGGAGCCGCCGTCGCACCGGTTGTCCGAGCGAACACCCGGGGTGACGATGGTCCCAGCCGCCGTAGCAGCCGCTGCGCCACCGCCGAGCCCGCCGCATCACCGCCCGGAGCCGCCGTACCCCGTATCAGCATCTCCTTACCGCACCGCACCACCACTGTTCCACTGTCCGGGGAGGCCGAGTTGACCGATCCGTGGGTTGCCCTGGAGCCGGGGACCGACCCCGCCGAGCGCGTCCGGTTGCTGCGCCGGGCGCACGAGACGTTCACCACGGTGGGCACGGTGCCGCGCCCGGTGCGGTCGGTGGTGGCGGAGTCGTGGCGGCGCAGCGCGCGGGCCGGTGTCGGGCCGGACGGCACCGCCAGCGTGGAGCTGACCGACGGCGATCTCGGCGCCTACCGCGCGGAGCATCCCCTGGCCCGGGTGATGCCCCTGTTCCGGGAGCTGATGGGTACCTTCGCGGCCGATGGCGAGCATCTGCTGGCGGTGTGCGACGCGCACGGCAGGCTGCTGTGGGTGGAAGGGCACGCGGCGACCCGGCGCCGCGCGGACCGGATGAACTTCGTGCCCGGGGCCCGCTGGGCGGAGAGCGCGGTCGGCACCAACGCACCGGGCACAGCGGTCGCCGTGGACCGGCCCGTGCAGGTGTTCGCCGCGGAGCACTTCATACGGCGGGTGCAGCCGTGGACCTGCGCCGCCGCTCCGGTGCACGATCCCCGCACCGGACGGGTCCTCGGGGCGGTGGACATCACCGGCGGGGACGGGCTCGCCCATCCGCACAGCCTCGGCTTCGTGCAGGCGGTGGCGCGGGCCGCCGAGGCTCAGCTCGCCCTGCTCGTCCCGCCGCGCGCCGCCGAGGACGGATCGCTGCTGAGCGCGCTCGGCCGGGACGAGGCCGAACTCGCCCTGGACGGACGGCGGATGAGGCTCAGCCGTAGGCACAGCGAGATCCTCGTGCTGCTGTCCCGGCATCCCGAGGGCCTGAGCGGTGACGAGCTGCTCTGCGCGCTGTACGCGGACGAGTCGGTGACGCCGGTGACACTGCGGGCGGAGCTGGCGCGTCTGCGCCGGCTGTTGGGCCCGGGGGCGCTCGCCTCGCGGCCGTACCGGCTGACGGCGGCGGTCGAAACGGACGCCGCCGTGGTCGAGCGGCGGCTGGAGACGGGCGCGCTCACCGCCGCGGCGGAGGCGTACGCCGGTCCGCTGCTGCCCGGTTCGCAGGCCCCCGCGATCGTCCGGCTGCGGGAGCGGCTGGCCGACGGGCTGCGTACGGCGCTGATCGCCCATCGTGACCCGGACCTGCTGGCGGACTGGGCGCACGCGCCGTGGGGCGAGGAGGACGTCGAGGTGTGGCGGGCACTCGCCGCGGTACGCCCGACGGCTCCGGTCCGGGCCCGCCTCGCCGCGCTGGAGGCCGAACTGACGGCGCCCGGCGGTCGGGCACGGGCGCGGACCCGCGGTGCAACGTACTTGCAACGTCCGCCCGTCTAACCTCCCGCCGAGAGCTGCCCAACGGCGGGCAGCGCTGCACCGGGAGGCAATCAGGATGACTCGTTACGCGGCGCCGGGCACCGAAGGCGCGATCGTCTCCTACCAGGCGCGCTACGACCACTTCATCGGCGACGCCTATGTGCCGCCGGCGCGCGGGCGGTACTTCGAGAATCCGTCGCCGGTCAACGGGCAGCCGTTCACGGAGATCGCGCGCGGTACCGCGGAGGACGTCGAGCGGGCGCTGGACGCGGCGCACGAGGCGGCGCCCGGGTGGGGCCGTACGCCGGTGGCGGAGCGCTCCGACATCCTGCTGAAGATCGCCGACCGGATGGAGGCGCACCTGGAGCCGCTGGCGGTGGCCGAGAGCTGGGAGAACGGCAAGCCGGTCCGGGAGACGCTGGCCGCCGACATCCCGCTCGCCATCGACCACTTCCGCTACTTCGCGGGGGCGATCCGGGCGCAGGAGGGGTCGCTGGGCGAGCTGGACGACGACACGGTGGCGTACCACTTCCACGAGCCGCTCGGAGTCGTCGCCCAGATCATCCCCTGGAACTTCCCGATCCTGATGGCGGCCTGGAAGCTCGCGCCGGCGCTGGCAGCGGGGAACGCGGTGGTCCTCAAGCCGGCCGAGCAGACCCCGGCCTCCATCCACTACTGGCTGAGCCTGATCGCGGACCTGCTGCCGCCGGGCGTGCTGAACATTGTCAACGGCTTCGGTGTGGAGGCGGGCAAGCCGCTGGCGTCGAGCCCGCGGGTGGCGAAGGTCGCGTTCACCGGGGAGACCACGACCGGGCGGCTGATCATGCAGTACGCCTCGGAGAACATCAAGCCGGTCACGCTGGAACTCGGCGGGAAGTCGCCGAACATCTTCTTCGACGACGTGTGGGCGCACGACGACGACTTCCGCGACAAGGCGCTCGAAGGCTTCACGATGTTCGCGCTCAACCAGGGCGAGGTGTGCACGTGCCCGTCCCGGGCGCTGATCCAGCGCGGTCACTACGCGGAGTTCCTGGAGGCGGCCGTCGAACGCACCCGCCTCATCAAGCCGGGCCACCCGCTGGACACCGACACCATGATCGGCGCGCAGGCCTCCAACGACCAGCTGGAGAAGATCCTCTCCTATCTGGACATCGGCCGCCAGGAAGGCGCGAAGATCCTCACGGGCGGGGAACGCGTCGAGCACGAGGGCGAGTTGAAGGGCGGGTACTACGTCCAGCCGACCATCTTCGAGGGTGACAACCGTATGCGGATCTTCCAGGAGGAGATCTTCGGCCCGGTCGTCTCGGTGGCCTCCTTCGACGACTTCGACGACGCGATCAAAATCGCCAACGACACGCTGTACGGGCTGGGCGCGGGCGTGTGGACCCGGGACATGAACACCGCCTACCGCGCGGGCCGCGCGATCCAGGCGGGACGTGTGTGGACCAACTGCTACCACGCCTATCCGGCGCACGCGGCGTTCGGCGGCTACAAGCAGTCGGGGATCGGCCGTGAGACGCACAAGATGATGCTGGAGCACTACCAGCAGACCAAGAACCTCCTGGTGTCGTACTCGCCGAAGAAGCTGGGCTTCTTCTAGACACCTGGACACTCGGACACGGGAATGGCGCCGACCAGGGCAGACCCCCTGGTCGGCGCCAAGCCTTTTGCTCGACGCCCGTTCATCCAGCCCCTGGCGGTGTGCTCGGTGTACCCGGTGCCCGGAACCCGTGACGTGGCCCGCTCGGCGCTTGACCTTGCCCCTGAGGGCAAGGTTTAGCCTGAGCGGCGAGGTGAACGGCATGAAGATCAGTGAGCTTGCCCGTCGGGCCGGCGCGACGACGAAAGCAGTGCGGTACTACGAATCGCTGGGTCTGCTCACGCCCGAGCGACTCGCCAACGGCTACCGCATCTACACCGAGGACGACGTACGCCTCGTCCAGGAGATCAGATCCCTGCACCGACTGGGCATCCCCGTCGAGCGTACCCGGCCCTTCCTGGAGTGCCTGGCCGCCGGGAGCCGGCACGCCGACGACTGCCCCGCCTCGCTGGCCACCTACCGGGAGGCCATCGACGAGCTCACCGAGCGCATCGAGGCCCTGAACGCCCGCCGCGCGACCTTGATCACCAACCTGCGGGTGGCGGCCCACCGGGGCAGCGGTGTCGTACCGCTCAAGGAGGCCGGACCAGGGGCTGCGGACTACCTGACCCTGCCCGCGGACCTGCCCGTCCCGGCGGACGACGGCGCCGCCGCCCACCTCCCCGGCACGGCGGTGCCACCGCTCACGCTCCCCGACACGGCGGGCAGACCGATCCGCCTGGACGCGCTCGGTCCGCGCCGCGCGGTGATCTACGTCTACCCCCTCACCGGCCGCCCCGGCACCGACCTGCCGGAGGGCTGGAACTCCATCCCGGGCGCCCGCGGCTGTACGCCCGAGTCATGCGGCTTCCGCGATCACTTCCAGGACCTCCTGGAAGCCGGCGCCGGCCGCGTGTACGGGCTGTCCAGCCAGGACACCGGCTACCAGAAGGAGGTCGTGGAGCGGCTCGGCCTGCCCTTCGACATGCTCTCCGACCCCACCCTCGGCCTCGCCGACGCCCTCCGTCTGCCCACCTTCGAGGCCGGCGGGATGCGACTGTTCAAGCGGCTCACGCTCGTCGTCCGCGGCGGCGTCATCGAGCACGCCTTCTACCCCGTCTTCCCGCCGAACGCCCACGCCCAGCAGGTTCTGACCTGGATGCGCGAGAACCCCCTGTAAGGATGCCTGTGTACGTCCCCCGCCCCTTCGTACCCGACGAGAACGCCGTCCGTGACCTGCTGACCCACAGCGGAGCGTCCGATCTGATCACCATGACGCCACAGGGGCTCGTGGCCACCCCGCTGCCCTTCGAGTACGACCCGGACACCGGTGACCACGGCGCCCTTATCGGTCACATGGCCCGCGCCAACGACCAGTGGCGCCGGCCGGTGCAGGGCGAGGCCATGGTGATCGTCCGTGGGCCCGAGGCGTACATCACGCCGAGCTGGTACGCCACCAAGCGGGAGCACCATCGCGTGGTGCCGACGTGGAACTACATGACCGCGCACGTGTACGGGCAGCTGGTCGTGCACGACGCCCCGGCCTGGATCGAGGCACAGATCCGCCGTCTGACCGACCGGCACGAGGCCGGCCACAGCGAGCCCTGGTCCGTCGACCAGGCCCCGGCGACGTTCATCGAGCAGCAGTTGCGCGCCGTCGTCGGCGTCGAGCTGGTCATCAGCCGCGTCGAGGCCAAGTGCAAGCTCAGCCAGAACCAGCCGCGGGAGAACGTCGAGGGGGTCATCGCCGGCCTCGAAGCCCGCGACCGCCCCGACGACGCGGCGGTCGCCGCCGCGGTCCGCGCCCACGACCCGCACGCCACCAAGGCCTGACGTACCCGCCTCCCGCGCGGCCCGCCCGCACCTGGTCCCCGACGTCTGACGCCACCACGGGCGTCGACTTCGCCGGAGCCCTCGGCGCCACCGGCGGCCAGGCCTGCCTCACACCCGGCCGGCGAGTCGTTGGAAGGTGTCGGCGGCGGGCTCGGCCCGGGCCTGGCGGTGACCCGTTCCCGCCCCCGGGTGGATCAGCTGGGTGTCGCCTGCCTCGGTGGCGGCCTTGCGAAGGGGCCCGGTGACCGCAGACGGTCAGGCTTCGGCCACATCCAGCACAACCAGCAGGAGTCCGGTGCGGTCACCGACCCGGCGAAAGAGCGTGCCCTTCCCCACGCCGGCGGCCTGCGCGGCCTCGTTCATCGTCACCTGCTCGGCTCCCCGCCCGGCCACCGGTTCCGGCGGCGGCCTCCAGCAGCCGGGCGCGGTTGCGGGCGGCATCGGCCCGCTCCGCGAGGTCCGTGTCGGCGCTGCGGGGCATCGCTCTCCTCAGGCGGGTCGGCCCTCCGCTCCGGGCGGAGGCGTCGGGCAGGCCGCCGTACCGGAGCGTCGCGCGAGTGGTCGCGGCTGATCGCCACGCTGTCGACTCCGCCTACGGGTACTGACGATCCCGGTGGCGCTGTGCGCGTGACCGCGCTGGACGGAGACTCCAGCAGGGCGCCAGCAGACCGGCATACACCTGAGGGTGCAGTGACCTCTCACCCAAGGAGTGGATGACCTATGGCCACAGCGTCGGACGGACAGGCACGGGCCGCTCTCGTCACCGGCGGTACCAGCGGGATCGGCCTCGCCGTCGTGGAACTCCTCGCGGAGCAGGGCTACTCGGTCTTCCTGTGCGGTCGCGACGGCGGCGCCGTCACCGCGGTCACCGACAAGCTGCGGGGCCGCGGGCTGGACGTCGACGGCGTCGCGGCCGACGTGAGCTCGAAGGACGACATCCGCCGCCTGGTGCGGGCCGCGCGGGACCGCTTCGGACCGCTGTACCTGCTCGTGAACAACGCCGGGCGCGGGGGCGGCGGAAAGACCGCGGAGATCCCCGACGAGCTGTGGGAGGACGTCATCGAGACGAACCTCAACAGCGTCTTCCGCATCACCCGTGAGGTCCTGACCGCCGGCGGGATGCTGGAGCAGGGCCTCGGCCGCGTCATCAACATCGCTTCCACGGGCGGCAAACAGGGCGTCGTCCTCGCCGCCCCCTACTCCGCCTCCAAACACGGCGTGGTCGGCTTCACCAAGGCGCTCGGCCTGGAGCTGGCCAAGTCGGGAATCACCGTCAACGCCGTGTGCCCCGGCTTCGTGGAGACGCCGATGGCCGTGCACGTCCGCGAGGGGTACGCCGAACAGTGGGGCATCGGCGCCGACGAGGTGCTGGAGCGCTTCAACACCCGTATCCCGCTGGGCCGGTACACCACGCCGCAGGAGGTCGCCGGGCTGGTCGGCTATCTGGCCGGGGACGTCGCGGCCTCCATCACCGCCCAGGCCCTCAACGTGTGCGGCGGGCTCGGGAACTACTGAACCCGCCGCCCGCGCTGAGCCGCCGCCCGCGCCCGCGTCGAGCCCCCTGCCCGCGCCGGGCCCGCCGCGTGCGGCACGCACGAAGGCGCTGCGGCCGGTCCGAGGGCCGGTCGCAGCGCCGCTTTCCGCGTGTCCGTCCGGGTCAGCGGCGGTAGCACTCCACGGAACCCGCCGGGACGACGTCGCCGTCGGCGTTCTTGGCGGAGATCACGTCACGGAAGTGATCGTCGCTGACCTTCGTGAACTCGTCGATGAACGTGAACTTGCCCTTGCCTATGGTGTATTGGCCGACGAACTTCGCATGCCCCTGCGACGCGGCACCCGGTTCGGTGTGCTCCACGCCGTAAGAGCCCCGGTCGTCGGTGTAGAGGGCGGTGAACGTCTTGTCGGTGGCGTTCCAGCCGCCGATCATCCAGCGGGACAGCGCCTTCTGCGGCATCTGCTCGTTGGGCAGCCGCAGCGCGTCCCACTGGTACCAGGCACCGCCCAGCACCGGCTTGATGGTGCCGACCACCACGCTGGTCTCCGACGGGGAACCCGGCGCCGTGACCGTGGTCGGGCATCTCCAGGAGCCCAGCAGGAAGTCGAGCTGGTGCATCTCCTCGGGAGCGGTGCCGGTCTTGGCCGGCCGGCTCCGCGGCCGGCCGTCATCGCCGGCGGCGCTGACGGACCATACCGTGCTCAGGCCGAGGACGGCGGCCACGGCGACGACGCCGGCACGGGTTCTTGCTCTCATGACGGACCTCCAGGGTGGGAAAGGGTGTGATCTCCTCGCCGGGTCGGCCCGGCGAGGCCGTGACGGTGTGGTCGGGGGCGGGCGTTCACCTGGTGACCGCACTCGCCTCCGCATCCGCGAGCGCCACCTCCGCACTCGCCTCCGCATCCGCGACCGCCTCCTCCGCACTCGCCTCCGCATCCGCGAGCGCCGTCTCCGCACTCGCCTCCTCCGCGAGCGCCTCGCGGGCGGCCAGCAGCGTCGCCACCTCCGCGCCCGGCCGGGCCGGTGCCAGCGGTACGACCCTGCTGCGCCCGGCGCGGACCGCCGGGTGCCGGCGGGCCAGCCGGGACAGCACCTGGCCGGGGCCGGTCTCCACCAGCACGTGGTCGCCCGTGGCGAGCAGCGCGTCCAGCGCCGGCCAGAACAGCACCGGCTGGGCCGGCTGCGGAGCCCAGTAGTCAGGGTCCACGGCTTCGGCGTCGGTCAGGGGGGCCGCGGTGTAGCAGGAGACGACGGGGACCTCCGGCGGGCGGCGCGTGATCCGTGCGAAGGCCTCGCGTGCGGCCGGTACCGAGTCGGCCAGCGCGGGACTGTGGAACGGTGTCCGGGAGGGTACGGCCGCGCAGGTGATGCCCGCCGCGCGCAGCGACCGGATCACCTCGTCCAGGTGCCGCTGAGGGCCGGCGACGATGGTCTGCTTCGGCGCGTTCACGCCGCCCACGACGACCTGGCCGCGCAGGTGCGGCCGTACCGCGTCGGGGGCCGCGGCGACGGCCGCCATGCCGCCCGCCGGCACGTCCACGAGGCGTTCGCAGCGCCACCAGACCAGGCGCGCGGCCTCGGTGAAGTCGAGGACGCCGCCGAGTACGGCCGCCGCGACCTCGCCCATGCTGTGGCCGAGCAGGGCGGCCGGGGTGATGCCCCAGGAGAGCAGCAGGCGTCCGTAGGCGTGGTCGATGGCGAACAGCAGGGGTTGCGAGCGCTGGACGTGGTCCATGGGCAGGACGGGGTCGGCGGACAGCCAGTCGGCGCGCAACTGCCGGCCGCTGTCGCCGAGGGCGGCGAAGAACTCGTCCATCGCGGCGGCGAACACCTCGTCGTGCGCGTACAGGCGCGTCGCCATCCCGGCGCTCTGCGAACCCTGGCCCGGCAGGAGAAAGGCGATTGATCGCATGCCCCGAGGCTGGCAGCCGGGGATGGACCGGATCAGGAGCAGACCTGGAGCGGGGGTGGTCCGCGCTCAGTCGGCGCGGTCCAGGGCGTGGAAGGCGCGCCGGTGGTAGAGCAGCGGCCGGTCCTCGGCCGGCCCGTCCTCCCCCGCCGTACGGGCCTCGTGCACCTCGGCGAACAGCACCCAGTGGTCCCCGACCGTCAGCCGCCGTACCGTGCGGCACTCCAGCGTCGCCACCGCGTCGGTGAGCAGGGGGGTGCCGGACCGGCCGGGCTCGGTCGCGAGCCCGGCGAACTTGTCCGGGCCCTTGCGCGCGAACCGTCCGGCCATGTCGCGCTGGCCGGCGCCGAGGATATGGACGGCGAGCCACTGGGCGCCGGCGAATGCCGGGGCGCAGTCAGCGGTTCGGTCCAGACATACGAGGACGGTCGGCGGGTCCAGTGAGACCACGGTGAAGGAGCTGGCCGTGAATCCGTGCGGACGCCCGGTCGGTCCGGTCGTCGTGACCACGGTCACGCCGCTCGCCCAGTGACTCATCACCTCCTTGAAGTCCTTTATCAGCCGCGTCTGCCTATCGACCGGAGTGGACATGCCCGGCCTCCCTCAGGACCACATTCCGATGATTCTTCATGACGAAATCCACACCCTCACTCGATCATTAGCGCCGGTGCGGCCCAGCGCAGCTCCATACGGACTCCAGACCCGGTTGACAGCGTAGGAGGGACGGATGAGGTCTACAGGCAACTATCGTTCCGTCAAGTCACGGTTTTACGGGACCGGGGATTCCGTTTCCTTGTTATTCCAGCTAGGAAGGATCACCAGCAAGCAGTCAACGGGGACTGCCTCGCCCGCAATTCGAACCAGAGGATGACTCTTTCGTGGATATCTTCGCGTTAGGCCCATTCACCGTCCTGAACAATGGCGAGAATGTCGTTCCGAAGGCAGCGAAGCCGCGCACCCTCCTGGCCCTTCTCGGATCATCCATCGGAAATGTCGTATCGAGTTCCGTCATCATCTCGGAACTCTGGGACGACCGTCCGCCGCGGACCGCTTCGACCACCGTGCACACCTACGTCATGCAATTGCGCCGGCTCATCGGCGCCGCGACCTCGCCGAGCGGGGACCGGGTGGATCCGAAGGACGTACTGCGCCGGGACGGCGCCGGCTATCTCCTGGCGGCGAGGCCCGGACGGTTCGACGTCGCCGAGTACGACCGGCTCGCCGCCGAGGGCCACAAGGCGGCGCAGGCCAACGACTGTCTCGCCGCGCACGCCCGGATCACGGCGGCCCTCAACCTGTGGCGGGGGCCCGCCTTCGCCGACGTACAGACCGGACCGCGGCTGTCCGCCGAGGTCACGCGCCTGGAGGAGTCCCGGAAGATGCTCCTGGAGCGGCGGATAGAGATCGATCTGCGCCTCGGCTGGCATCACCAGGTGCTGGGCGAACTGGCCGGGCTGACCACCGAGCATCCCTCGCACGAGGGCCTCCAGGCGCTCTACATCATCGCGCTGTACCGGTGCGGGCAGCGGACCCGGGCCCTCGCCCAGTGCGACCAGCTGCGGGCGCGGATGGCGGACGAGTTCGGGCTGGACCCGCTGCCCGCCATGGCCGCGCTGCGCCAGGCGATCCTGGTGAACGACCCGGCGCTGGAGGACGACACGGTGTGGCCGCTGTTCGTCCGCCGTGGGAGGGAGCTTCAGGCGAAACACGTCGGGGTGCTTCCATGAAACTCGATCATCTGCCCGAAGGCCGCCATGACGTCGAGGGGTTCGCCGAGTGCGCCGCCGGCGGCCTCCGCGTAGGCGCGTACCAGGTTGCCGACGATGCGTTCGCCGTCGAGCAGGTCGGCGAACTCGCCGAGGTCGGCGCCGCGTGCCACCGCGAGCGGGCTGAGTCCCTCCGTCGTACCGGCGGCCGCCAGGCGCTGGATCCACCGCAGGTAGCGGGCGTTCGCGTCCAGTAGCCGGGCGTCGCCCACCGGGCCGTGGCCGGGCACGATCACCTCCGGGCCGAGCGCGCGCAGCCGCTCGATCGCGGCGAGGGAGCCCTGCACGGACCCCATGAGGGTGAACGGCGCGGCGCCGTTCATGACCACGTCCCCGGCGAAGAGCACGCGCGGGCCCGGCAGCCACGCCACGATGTCGTTCGTCGTGTGCGACGGGCCGACGTGGATCAGCTGGATCTCGTGCCCGCCCTGGTGCAGGGTGAGCTGCTCCGGGAACGTCACCTCGGGCAGTCTGAGGCGGACGTCGCCCCAGTCGACGTCCGGCCACAGCTTCGTCAGGGCGAGGCCTCCGGCGTCCAGTTCGGTGCGTGCGAGGTCGTGGGCGACGATCGACGTCTCGGGTCCGAAGACGCAGTTGCCGAAGCAGTGGTCGCCGTGGTGGTGGGTGTTGACCACGGTCGTCACCGGCCGCGCGGACAGCTTCGCGACCGTGTCGCGCAGCAGGGTGGCGCGCCGCATGGTGGCGGCGGTGTCGACGACCACGGTGGAGTCGGAGCCGACGATGATGCCGGAGTTGTTCAGGCACCAGCCGCCGTCCAGCTGGACATGGGCGAACACACCGTCGCCCAGTTCTTCGAGCCGTTCCTCGGTCTTGCCTGTCACGATCGTCCCTTCCGGTTTCTGCCGGCTAGGCGAGGCCACCGTTGACCTCCAGCACATGCCCGTTGACGTAGGTGCTCTCCGGGCCGGCGAGATAGACGGCGGCGTCCGCGATCTCGTGGGCGCGGCCCATGCGGCCCAGGGAGAGCCGGGATTTGTGGGCCTCCCAGACGGCGGGGTCGGCGGAGAACCGCTTGCCCATGCCCTCGTCCACGTATCCGGGCGAGAGGCAGTTGACGTTGATGCCCTTGGGCCCCAGCTCGGCCGCGGCGGTCCGGGTGAACATCTCCACCGCCGCCTTGGTGGCGCTGTAGGCGGAGGCGCCCAGCGCGACCCGGCCGGCCAGGCTGGACGACACGGTGACGATCCGGCCCGTACCCCGCTCCGTCATGTGCCGTGCCGCCTCCCTGACGCACAGGAAGGTGCCGGTGAGGTTGGTGGCCACGGTCTCCTGCCACTCGGGCAGCCCCAGCCGCACGATCTTGCCGTCCCGGCTGGTGCCGGCGTTGCAGACGAGCACGTCGAGTCCGCCGAAGTGCTCCGCCGTGGCACTCATCAGGTCCTGTACGGACCGCTCGTCGGCGACGTCCGCGGGCCGGTAGAGCACGCGGTCGGGTGCCTCCGCCTCCAGTTTGCCGATGTCGTGGGGGTTGCGGGCCGCGCAGACCACCCGGGCCCCCTCGGCGAGGAAGGCCGTGGCGATGGCCAGGCCGAGTCCCTTGGTGCCGCCGGTGATCACGGCCACACGGCCTGCGAGACGCATGTCCTACTCCTCGTTTCAGTACCAGCGCAGGACCGCGGCCGCCGCCGTCATGCCGCCGCCCACCGCCGCGAACAGCAGGTGCTCGCCGCGCCGGAGGAGCCGTTCGTCCGCCGTCGCGCGCAGGGTGAGCGGGATGGAGCCGGCGGCGGTGTTGCCGAGGCGCGGCGCGGTCAGCGGGACCCGTGCGGGGTCGATGCCCAGGTCGGCGGTGAAGGACTCCAGGAGGCGGGTGTTGGCCTGGTGGAAGACGAAGCGGTCGATGTCGTCCACGGACAGTCCGCTGTCGTCGAGGACCTGCTCGACCAGCTTGCGCATGGTGGTCACCGCGTAGTCCTTCACCGCCCGCCCGTCCATGCGCAGCAGGTGGTCGCCGGCCGCCCGGGCGGCCTCGTCCAGCGGCGTGCGGGTGCCGCCGGCCTCGACGCCTACGTAGTGGTGCAGCTCCCCGTTGGAGACCAGCCGCGAGGCGAGCAGGCCGTAGCCGTCCGGCACCCGGCCGAGCAGCACCGCGCCGGCGCCGTCGCCGAAGAGCGAGACCGTGCGCCGGTCGCTCCGGTCCATGATGGTGGAGAACTTGTCCGCGCCGACCAGGAGCAGCTGGTCCTGCTGGGCGGTCCGGCTCAGCAGCCCGTCGGCGAGGGTGAGCCCGTACAGGAAGCCGCTGCACACGGCGTTGATGTCGAAGGCGAGGACGTCCCGCAGGCCCAGCTTGTGCTGGAGGACGGCGGCTGTGGCGGGCTGGGGCACGTCCGGGGTGCAGGTGGCGACGATGATGCCGCCGACGCGCTCCGGGGCGTCAGGGGCCTCCGCGAAGACCTGGCGCACGGCGTGGGCCGCGAGGTCGGAGGTGGTGGTGCCGGCGTCGGCGTAGCGCCGCTCCCGGATGCCCGTGCGCTCGGCGATCCAGTCGGGGGTGGTGCCGCTCCACTCGGCTATCCGCTCGTTGCTGACGACGTCGGCGGGTGTGTGTCCGCCGACCCGGAGGATTCCCACGGGCATGGGCTGTGTCCCTTCTGGGTGTGGGCTCTCGGTGGTGTGATCCCGGTGATGTGATCCCGGTGGTGTGCCGGAGAGCTGTGGCCGGTGCGGGCGGCGCCGGTTCAGGGCCGCCCGACGATGAAGCTGCTGAAGGTGAACCCACCCCCGCTGTTGAGGATCAGCGCGAACTCCCCCGGCGCCAGCCGCTCTTCGCGGGCCAGCTGGGTGAGCGAGGCGTTGAGGTCTCCGGCGCCCAGGTGGCCGGTCGGGGTGCCGAGGTCCAGCAGTTCGGCGGGCGTGACCTGCACCAGCGGCGGGATGTACGCCTCCTCCATCGCCTTCTTGCCGAGCCGGGGCAGGACCGCCCAGCGCAGACGCGGATCGTCGGGTTCCAGGCCGGCGTGGGCGAGGCTCTCCGCCACGGCCCGGCGGACGCCCTGGTGGGCCGCCTTGTAGAACCGGTCGATGCCGTGGCGCCGGATGAACGCCCGCTTGGTGCGCCGGACGTCGATGACCGGGCTGTGCTCCAGGGGCGAGGTGTTGAAGGCGTCGTTCCCCCGGTGCATCTCCTCCAGTTCCGGCACCGACACCGTGCCGGTGGCATGCAGCAGGAGGTCCGCCGGGTACTCGCCCCGGTGTACGACGACGGCGGTGGCCGCGTCGCCCACGGCCATGCCGAAGTCCCCGAGCCAGCGGTCCCACACCGGCGGCTGGAAGCGGTCGGCGGTGGTGACCAGGCCCGGCCCGCACTCGGGGTCCGCCAGCAGCGCCGTGGCGGCGAGTTCGATGCCGGTGGCGCCGCCGTTGCACTGCTGGAGCAGGCCGACGGGCTGGGCCGTGGTGCCGAGTTCGCGGGCGATGTAGTGCGGCGCGGACCAGATGTCGTGGCCCTGGTAGTGGATGCTGGCGTGGAACAGCGTGCCCAGGGCGTCCGGCGGGCAGCCGATCCGTTCGAGGAGGGGCCGGGCGGCGCGGACCGCCATGTCGGGCGGTGCCGTGTCCGCCGACAACAGCAGCCCCTCGTAGCCGAGTTCGCGCGCGGTCTTGGCGTCGACGCGGCCCTCCCGGACCGCGTCGGCGGTGAGGTCGCGGTCCGGCGGGTACCAGGTGTGCCCGGCGAGACCGAGCGGTGCGGGCAGCTTCACGACACCTCGGCCAGCATGCCGTTCACGAACAGGACGAGGGCTTCCGGCGTGGACAGCTTGGACAGCTCCTCCTCGTCGATCGCGACGCCGAACCGCTGCTCGATGGTGGCGGACAGCTCCATCAGGGCCAGCGAGTCGTAGCCCAGCTCGTCGAAGGTCAGGGTGGCGATGTCGGTGTCGGCGTCGAACGACTCGTCCTGCCCGGCGACCTCGACGAGGATGGCGCGCAGGCTCTCGACGGTGAGTTCGGAAGCGGATGCGGACATGGTGTCTCCTCTGCCTTGGGATTTCGTCCGATGTCTTCGGACTTGTCTGAGTCTTCGGACTTGTCTGAGTCTTCGGACTTGTCTGAGTCTTCCGACTTCGTCTGTGTCTTCGGACTTCGTATGAGTCTTCTGACTTCGTCTGAGTCTTCGGGTTTCCGTCTGACTGTTCAGGCCGCCGCCGTGACCACCAGGGCGGAGTTGAAGCCGCCCCGGCCACGGGCCAGGACGAGGGCGCGGCGCACCGGGACGTGGCGCGGTTCGCCGACGACCAGGTCGATGCCGTACTCCGGGTCCGGCTCCACGGTGGCGGGGGCCGGCGGGATCACGTCGTCGCGGAGGGCCAGCAGCGCGGTGGCGACGTCCAGCGGGGCGCCGCCCGCGTAGAGGCGGCCGACCAAGGCCTTGGGCACGCTGACCGGTACGGCCCGTGGCCCGAACACCGCGCTGATCGCCTCCGCCTCGGCCCGGTCGAGGTCGGGGCTGCCGGCGCCGTCCGCGAACACCACGTCGATCTGCCTGGGGTTCAGCCCGGCGTCGGCGAGGGCGTTCTCGGCGGCCCGGCGCAGTCCGGGCGGCCGGCCGGTGCCCGGTGCCGGGTCGAAGGTGGCCGCGTATCCGGCGATCTCGCCGTACCGGCGGGGCGCCCGGCGGGCGTCGGCCGCGTCCTTGTCCTCCAGCACCATGACGGCGCCGCCCTCACCGGGGACGTAGCCGGCGGCCTCGGCGGCGAAGGGCAGGTAGGCCCGGTCGGCGGTGGCGGGCCGGGCGACCCGGCCGCTGGAGATGTGCGAGATCCAGCCCCACGGGTCCAGCGCCGACTCGACGCCGCCGGTCAGCACCATCCGGGTGCCGCGCCGCACGTTGCGCCGCGAGTAGCCGAGGGCGTCGAGCCCGCCGGCCTGCTCGGCGACCAGGGCGGCGCTCGGGCCGCGCAGCCCGTGCCGGATGGAGATCTGGCCGCTGTTGCAGGCGTAGAACCAGGCGAAGGAGAGATAGGCGCTGACCGACTTCGGTCCCTCGCCCCAAAGCTTCTTCAGCTCCCGGTGGCTTAGCGCGAATCCGCCCGCCGCGTTGGACAGCGTGACGCCGCTGCCGTATCCAGCGACGGTATCCGGGTTCAGTTCGGCGTCCTGGAAGGCCGACTCGGCGGCGTACAGCGCGAGGCGGGTCATCCGGTCGGTCTGCGGCAGCAGTCGGCTGGGGATGTGCCGCTTGTCGTCGA
Organism: Streptomyces sp. NPDC029138; assembly: GCF_055564375.1. Lineage (NCBI taxonomy): Bacteria > Bacillati > Actinomycetota > Actinomycetes > Kitasatosporales > Streptomycetaceae > Streptomyces > Streptomyces sp. NPDC029138. The sequence continues at coordinate 121,568 of NZ_JBVHWM010000013.1, forward strand.
AGTCCACGATCTGTCCGCCGAACCGCGCCGAGTAGCGGGTGTCGCCGAACGCGACCTCTCGGATGCCGCTGCGCCCCTTGAGCGTGGCGGCCCAGAAGTCCTCGGTGGTCAGGCCGTTGGGGGCGACCACCCCGATCCCCGTCACCACGGCGCGCTTCATGCCGCCACCTTCCGCGGGCCGTGCAGGACGACGGCGCTCTGGAAGCCGCCGAACCCGCTGCCGACGCTGAGCACGGTGTCGAGGCGGGCCTCACGGGCCGTCAGCGGCACGTAGTCGAGATCGCATTCGGGATCGGGTTCGTGGAGGTTGGCCGTCGGCGGTATGACGTCGTTGACCAGGGCGAGGGCGCAGGCGACGATCTCGATGGCCCCGATGGCGCCGAGGGAGTGCCCGATCATCGACTTGATGCCGCTGACGGGCGTGCGGTACGCGTGCTCGCCCAGGCCGCGCTTGAAGGCGGCGGTCTCGTGGCGGTCGTTCTGGGTGGTGCCCGATCCGTGGGCGTTGATGTAGTCGACGTCCGTGGGGTCGGCGCGTGCCTCGTCCAGGGCGTGCCGGATGGCCTCGGCCATCTCGATGCCGTCCGTCTTGAGGCCGGTCATGTGGTAGGCGTTGCAGCGGGTGGCGTAGCCGGCGACCTCGCCGTAGATGCGGGCGCCGCGGCGGCGGGCGTGCTCGTACTCCTCCAGGACCAGGATGGCGGCGCCCTCGGCGAGGACGAATCCGTTGCGGGTCCGGTCGAACGGCCGGCAGGCCCGCTCCGGTTCGTCGATGCGCGGTGTGGTGGCCTTGATCGCGTCGAAGCAGGCCACCACCATCGGGGAGATCGAGGCGTCGGTGCCGCCCGCGAGGACGATGTCGGCGCTGCCCTCGGTGATCAGGTCGCGGGCGTGCCCGATGGCGTCCATGCCGGAGGTGCAGCCGTCGGAGACCATCATGGCGGGCCCTTCGGCTCCGACCGCCCAGGCGACTTCCTTGACGATGGCGCTCGGCACCATGAAGTCGAACATGTGCGGCGAGAGATAGGCCTCGTCGACCTCCCAGTGGCGCCCGCCGTCGGACAGGATGCGGTACTCGTGCTCCAGGCTGGTCGGTGAGCCGATGGCGCTGCCGACACTGACGGCGACCTTGGCCGGGTCGAGGGCGGCGGAGTCGAGCCCGCTGTCGGCCAGCGCCTCGCGGGCGCAGACCACGCCCAGTTGCGCGGCCCGGTCCATGCGCCGTATCTCCCGGGGCGTCAGGTTCTCCAGCCGCGGATCGAAGTCGCACTCACCGACCACCTGGGACCGGTACGGCGAGGGGTCGAAGCGGGTGATGACACGGGTGGCGGAGCGGCCGTTGCTGATGAGGTCCCAGAACTCCTTGGTGCTGCCACCACCGGGCGTGCGCACCGCCATTCCGGTGATGACCGTACGTCGATTCATCCGTGTTCCTGTTTCCTTTCGGGCGGCCTGCCGTCGCGGGGGTGACCCTCAGGCGGCGGTGGTGTCGGCGGTGAAGTCGGACACGTGCAGCCGGGCCCACTGCGCGAAGGTGTGGGCGGGCTTTCCGGTGATGAGCCGGGTCGGCGGGGCGACGGGCATGGGGTCGCGGGTGAATCCCTCGTGCATGGTGAGCAGGCCCCGGGCGACCGGCTCGGGCACGCCGAGGCCGGCCATCTCGGCGACGGCCCGGTCCGGGGTCAGCTCCTCGAAGCGCAGGGGGCGGCCGAGGGCGGCGCCGATCAGCTCCACCATCCGGCGCTGGGTGAGGGCCTCGGGGCCGGTGAGCAGATACCGCTGTCCCACATGGCGCCGGGACGGATCGGTCAGCGCGGTCGCGGCGACCGCCGCCACGTCCCGCTCGTCGATGGGGGCGAGCGCGGCGTCGCCGTAGGCGGCGCGGACCACGCCGTGGTCGCGGATCTGCGCGCCCCAGAAGCGGATGGTGTTGACGGCGAACATGTCGGGGCGCAGAAACGTCCAGTCGAGTCCGGACTCCTCCACGGCCTCTTCGAGGGCGCGGTGCAGCTGGGCGATGGGGTTGGCGGGGGCACCGGGTTCGCGTTCGATCGCCGCGGACGACAGCAGGACCACCCGGCGCACGCCCTGCTTCTTCGCCAGCGCCAGCAACTGGGAGGTCGCGTCGCGGACCGCCGAGTAGTTGAGGAAGAGGGCGGTGGCTCCGTCCAGCGCCTCCTCCATCGTCTCGGGGGCGGCCGGGTTCGCCTCGACGACCTCGGCGCCGGGCGCGGGCGGGGCGCCGGTGGCGTCGCGGGTCACCGCGCGGACCGGCCGGCCGGCCGCGATCACCTCCGTGACCACATGCCGACCGACATTTCCGGTCGCCCCGGTCACCACAATCATTTCTGTCTCCTCCTGGCACGGACCGCCGCCGTCGCCTTCATGGCCGACCGCTGCCGGATCGTTTTTCGTTGCCTGCATTCGACAAGTATTCGGGCGCTTCTGGAGCGGTTGCGGAAGAGTTCTGGAGCGGGCCGGAGCAATCCGACGACAAGGCGAGGTCCAGGCTGTCTCCATCGCGATTACAGAACACGCGCGGAGGCTGAGGAGGACCGGCAGTGATTCCTTGCCCGCCCCGAAATCCGAAAGGTATTTCCGCATGCGCATTGCCGCCCATCTCGTCCATGAAAACGCCGGAGAACTGGCGCGGTGCGCGGAGCGCGCCGGATTCGATCTCGTCATTTGCGGAGAGGGCTACCGCAGTGACGCGGCCAGCGTGCTCGGCATGGTCGCCGGACAGACCCGGACGATCGGCCTGGCCTCCGGTGTGATGCAGATCCCGGCCCGCTCGCCGGGGCTCGCCGCGCTCACCGCCGTGACGCTCGACGCGCTGAGCGGCGGCCGGTTCCGGCTCGGGCTCGGGGTGTCCAACCCCGATGTGTCCGACGGCTGGTACGGCGTGCCGTTCGACAGGCCGCTGTCCCGGACCCGGGAGTACGTCGACATCGTCCGCGCCGCGCTGAGCGGGCGGCCGGTGCGGTACGAGGGTGAGCACTACCGGTTGCCGGCGGGTGGCCGGGACGCGGCGCCGCTGCACCTCCCGGAGGCCGGCACCACGCGCATCCCCCTCTACCTGGCCGCGTTGAGCGGCCGGAACCTACGGCTGACCGGCGAGATCGCCGACGGCTGGATCGGGGCGTTCGTCTCACCCGAGTCACTGGTCGACGCGGTGCGGGAGCTCCGGGACGGGCGGCAGCGCGCGCACAAGGACATGGCGGGGTTCGAGGTGGCGCCGAGCGTGCCGACCCTGTTCGTCGACGACGTGGCCGAGGGGGTGGGGCGGCTGCGCGGGCATTACGCGCACTTTCTGGCCATGGGCGACCCGGAGCGCAATGTGTACACGGCCCTGGCGCGCCGGCTCGGTTTCGGGGCGGCGATGACCGAGTTCCACCGGCGGGCCGCCGAGGGCGACCTGGCCAAGGCGGCGGAGGCGATCCCCGACGAGCTGATCGACCGGGTCTCGCTGATCGGGCCGGTGGAGCGGATCGCCGAGCGGATGCGGGAGTTCGCGGCGGCCGGGGCGACGACGCTGACCGTCATGCTCTCGCCCGCGCGCACCGATCACAACGGTCGACTGGAACTGCTCCGCAAGGCGGCCCAGGCCCACGCCCTCTCCCACACGGCGACCACTCCGACCCCCGCCCGGGCGTGACGCCCACCGTGTCGGCCGTGGCCTGGAGGGGGATCGGGCCACGGCCGACGCACGGGAGAGGGGCAGCCGACGGAACGGCCTACGAGGCCGTCAACTGCCGTGCCTGGTGTGGCTGTACGGGTCCAGCGGCGCGACAGGCTACGGGACCACCGGTCACCTCGGCAGGCACGGCCAGGCTACCGATCCGTGCGACGGCCCATGCCTGCCCGCGCCGGCCCCCATCCACCACTCCCCCGCCCGCCTCGTCCCCACTGGCCCCCTGTCACCAGGGGGCCGGCTCCGCTTCAGGGGACGTCAAGCGTTGCGCGTGGCGGTGTCCGCCGCCGCTTCCATCGTCGTGCGGCTGCTGCGCTTCAGTGTCGTCTCGACCTGGTCCCGGAACGCCGCCAGGCCGCCCGGTGCCACCTGTCGGGGGTCGAGCATCACCAGGTGACGGGAGGTGACGGCGCTGCGGCCGTCGGTGGTCCTGGTGAAGTGCCAGCTGCCGCTGTGCCCGAGGAGCACCTTCGGCAGCTTGGTCTGCTTGTAGACGATCCGTTCACCGGGCGTGCACACCCGTACCGACGTGGTCCGGTGCGTCGTACCGTCCGCGGCCCTCGTCTCCATCTCCATGTGCTGGACGCCCGGGACCTCCTCGGCGACGTCGACGGCCTCGACGTGCGGCAGCCGCCGCGGCCAGGCCGCGCAGTCGTGGACGAAGCGGTACGCGGGCTCCGGCGCCCCCTCGTACTCGACCGTGTCCTCGAAGGAGAAGACCAACTCGGCCACCGGCACGCCCAGTTCCGCGACGTTCTTCAACGCCTCCAGCTCAGCGGTGCTGTTCTGGTCGAGGATCTCCGTGATTCGCCGCAGGGTGTCCGGGGTGTCGTCGGCGAGGGTGAAGTCGTGCCGGAAGAGCACCCGCGTCCGGCTCCCGCCCCCCGCGTCCGCGCCGAGGTCCCGGAACTCCCAGAGCCCGCCCATCGACGCGATCGGCGGGACACTGCGCTCCTGCCGGAAGCCGACCGTCAGCTTCTCCGCGTCGAACCGCCGGTGCGAGGACCAGGACGCCACCGCGCCCTTGGCGAAGGCCCAGATCCGGAAGCGTTCCTCGGCGGGACCGTGCTCCAGCACGTCGACGTGGACGGTCGGCCCGAAGACCACGGGCCATCGCGAGGCGTCGGCCACCAGACCGTAGACCTCCGTCGCCGGTGCCTCGATGTCGATGCTGTGGGTGACGGACCGACTTTCAGCCATCTTTGATCACCTTTCGCTTCCGCCGGCGCGCGCCGGACCCCGTGCCCCGGCCGGGCACTGCCTGCCTCAGCCTGGCCGGTCGCGCTGGAAGCGATCTGGAAACGTGCTGGGCGGGCCCGTGGACCCCTTGTCCCACCTGGGCGAGGAGCCTCCCCGAGGGGCTCCCGTTTCACTCGTTGTCCGAACGGCTGACACACCGTTGACACAACATCTGGGGTTGGCTGCCGGGGGCGACACAACATGTATGCTCCCACCTGTTTTCGGCGAGCCTCTGGACGCCCACCGCACCTCGTCAAGGAGCACCACGTGACCCCGGCAGTGTCACACCCGCTGCACCAGGGTGGCCCGGGTGAGATACGCCTTGTTCCCGGGCCCCGTCTTTTTGCGTATGCGTCGGACGTACGTGTCCACCGTGTGCGGGCTGATCTGGAGCCGGCGCGCCACCTGACGCTGCGTCAGGCCGGCCGCGAGATGGCGCAGAACCTGGCGCTCGCGCACCGTCAACCGGATCTGCCGCTCGCCGCCGTCGGCGGCCGGGGTGCCGAGCACGGCCCGGACCGAGGCGATGAGTTCCTGCGGCGAGGGCCGGTCGTCGGGCCCGAGCAGCAGCACTTTGGCGTCGGGCACCCGGCGTCCGATGTGCGCGGGCAGCGGGGAGTCGGTGACGACGGCGTCGAGCCGCGGGAGCCCGCGGTCGCCGAGGTCGGGGATGACGGTGATGGCCGGGTCGCTGCTCAGGATCCGGTCCATGGCCCAACGGATCAACGGATGACCGTGAATCAACCCAACTATGTACGAATCCCCCATTGCCCAACACTCCCAGAAAGGCGTGACACATCGAATCCAGTCGCCCGAGACAATAGTTTCGGCCGATGCCGGAAAACCGATCTTGATCACGCTAACAGCAGGCACGCGGCATCGCAAGGTTCACGCCAATCACCCTGCTCAGGTCGGCGTTTTTACTCCACCATTGCTATATGTGGAACATGTTCGGGGTAATCTCCCGAACCCCCGACATGAAACCATACGCAGAACGCAATTTCCGGCGTATTGCGAATTCATTTCCGGAATTCCCCGTCCGCAATTTCCTCACATTTCCCAAGGAGGTACCGTGCAGGCCGACAACCCGCGGCGCTGGCTCACTCTGCCCGTCATCATGTCCGCCTTCTTCATGTACGGATTCGACGCGCAGGTGGTCAATGTCGCGCTTCCGTCCTTACGCCATGATCTGCACGCCGGCGAGGCCGCGCTCGAACTCGTCGTCGGCGGCTACGTCTTCGTGTACGCGACCGGCCTGGTGACGGGCGGCAGGCTCGGCGACCTGATCGGCTACCGCAAGATGTTCCTCGGCGGGATGACCGGGTTCACCCTGGCGTCCGCGCTCTGCGCCGCGTCCCAGACCCCGGCCCAACTCGTGGTGAGCCGGCTGCTCCAGGGCTTCGCGGCGGCGGCGATGGTGCCGCAGATGCTCGCCCTGGTCACCGTGATCTTCCCGCCGGCGGAGCGGCCGCGCGCCCTGTCCTGGTACGGCGTCACGGCCGGCCTCGCCGGCATCTTCGGCCAGATCTGCGGCGGCCTGCTGCTGGTCGCGGACGTCGCCGGCCTCGGCTGGCGCACCATCTTCCTGGTCAACGTGCCGGTCGGCGCGGTCCTGGTGACCCTGGGCCGGCGGCTGCTGCCCCGGACGACCACGGACAAGCGGCCCCGACTGGACCTGGTCGGCGTGGCCGGTGTCTCCGGCTCCCTCGGCCTGGCCCTGGTCCCCCTCATCTTCGGGCGCGGGCTCGGCTGGCCCGCCTGGATCTGGGTCTTCCTCGTGGCCGCCGTGCCCGCGCTGTACCTGACGGTCCGCTGGGAGCACCGGGTCAGCCGGACGGGCGGTCAGCCCCTGCTCGACGTGACGCTGTTCCGCAGCCGCGTCTTCAGCATCGGCATGGCGATGAACGCGGCCTTCATGCTCTTCTTCATGAGCATCAGCTTCGTCCTCAGCCTCTTCGTGCAGGACGGGCTCGGTCTCAGCCCGCTGCGGGCCGGCCTGTGCTTCGTGCCGCTCGCGGTCGGCGCCATGGTCACCTCGCTGGTCGGGCGGCGCCTCATCGCCTCGCACGGGCTGTGGATCATGACGCTGGGCGCGGCGGTCACCACGGTGAGCGTCCTGGTCATCGCGGCGGGGCTGCACATCGTCGGCGACGGCAACTCGGTGCCGGTGCTGCTCGTCGCCCTGACCCTGATGGGCCTGGGCAACGGGTTGATCCTGCCGTCCCTGGTGGGGGTGCCGCTGTCCACCGTCGAACCGGCCCAGGCCGGTGTGGCCTCCGGCATGCTCTCCACGTTCCAGCAGTTCGCGAGCGTCACGGGTCTCGCCTGCGTCGGCACGCTCTTCTTCGCCACGCTCGGCGGCGGCACGAACGCCGGCGCCTACGCTCACGCGACCGAGGTCTCGGCGTGGGTGGCGTTCGGCATCACCTTCCTGATGACCCTGCTCATCCACGTCATCACCCGGGCGGTGGCCCGCGCCACGGCACCGCGCCCGGAACCCGCCGTGGACAAGGACGCGGCCGTGGAGGCCTGATCCCACGGCCCCGGGCAGAAAGAAGCCCGCCTCGCACGGGACCGGACCCGGACACCGTGCGAGGCGGACGCGATACTGCCTGGCGGAGCGATACGGCTTCACGGAGCGATACGGCTTCGCGGACGCGATACAGCCTGGCAGAGCGATACGGCTTCGCGGAGCGACGCCGCTGGCGGAGCGATACGGCCCGGCAGACGCCCGACATCCCTGGCGGACGCGCTACGCCCCCGAGGTCATCGGCGCCCGGGCGGCGGCCCCTCCGGATAGCTGATGCGGTGCTTGGCGGCCAGGGCGAGGATGTCCTGCCAGCCGAGCTTGGACGCACGCTCGCGCAGCTCGATCAGTTCCTCGAACATCAGCTCGGCGCCGCCGGGCGTGGCGAAGCACAGCATCGTGCTGGTCGTACCGGCGATGTTCCGGAAGGCGTGGCTGGTGCCGCGCGGCCCGTAGACGACGGTGCCCACCCCGCCCTCGTACCGCTGGTCGCCGAGCCGGAACGCGTAGGCCCCGCTGGTCACGACGAACGTCTCGTCCTCGTTCTCGTGCAGGTGCAGCGGCGGCCCCCCGTCGGGCGGGGTGATGAACTCCATGAGCGAGAAGAGCCCGCCGGTGTCCGTGCCGCGCAGCAGGAACCTGCCTTCCTCCACCGTCCAGCGCACGGGCTCGACCTCGCCCGGCAGGACGATCTTTCCCGGGGTGATGGTCAACGCCCCGCCTCCCCTTCCTCACCGGCCGCCTCGTCGAAGGCGCCGTCGGCGACGAGTGCGTCCATGTACTCCCGTCCCGCCGGCTCCAGCCGCAGGACGGCGTGGCTGGCCGCGGTGGTCGCGTCCCGCCAGAAGCGCTGGAGCGGCGCCTGCTGGTCGTGGGACGAGGTGCCGGACAGCCGCAGGACGTCCTGGACGGTGTCGGCGAGCAGTTCGGCGGCCACGGCGTGGTGCAGCGCCAGCCGGGCCGTGTCGGTGCCGGGCGCGACACCCGCGTCCGCCGCCGTCGCGGCCTGGTCCAGCAGCAGCCCGGCGGCCTCGGTCCGGGCGAGGCCACGGGCGAGCGCGGTCCCGGCGGCGGTGTCGTTCCCGGCCAGCACCCGGTGGCCGGGGCCGCTCGCGCGCCGGCGCGCCAGGTCGGCGCCGAAGGCCCGCAGCGCTCCGCGTACCGCGCCGAGGACCGGACCGGCGAAGGTCAGCCCGCTGACGGCGCGCAGCGGGACGGCGGAGGTGCGGGGCGCGCCCTGGGGCGGTGTGCCGGCCAGGAGCGCGCCACGGGGGAAGGAGTACTCCTTGGGGACGACGGTGTCCTCGATCCGCAGGCTGTCGCTTCCGGTGGCCCGCATGCCGACCGTGAACCAGCTGTCCTCGATCGTGTACGCCGACCGGGGCACCAGCAGGAAGCGCACCTCGGGCCCGTCGTCGCCGGCCGGCACCGGGCAGGCCACGAGGGCCCAGTCGGAGAAGTGGATCCCGCTGACGTACTGCCAGAGGCCGCTCACCCGCCAGCCGTCGCCGACGTCCGTCGCGGTTCCGCTCGCCACCAGGCCGCAGGCGATGAACGTGTCCGGCGTCCGCTCCCACAGGGCCCGCTGCCCGGCCTCCGGCAGATAGGTGGCCATTCGGCCGAGCGAGGCGACGACCGACGCCACCCAGGCGGCGGACGGATCGCCCTCCGCGGTGTGCGCCGCCGCCCGCACGCAGGCGGCGAAGGTCCCCTCGGTGCCGCCCCAGCGGGCGGGCACGAAATGGCGGGGGAAACCCGCCTCGACCACCGCGTCCGCGACCTCCGGCGTCAGCCGCCGCTCCGTTTCCGACTTCAGCGCGTGCGGTGCGGCCATGTGTGCCAGCCGGCGTCCCGCAGCGACCAGACCGTCCTCGTTACCCGGCATCAGCGCATCGGTGTCCTCTCCAGCAGTGCCGCGTGCCTTCGAAGACCCGATCGTCGGACCGTGCGCTGGAAACCGTCTGGAAAACCGCTCCAGCCCGCGCCGTACCGGTCCCCGCGCGGCCCGGCCGGCGTTCAGCGCTGATCCATTCCGCCTCCAGCGGCCGGAAATAGGTTCCCGTGCCGGGACATTCGCCACGGCGCTTCACGGAGGTGTTCGACGATGCGACAGGTGACGCCGGAACTCTACGCCCGGGTCCAGCATTTCTACGCCCGGCAGACGCACGCCCTCGACAGCGGAAACTTCAAGGAATACGTGGACACCTTCACCGAGGACGCCATTTTTCACCACTCACCCGACGCGCCGCCGGCCCGCACCCGGGCGGGAATTCTCGCCGCCGCCGAGGCCCACCGGGAGGCGACCAAGGACGACCGGGTGACCAGGCGGCACTATTTCAACCAGATCGTGCTCACGCCGCTGCCGGACGACTCGATCCGGGCCACGCTCTACGCACTGGTGGTGCGCACACGGCAGGGCGAGAAGGTTCCGGACATCTGGCCGAGCTGCCTCCTGGAGGACGTCCTCACCGTGGACGGCGACGACATCCTGCTGCGCTCGCGGCACATCTCGTACGACTGATCCAGGCGACCGGCGCGCACGGCCGCGCCGGGCAGGCGATCCTGGGGAGTGGACAGGGTCCCCGAGAAGGCCAGGAGGCTCGGCCGGTGATCGCCGTCAACCCGATGGACAGCGCCTCGGTGCTGGCCGCCTTCGGCGCGCTGGGCGTCCTCGTGGTGCTCTTCGCCGAGTCGGGCCTGCTGGTCGTCGGCTTCTTCCTGCCCGGTGACACGCTGCTGTTCCCGGCCGGTGTGCTGTGCGCGGGCAGCGCCCAGCAGCCGCCGCGACTGGCGCTCTGGCAGGTGCTGGTGTGCGCGGCGGTCGGCGCGGTGGCGGGCGGCCAGGTGGGGTATCTGATCGGACGGCACGGCGGCCGGGCGCTGCTCGCGCGCACGAGCAGCGGGCGGGTGAAGGGCGCGGCGGCGCGGGCGGAGCGGCTGCTGGCGCGCTACGGCTACGGCAAGGCGCTGGTGATCGGCCGGTTCGTGCCGCTGCTGCGGACGGTCCTGCACCCGGTGGCCGGGGCCCTGGGCGTGCCGACGCGGACCTTCACCCTCTGGCAGACGGTGGGCGGGGTGCTGTGGTCGCAGACGCTGGTGCTCGCCGGGTACACCCTGGGTGCGTCCGTCCCGCACATCGACGACTATCTGCTGCCGCTGGTCGCCGTGGTCGTCGTCCTGTCGCTGCTGCCGCTGCTGCCGGAGGCCCTCCGCGCCCGCCGGGAGCGGCGCGACTCCGCACGCTGAACGCGCTACAGCTCGGCCGCCCGGTGCGTGCCCCGCCCCGCCACCGCCGTGAGCACCACCGGCAGCCCGGCCGGCTCGGTGTCGGGCACCCGCAGCGGGTCGTCGGCCAGGCCCGTCAGGTCGGCGCGGTCCTCCTCGTCGGCGGCCCAGGCGGCGTCGACGGTCATGCCCTGAAGCGCCTGGAGCACGGTGAGGGCCTGCCCCGGGCCGTGCGGGAGCCGCGAGAGATCGGCGGGGCGGCAGTACCGGGCGCCGGCCATGACCTCCAGCGGCGGGTACGACGCGATGGGCCAGTCGGAGCCGAGGACGACCCGGACCCCGGCCTCCCGCAGATCACGGCGGCGAAAGGCGCGCCCGGCCCACTCCTCCCCGAGCCGCCGGGACCAGGTGTCGGTGTGGTCGGCGCGGTTGAACTCGCGACAGTGGGTCGGCTGCATGGAGGCGACGACGCCGAGCGGGGTGAAGCGTCGTAGCGTGTCGTCCGGGACGGTCTCGATGTGCGTGGGCCGGCCCGCCGTATCGCAGACGATCTCCGAGCCGTGGGCGAACTCCCGGGCTCGTCGATACGGGCCGGCTCCAGCGCACGCTCGCCCGCCAGCGCCCAGTGCGCGTGGAACAGGTCGGTCAGGGCGGGAATGGCGGGGCGAGGACCGGGCCGAGGGCGGCGTTGGCGACCGGGGCGGTGCCGAAGGCGTTGGGGTTCGGACCCCAGCCACGCAGCCAGGCGCCCGGCCGCAGCGTCCGGACCGCCTCGGCGAGCGTGGCCCGTACGGCGTCCAGGTCTCGGCAGCCGGCCGGATCGACGCCCATGGTCCGCTCCGCCCCGGAGACCGGGTGCGGATGCCCGTCGGTGAGCCGGTGGTGACAACGGCACCGGGCAGGTCCACCACGGTGGTACCGGGCCCGACGAGGGCACGGGCGCCCCGATCGTCAAAGAAGACACATCCGCTCCCGCTCAGCGGCGAGCGCGGTGCACGCCGACAAGGCCGGTGGACGTCTCGTCCGCCAGGGCCGGGCCCTGGTAGCGGTTGCGGCGCAGCACGATGTCCATGGCGTGGACGGCCGTACTCGGGCCGAGCAGGAGCACGGTCAACGGCGTGTGGCGGTGCCCCGGCGTGCTGTGGCTTCGGCACCGGAGGCCTCCGCGCGCCCCTGCCCGCCTGCCCTGGCCCTCTCCGAAGGAGCCCCTCATGCCCTTCTGGTACACCGGCGGCGTCAACCCGGCCGACGCGCCGCCCCTCGGGTCGGGGGTGGGCGCGTCCGCGCTGTGTGTCGACACCGTCTGCACCGGCTCCGTGGCCTCCGCCCAGGGGCGGCATCGACCTGGCCCTGCCTGCGGGCCTGGTGGTGGCGTCGGGGGTCTTCGCGCTGCTGATGCGACGGACCGCTGCCACCGGATGAGGGCGTCGTCCGCTCACACCTCGCCGAGGAACCCCGGGTCCGCCGGGCCCAGTCGCCGGGCGAAGTCGGCGGCGACGCCCACGACTTCGCGGAGCGCCACGGCCCGTCTGCTGGTGGCGGCGAGATCCTCGTGCGCCTCCTTGGACCACAGGAACGGGACGACGCTGATGCCCTGGGACAGCTCAAGGGCCGCCGACTCCTCCCGCCAGCCCGGCCAGCGCAGCCCCGCGTAGAACCTGTCCAGCCCACCGGACAGCAGCCAGCCGATCCACGCCGAGTGGCCCATGTCCAGCGCCTCCCACTCCAGCGTGTCCGGCGCGAAGTAGGTCAACTGCCCCGGCTCGCCCGGCCGGCCGTTGCCCGCGGGGTCATGGCCGTTGAGGCAGAAGACACCGCCTAGCACGTCATGGCCGACGACGAGCCCGGCCGCCGGGTACCACTGGGGGTCGAACTCGCCGGGAAACCCGTTGACCCGGCCGAGGCTCGGCAGCCCGCCGCCGGCGCCACCCGCGCCGTACACCCGCAGCCAGCCGTCGTCCAGGACCAGCCCACCGCAGTGCAGGGTCAGCGCACCGAGCACCGACCTCGCCGTCACCTGCAACTGGAGCAGGCAGCGGCGGCCCTCGTCGGCGTCGGCGGGCAGCACCCGTAGGGGTACGGCGCTGCCGGTGAACGCCTGCTCAAGCTCCGGCCAGGCCGGATCGGCCACCTGGACCAGCTCGTCGATCTCTCGCATCCGCCGATGATCGCAGCAGGTTCCGGCCGCGGCTCAGCCGGCCCGGCGCGCCGCGCGGCCCTTGCCGTCCGTGGCGTCTTGGCGACCGTTGTCGTCCGTGCCGCCTTGGCGACACTTGCCGTCCTAGCGCTCCTTGCCGTCCTTGCCGTCCTTGCGCCGCTTCCGGTTCGGCCGGCGCGGGCGGTGCACCGTGTCCAGTTCCCCCACCGCCGCGCGCACATGGGCCGCTTCGCCCGGCTGCCCGCCGCCGGCGCAGCTCCAGGCCGGGCGCCCGGCCTCCTCCCCCACATGCATCCCGAGGCCGTGCAGGGTGCAGACCGGCCACACCTGCCACAGGCACCCCATGATCGTTTCCTGCGCGGCCTCGGCAACGCTGCCCAGCGCGCAGTCGGCGGAGCGGGACGGCCACAGGGAGTTGCCGTGCGCGTTGCCGTCGGCCAGCGCGACGTAGACCTGTTCGTCCTCGTCTTCGTCCGCCGGGTACGCGATGAGGCACAGCGGAGCCTGTTCGGGCAGGGTGGCCGCGAGGTCCCGGTTGACCGCCGCCAGCGCCTCGTCCCACAGCGGGTGTTCACCGGAGGGGACGAAGCGCGGCTCGGGCGGGCTCGGGAAGGAAGGGCGCATGCCGTCATTGTCCCCGTTCGCAGGGGGGAGCGGGTGCGGCGGGCAACGAGGCGTTCTGGACGGGTTCGTGACCATCCGTGAGACTGGGGCGGACGATTCGACGCCCCCGGCTGTCCAGGACGGTGACATGGAAGAGGAGATCCCGCGCGTCGCGCTCACTCCGCAGGCCGCGGAGCTGGTGCGCCGCCTGCGCGCCGAGCACGGCCCGCTGATGTTCCACCAGTCCGGCGGCTGCTGTGACGGCAGCGCCCCGATGTGCTACCCGGACGGCGAGTTCCGCACCGGCGGCTCCGACGTGCTGCTGGCTGAGCTGACGGTGGACGGCGTGCCCGAGCCCGTCACGTTCTGGATGTCGCGGAGCCAGTACCAGGCCTGGAGCCACACCCGGCTGATCGTGGACGTTGTGCCGGGACGAGGCAGCGGCTTCTCCCTGGAGGCACCCGAGGGGGTGCGTTTTCTCACCCGTTCTCGCGTCGTCGACGCCTAGTCGGCCCGCCGGCCGCCCAAGTCTGGTCCACTGCCCCTGCGCTGAGGAGAGTTGACGAGACATCAGGGGGCACGGTGGCGAGACCTCGCAGGCGTTCGGCGGCGGGCAGAGCGGTTCTCACGGTTGTCACGGCGTTCGGTGTGCTGGCCGGCGCCGCCCTGGCGGGGGCGGCACCGGCCGGTGCCGCGCCCGCGGGCAGACGGCTCGCGCCGGGCGTCACCTACCGGCAGTTCGACATCGACGGGGCGGCGGGGACGGCCCGCGCCCATCTGGTCACGGTGGACCTGGCCGATCCGCACGTCCACGTCGACCTGCTGTACCCGGGCGCGGTGGCGGCCCGGGCGGCCGTCTCCCGGCTGGCGGACTCGGCCGGTGCGGTCGCCGGGGTGAACGGCGACTTCTTCAACATCACGGAGACGCAGCACCCGGGCGTGGAGGCCACGGGCGCGGCCGTCGGACCGGCCGTGGCCGACGGGCAGGTACTCAAGGCGGCGGTGCCGAAGGGCCAGCGGTTCGGGCCCGCGCTGCCCCCGGGCACGAGCACCCGGGACGTGTTCGGCGTCGGCACCGACCGGCGGGCCCGCCTGGACCGTCTCTCCCTCTCCGGCTCGGTCGGCACCCCGGACGGACAACTGCCGTTGAAGGGCCTCAACCAGTACGCGCTCCCGGTGGACTCCGTCGGCGCCTTCACCGCGCGCTGGGGCAGCGCCTCCCGGGTGCGGGCCGTGTGCGGCACCGACGCCGAACGCGCGGCGCCGTGCAGCGACGACACCTACGAGGTGAAGGTGCGCGACGGCCGGGTGGTCTCCGCCACCGACGCCCCGGGCAGCGGCACGATCCCGGCGGGCACCACGGTCCTGGTGGGCCGCGAGGAAGGCGCGCGGCAGTTGCGCAAGCTGTCGGTCGGTGACCCGGTGGACGTGTCGCACACTCTGGTGGCGGCCTCGTCCGGGGTGCCGTACACGTTCGCGATCGGCGGTTTCCCGATCCTGCGCGACGGCAGCCCGCTGTCCGGCCTGGACGACGGCACGTCGGCGGTGCGGACGGTCGTCGGATACAAGGGCGGCGGGCAGCAGATGCTGCTGTTGGCGCTCGACGGCTCGGCGAAGTACCGCACCGGGCTGACCGTCGCCGAGGAGGCGGAGACCATGCGGTCGCTGGGGGCCACCGCCGCCTTCAACCTCGACGGCGGCGGCTCCACGGAGCTGGTCGCCCGCGACACGGACGACACCGCCGTGACGGTGCGCAACCACCCGAGCGGCGGTGCCGAACGCCCGGTGCCCAACGGCATCGGCGTCTTCTCCGCACAGTGAGACCGATCAGGGCCGCAGGCTGCTCACCAGGTCGGCCGTCGCGGTGAGCCCGCTGTGGATGGTGGGCGCCATGCTGGTGCTGGCCAGGTAGAAGCCGAGCAGCAGGCAGACCAGGGCGTGTGAGATCTTCAGCGAGCAGTTGCGAATGAAGATCACGGCCAGGATCAGAAGCAGCAGCACCACAGAGATGGAAATGGCCATCGGGAACCCTCCTCCGCCACGCCCCATGTGCGGCGTTCGGCCGCAAGTGTGGCGTAGCGGAGGGTTCGTCCGGGCGGCTGACGTGTCCTCCGATCGTGTGGTCTTATGCGGAGGGGTGGGCGTCGAGGAAGGACTCCAGGCCGGCGAGGTCGTCGGTGTTGAGGTAGTCGACCCCGGCGGCGAGCAGTTCCGTCCACAGCGCGTTCCGGGCCGGGCCCGCGGTGTCGGGGGTGGCCCAGAACCGCACCTGCTGCCCGCGCGCGTGGGCGGCACCGGTGATGCCGCGCAGCTTCTGCCGCTCGGCCTCCGGGAACGTCCCGACACCCGCCCAGGTGAAGTTCTGCGTCCAGTTGTCGCTGATCAGCGAGATGAAGGAGGCCGGGGCGGCGCCGCCGAGGTCGGCGAGCCGGCCGTCGTAGAAGGCGCGCCGCTCGGTCTGCGCCTCCATCGGCGCCCGGGCCGCCCGGTCGCCGGAGATGACCGCGGTGACCGGCCCGGGGTGGACACGGCCGTGCGCGTACCGGGTGAACAGGTGCGGGTAGCGGCGCAGGTGGCGGTCGAGTTCGAGGTACGTGGCGGAGCCCTCGGTCTTGATGTCGATGAGGAGCTGGAGCGGTCGGCGCGAACCCCGGTGGACCGACCCGTGGTTGGCCCTGACCCGGGCGGCGAGCGGTTCCAGGTAGAGGGATTCCAGGGTGCGGGACGGGTCGAGGTCGGATGCCTCGTGGCCGATGAGGAGCTGGTCGCCGACGAGGAAGATGTCGGCTTCGACGCTGCCGAAGCGGTGGTCGAGGGCGTCGGACAGGGGTCGCGGGTGCTCGTAGTCGTTGTGGGCGTGGGCGTGCCACAGCGGGCGCGGCTGACGCGTCCGCTCACCGGCCAGCGCGCGGCTCGCGGGCAGCGCGAACGTGCCCGCGAGGGCGGCGCCGAGGGTGGTGAGGGCTCTGCGACGGGTGGTGAGGGCCATGCACTGCCTCCCTGGGGTTGATGGGAACCGGGGAGAGTATCCGTGCACTTGCCACGGAAGGGGCCCCCTCTCGCGGGGAGTTGGCGCTCTGTTCACTTCGTCGGCGTGCGCGCACGAAAAAGCCCGCCCCGGGTGGACGCTGTTGGTTTATTCCGCCCCGCTGGATCTCATTCAGCGGGGCGGAGTGCTGCGAAGGGTGAAACGCGGGTCTTGGCGAGTGGTCTGCCGG
>NZ_JBVHWM010000014.1:0-79531 GCF_055564375.1 Streptomyces sp. NPDC029138
GCGCGCTCGCACCTCACATGCACGCCGGGTGTGCTTAGCGGCTTGCGGCGAGTGGGCGGGGCGCGCTCGCACCTCACATGCACGCCGGGTGCGATTGGCGGCTTTCCGCCGGGGTCGGGGGTGCCCTACTGGGCCCCTCGCTCAGTGATTGGCGGATTTGTGCCAAGGGTCGCCGGCAAAGGAGCAGGTCAAGCGGCTTGGCACTCGGCAGGAGTGGCCCAAATCCGCCAATCACCGGTCTCTTGTGACCTGAGAGGCTCATGGGACGCCGGCCAGCCCATCCCCTCGCTCCCGCCCACCGGCCGTAAGCCGCCAATCGCACCCGGCGTGCAGGCGAGGCGCGGGGGCGCGCCCCCACCCACCGTTCGCCGCTAAGCCCACCCGGCGTGCAGGCGAGGCGCGACCGCGTACCCCTCGCGCCGGGTGCGCGCCCGACTCGGCTGAGGGCCCGGTACCGGTAAGGCGGCCACTTTCCCCCGGGCCGCCCGCTCGCTTCTCCCCCGTGCTGGAGCGGGCCGAGTCAAGGGTGGCCCGGAGGGCCATCGCCGCAGGCGACGCGGAACGCGCCCTTTACTCGGGTCGCGGAAGCACGACACTGGCCAAGAAGCGGGCGGCCCCACGGCAACCGTTTCAGCGCCGGGCGGCGTACGACACGAACTCCGTCCACGTGGAGGGGGCGACGGTGAGGCGGGGGCCGTTGTCCTGCTTGGAGTCCCTGATGTGGATGGTGGAGGCGGTGGGGGTGGCGACCCAGTCCAGGCCCACTTCCACACAGGAGTCGGCCTCGCTGCTGCTGCTGTAGCTGCTCTTGAACCAGCGGATCATGTTGCCCCCAGCAGATGCTCGATGAAGGTCGTCGACTCACGGGGAGTGAGCGCCTGCGCCCGGATGATGCCGTAGCGCAGCTCAAGGATACGGAGGTGCTTCGGGTCCTCCACCCGGCGGCCGTTGGCCACTGCGGGGGAACGGCCCACTGCCGAGCCATCCGCGAACTTCAGCACCTCGATCCCGCCTGCCACTCCCGCGTGCTCCTCGCGGTCCATCGGCATTACCTGGATCTCGACATTCCTCAACTGGGCCACTTCAAGGAGGTGTTCAAGCTGCTGGCGCCACACCTTCTTACCTCCGAGGGGGCGTCGTAGCGACCACTCGTCCTGGATGAAGCTGATCTCCGGCACGGGGTCCCGCTCGAAGATCACCTTTCGAGCGATTCGGCCCCCGACGCCTCGTTCCACCACGTCGTCGGTGTAGGAGGGCCGACGCATCTGCAGCAACGCCCGCGCGTACTCCGGTGTCTGCAAGAGTCCGTGGATGTTCAGCGGATCGTAGAGCTGAAGCTCGACCGCCTTCGATTCCAGCTCCGCCAAAGCCCGAACCTTCTTCGGATACCGAACCTTCTCCACATCCTCCTTCATCGCCGCGAGCAGCCCGCCCGCGTCCAGGAGCTTGTCCGCCTTGTCGAGGTACTCCGGTCGCGGAATCCGTTTGCCGGACTCGACCTTGTAGACCATGTCCTCGCTGTAGCCCACGGCTTTGGCGAAGTCGGCGGCCCGCATGGCCACGGCCTCGCGGCGCAGCTTCAGTTGGCGGCCCACGGTGGTGATGACGGCGACGCCCCACTCGTCGTCCGGCTCGACCTCCCAGCCCGGCTCCTCTTCCTCGCTCACACCGCAGCACCCCCTTCTCGACACGCCCGGACACCACCGGACGCGCGCTGGACAGTGACTCTACGCAACCGCGTCGTCACTGTTCAGAGGTAGCAGGCGCGGCCACTCTGAGTGATGTGAACCAGGAAATCTCCACCCACATCTCCGCCCCCGTCCCGCACTTCACGGTGCAGCTCTCCCCTACGCCACGCGGGGCCCGTCTCGCCCGGCTGCTCGCCACCGAGCAACTGCGGTCGTGGGGGCTGCCCTTGGACCCGGCGGCGCTGGTCGTGGCCGAACTCGCCGCCAACGCGGCCGGGCACGGCCGGGTGGCCGGGCGGGACTTCCGGCTGACGTTGTACGCCGTCGGGGACACGCTCCGTATCGAGGTGACCGACACGCGCGGTGACCGGCTGCCCGAGCCCGTGCGTCCCGAGCCGGACGCGGACAGCGGGCGGGGGCTGCTCCTCGTGGAGGCGCTGGCGGAGCGCTGGGGTACGGCGCCCGGGCCCTCGCCGCGCAAGACGGTGTGGGCCGAGGTGCGCGTGCAGGGTCAGGAGTGGCCGAGTTCCGCCGTCTCGTCGTCGCCGGTCTCCGGGACCGAGCCGGAGTCGCGGGCCGGGCGGAGCGGGAAGGGGTCGACCCGGGTCTCGTCGATGACCGGCGCGGCCGGCTGCGGGGGCTTCGGCATGACCGCCGCCTCCGAGTGGCCGCCACAGCCATAGGCCAGGGAGACCACACGGCCGTCCGCCGGGGAGAACTCGTTGGCGCAGACGCCGAAGGCCTGGCCGAGGGAGCCGCCGATGGGCGTGAGGAAGCCGCACGTCATGCAGGTGGCGGGGGCCGCCTGGGCCATGGCCGTCTTGGGGCCGAAGGCCTCTTCCCAGCGGTCGGCGGCGCTGTGCAGGCCGTACCGGGACAGGACCCGGGCGCGGCGCATGCCCAGTTCCTCGGCGACGGAGGCGATGGAGCCACGGGAGGGGGTGGCCGGCTGGGCGGCGGGGGCGCCCGGCGTGACGTCGGCGTCCTCCGCCTCCGCCAGTTCCCGCATCTCCTCGGAGACCACCGAGTTCGGCGGCGGCTCCTCCTCGCCCGTGTAGCCGGGCTCCAGGCGCAGGTCGTCCTGGTCGGTGGGGAGCAGGTCCCCGGGGCCGAGGTCGCCGGGGCGCAGGCGCTCGCTCCACGGGACCCACTCGGGGGCGAGGAGGGCGTCGGGGCCGGGGAGGAGGACGACCTCGTCGAGCGTGACGACCTTGGCGCGGGAGGCGCGGGCCACCGTCACCGCCCAGCGCCAGCCCCGGTAGCCCAGTTCCTTGCACTCGAAGAAGTGCGTGACAACGCGGTCGCCCTCCGACACCAGGCCGGCGTGCTCGCCGACCACGCCGGGCGCGGCGGCCTCCTCGGCGGCGGTGCGGGCGAGGTCGACGGCCTCGGCGCACAGGCGGTCGGGGGTGCGGCTTCGCGTTGTCGCTGCGCTCACAGGTATCGCTTCTCTCCTACGCCGTCTCGTCGAGTGCGGCTGCCTCCGGCGGTTTCGCCGACGGAGCGGACCTGGGGACCGCATCGACGTCTGCATCCGCGCGCCTGGGCGCACCTCTGCCATCCATTCTGCGTTATGGCTGAGATAGGCACGCTACACCGGACGGGATTCGTGCATATTCCCACCCGCCCCTCTGCCTGCGCCGACCGGGGTCGTGCGCCGCCACACCCGTCGGGTCCGCACTATCCGACCGGATCTCGGGGCACTATGAACGTCGTGGCAGCCGCGGACAGGGCGAATGGTCGGGGCGGCGGTTCGGGCCGGGTGGGTGGTGCCGTCCGCTCGGTCGGCCGTGCCCTGCACTTTCCCGTGACCGGCGCGGCCCGGGGCATCCGCAGGGCCACGCACGCGCACGGCGCGGGTGAGTCGGGTCTGGGCAAGCTGATCGAGCTGCACGCGGTGAACGGCGCCGGGGACGTCATGGTCACCGTGGCGCTCGCGTCGACGGTGTTCTTCTCGGTGCCGACCGACGAGGCGCGCGGCCGGGTCGCTCTCTATCTCGCCATCACCATGGCGCCCTTCACGGTTCTCGCGCCCGTCATCGGCCCTCTCCTCGACCGGCTGCCGCACGGGCGGAGGGCCGCGATGGCCGGGGCGATGCTGGCGCGGGCGCTGCTCTCGCTGATCATCTCGGGGGCGGTGGCGAGCGGCAGCCTGGAGCTGTATCCGGCCGCGCTGGGCGTGCTGGTGGCGTCCAAGGCGTACGGGGTGGTCCGCAGTGCGGTCGTACCACGGCTGCTGCCACCGGGGTTCTCGCTCGTGAAAGCCAACTCCAGGGTGACCCTCGCCGGGCTGCTGGCCACCGGTGCCGCCGCGCCGGTCGGGGCGGGGCTGCACGCCCTCGGTGATCCGTGGCCGCTCTACGGCGCCTTCGTGATCTTCACTGCGGGGACGTTTCTGTCGTTCTCCCTGCCGCCCAAGGTGGACTCGGCCAAGGGCGAGGACGTGGCGCTGCTCGCGGCCGACGAGGCGCATCTGCGCGGGCCGCACCTGGGGCAGGTCAAGCGGCCGGGACTGCGGACGGTCGGGCCCGCCGTCACGCACGCGCTCGGCGCCAACGCCGCCCTGCGCTGTCTGTCCGGCTTCCTGATCTTCTTCCTCGCCTTCCTGCTGCGCGAGCATCCGCTGACCGGGGAGAGCGCGGCGGTGTCGCTGGGGATCGTGGGGGTCGCGGCCGGCGCGGGCAACGCCCTCGGTACGGCCGTGGGGGCCTGGCTGCGCTCCCGGGCGCCGGAGATCATCATCGTGACCGTCGTCGCGGTCGTGCTCGGCGCGGCGGTCGTCGCCGCCCTCTTCTTCGGGGCGTTCCTGGTGGCGTGCCTGGCCGCGGTCGCCGGGTTCGCGCAGGCGCTGGCCAAGCTGGCGCTGGACGCGCTGATCCAGCGGGACGTGCCCGAGCTGGTGCGCACCTCGGCGTTCGCCCGCTCGGAGACGCTGCTCCAGATGGCGTGGGTGTTCGGCGGCGCGGTCGGCATCGTGATGCCGCTCAACGGCACGGTCGGGCTGCTGGTCGGTGCCGCGTTCGTGGCCGTCGGCTGGCTGAGCACGCTGAAGGGGCTGCTCGCCTCGGCCCGGCACGGCGGCCGGACCCGGCCCCGGGTGGCGTGAGGCCGTGGGCGGCACCGGCACGCGTGGCGTAACGAACCGGGCACGCCGTACCCCACGTGGGCGGGCGGCTCCGGGCGCCCGATAGCCTTCGGCCATGACCACGCTGCCCCGCGGCGAAGCCGCTGATGTACACCGCGTTGCGCGACGCCGCCGCGTCGTCGCCGCCGCCGGCGCCGTTTCCGCCGGACTGCTCGTCCTGTCGGCCTGCGACAAGCCGACGCCCGTCGCGACGCTCACCGTCGGCGGGGACTCGGTCAACTCCGAGGCCGTCTGCTACAACGACGGCAAGGCGCTGGACGAGAAGTCGCTGAAGGAGTGCGTCAAGAACGCCGACGACATCAAGTCGATCAAGGTCGGCCAGGACGAGACCGTCCGCATCGGCGTCGACCCGAAGATCGCGGACGCGGGCTGGGTCGTGCTGGTCAACGGCCGCCAGTTCAGCGACTCCAGCAAGGAGACGTACCGCACGATCCCGAGCAGCGCGTTCTTCAACGTCCAGTACGGCACCCAGGGCAACACCAACACGCTCTCGATCCGGATGGGCGAGAACACGAACAAGGGCGTGTGGTCCTTCAAGCTGAAGAAGGCCTGATCACGACGTCTCTTCCGGTCCTCGTCGCCACCGCGGTCCCCGTAGAGCGGGACGCGGTGGCCCGGGCGTTGCCCGCGGCGGACGCGCACACGGCGGACGGTAGCGCGGCGGCCGAGGAGGTGCGGCTGCCGGGCGCGTCCCTGGTCCGTACGGGGGCGGGCTGGGACCTGCTGGCCGCCGGCGTCGGCCCGGCGCCCGCCGCCGCCACCACCGCCGGTGCCCTGACCGCCGCCGCGCTGGCCGGCCGGCCCTACGGCCTGGTCGTCTCGGCCGGGATCGGCGGCGGCTTCCCGCCCGGAGCGCCCGTCGGCTCGCTCGTCGTCGCCGACGCGATCACCGTCGCCGACCTCGGCGCCGAGACCGCCGACGGCTTTCTGCCGGTCACCGAACTCGGATTCGGGACCGTCACCCACCGTCCGCCGGAATCACTCGTACGAGTCGCGTCCGAGGCCACCGGCGCCCGTACCGGCACGATCCTGACCGTCTCCACGGTGACCGGCACCGCCGCCCGCGCCGCCGCCCTGCGCGCCCGGCATCCCGGCGCGCTCGCCGAGGGCATGGAGGGGTTCGGGGTGGCGGAGGCCGCCGCCGCGCACGGGGTGCCCGTGCTGGAGATCCGCGCGGTCTCCAACCCGGTGGGACCCCGCGACCGCGCCGCCTGGCGCATCGGTGACGCCCTCGCCGCCCTCACCGAGGCCTTCGGGAAACTCGCGCCCGCATTGGAGAGTTGGAACGCACATGACCGGTGAACCGTTGCAGATCGCGTACTCCCCCTGCCCGAACGACACCTTCGTCTTCGACGCCCTCGCCCACGGCCGCGTCCCCGGCGCCCCCGCGCTGGACGTGACCTTCGCCGACATCGACATCACCAACGGCATGGCCGAGCGCGGCGAGTTCGACGTGCTGAAGGTGTCGTACGCCGTCCTGCCGTACGTCCTCGACACGTACGCGCTGCTGCCGTGCGGCGGTGCGCTGGGGCGGGGCTGCGGGCCGCTGGTGCTCACCCGGGAAGCGGAGACCGATCTGACGGGCCGTACGGTCGCCGTGCCCAGCGAGAAGTCGACCGCGTACCTGCTGTTCCGGCTCTGGGCCGCGGACACGCTGCCGGGCAGGGTCGGCGAGATCGTCGTCATGCCGTTCCACGAGATCATGCCGGCCGTGCGGGACGGCAAGGTGGACGCCGGCCTGGTCATCCACGAGGCCCGGTTCACCTACCAGAACTACGGGCTGCACAAGCTCGCCGACATGGGCGAGCACTGGGAGCGGACCACCGGGCTGCCGATCCCGCTGGGCGCGATCATCGCCAAGCGGTCGCTGGGCGCCGAGCGGCTCGGCCGGCTCGCCGACGCCGTACGGGCGTCCGTACGGGCCGCCTGGGACGACCCGGAGGCCTCCCGGCCGTACGTCATGGAACACGCCCAGGAGATGGACCCGGCCGTCGCCGACCAGCACATCGGGCTGTACGTCAACGAGTTCACCGCCGACCTCGGCGAGGACGGCTACGCGGCGGTCCGGGGACTGCTCACGCGCGCGGCGGCCGAGGGGCTGGTGCCACCCCTCGGCCCGGACGCGCTCGCTTTCCCGTAATGCGGGTCGGACGCCAGACGTCGGATACGGGTCAGACGTCCAGCTGATCGGCGACCGCGCGGAGCAGACCGGCGATCTTCTTGCCGGAGGCCTTGTCCGGGTAACGGCCCTTCTCCAGCATCGGCGTGATGTTCTCGAGAAGGGTCGTCAAATCCTGCACGATCGACGCCAGCTCGTCCGGCTTCTTGCGCTGGGCGGCGGCGACGGACGGCGTCGGGTCGAGCACGATCACCGAGAGCGCCTGGTCACCGCGCTGACCGGCGACGACACCGAACTCCACGCGCTGTCCCGGCTTGAGCGCATCGACTCCGGCGGGGAGAACCGAGGAATGGACGAAGACGTCACCGCCGTCGTCGCGGGAGAGAAAGCCGAAGCCCTTCTCGCTGTTGAACCACTTGACCTTGCCGGTAGGCACGTCTGTCCTCGTCCTCGTACTCGTCGGGAAAACTACTTCGGAAACGGCTCTTGATAGCACTAGAGCGGGTCGACCATGACCCGCCGGTACCAAGGCTAATGGTCTTGGGGCGGGTGACAAGACGTCCCCCGGTTGTTCTCTCGCGCAGGGAACTACCCTGGTCCGGTGCGTGACAAAACCCAAACGAATTCCGCCGCGCCCGGTGACCGACTGATCCGCGCCGGTGCCGTCGTCTTCTTCCTCGGGGCCGTGGCCACCCTCGTCACGGTGGCCCCGCTGTTCCTCGGAGCGAAGCCTTTTCCGACGTACATGTTCGGTTTGAGCATGCTCATGGCCGTCGGATTCCTCGTGGCCGGAGCGGGTGTCCTGCGGTCCGTCGCCGCCGGACGGCGTCAGGCGAGGGGTGCCGCGCCGGGCGCCTCGCGGTAGCCGGTGAGCCACGCGGGGAACGCGGACAGGTCCGTCAGGACGATGTCCGCACCGGCCGCGTGCAGCTCGTCGGCCGGGCACGGGCCGGTCGCCACGGCGACCGAGAACGCACCCGCCGCACGGGCTCCGCGGACGTCTCCGACGTGATCGCCGACGTACACGCCCGCGCCGTACTCGCGCAGTGCCGCGGCCTTCTGCTCGGCCCACAGGTCACCGACGACCACGTCGGGCTCGATGCCGAGGTGGGCCAGGTGCAGCTTGGCGTTCGGCTCGTACTTCGCCGTCACCACCATCGTCCGTCCGCCGGCCGCCCGCACCGCGTCGATCGCCTCCGGGGCGCCGTCCATGGCGGGCGTCGCGGCGATGGCTATGGAGGGGTACATCTCCCGGTACAGATCGGCCATCGCCGGCACCTCGTCGGCCGGGAACCAGTGGATCAGCTCCTCCACGAGCGGCGGCCCGAGCCGGGTCACCGCCAGGTCGGCGTCGATGAACGTCCCCGTCCGCTCCGCGAGGGCCAGGTAGCAGGCGCGGATGCCCGGCCGGGAGTCGATCAGGGTCATGTCGAGGTCGAAACCGACGGTGAGGGAGGCCATGGGGGCCATTGTGCCGGGTGCCGCCGGCGGTTCGGCCGGGTGGGGTTGCGCCGTGGGCCGGGGTTGCCTGCCGGGTGCGGGTACGTCGTGGTCGCTCGCGCAGTTCCCCGCGCCCCTTGGGTGGGTCGGCCGCAGCTTGGTCAAGGGGCGCGGGGAACTGCGCGACCAGCCCCCACGTACCCGCACCCGGACGACGGCCGCGCAAGCGCTAGCGCTTCCTTTGGGAGCGCCACAGGAGGAACAACGCCGAGGCGACCGCCGCTCCCCTGACGACCCATGGCCACGTGTCGCTCACCGCGTCGTTCATATGGCCCTGGGCGATCGGCTCACCCCAGCGGCCCTCGTTGCGTCCCCACAGCCACACCAGCCCCGCCGCGATCGCCGTGCCCGGCAGGACCATCACCGCCCACTTGGTCTCCGCCGGTGTCAGCCGCCGGGAGCCGTAGGCGATGGCCCAGCCGAGGAGCAGCGCGAACCAGTTGCCGAGTACGGCACCGGCGACCAGCGCGGCGGCGGCCAGCAGCAGGAGGGGGTTGGACCAGCCGGAGAGCCGACGGGGACCGGCGCCCGCGTCGGCCGGCGTCGCTTTCCCGGCCGGGAGCAGCCCGAGGAGCCGGCGGCGTTTGGCCGGTACGGGCGTGGGCGCGGTCTCGGCGGGCTCCGGCGCCGGCTTCTCGGCCTCCTTCCCGGCGGCCTCCCCCGGGGGCCTTCTCAGCAGTTCCGGGATCTCCACGCCGCCGACGAACCCCGGCACCGGGTCGGCGTCCCCCAGGGGGCCCGCGGTGCCGACGCGCCACCAGTCGGGCGGTGCCGTACCGTCCCCCAGTTCGTGCGCGGGCGCGAGATGCGGCGGGGCGGGCGTGTCGCGGGCGGCGGGCGGCTCGGGCTCGGCGGGGCGCGGACGGGGTACGACCCGCCGCAACCCCTTCGGCCGCTCCCGCTCCGCCGGCTCGGGTGCCCGCTCCCGGGAGGAGGGCTGCGCCGGTACGGCGGTGGGCGGCGCCTGCGGGAGGCCGCCGGTGCCGCCCGCCGCCCCGACCACCTCGTCCGGGGTGCCCAGGCGGTCCAGGATGCGGCGGACGGCGGCGGGCGAGTCCACCGTCGCCTGCGCCCGGCACCGGTCGATCTCGTTCCGCAGCTCCGACACGAGCCGCATCCGCGTCGCCGACGGCAGCTGGCGCTGCTGGGCGATGTCTCCGACGCGGCTCAGATACTCGTAGACGACCTGGTCGCTCTCGATCCCCACGGAACCCCTCCGGGGTGACGCCGACTGATACCCCGCTGAGGACCGTACCGCTTCTCGCGCGATGCCCTCGGTACAGGGAAGTCCGCTACCGTTGGCCGGATGAGCCCCGAGGCCCACTCAGCCCCTCGGTCCCTCGCGGAGGCGCTCCGCGCGCGGGACGACGCCTCCCTGGCCGCGCTGCTGCGCAGCCGCCCGGACCTCATCACCCCCGTCCCCACCGACCTCACCCAGCTCGCCACCCGCGCCGGCACCCGCGCCTCGGTGCTGCGCGCCCTGGAGCGCCTGGACCGGTTCGCGCTTCAGACGGCGGAGGCGCTGGCCGTGGCCCCGGACCCGGCGTCGTACGACACGCTGCTCGGTCTGATGGCCGGGGACGCCGGCGAGGAGACGGTCGCCCGCGCGCTGCCGCGGGCCGTCGCCACCCTGCGCGAGCAGGCGCTGGTGTGGGGCGACGACGACCGGCTGCGGCTGGTGCGGACCGCCCGCGAGCTGCTCGCGCCGTCCCCGCAGCACCCGTCCCCGACCGGGCTGGGGCCGACCGTGCAGGAGGCCACCTCGGGCATGTCGCCGGGACGGATCCAGGAGATCGTGACGGCGGCCGGGCTGCCGTCGACCCATGACTCGGTGTCCGCCGTGGCCGCGCTGACCGGGCTGTTCACCCACCGCAGGAAGATGGCGAAGCTGCTCGCCGGGGCCCCGGAGGCGGCCCGCGAGGTGCTGACCCGGCTGGTGTGGGGGCCGCCGTACGGGCAGGTCACCGCCGAGCCGGCAGCGCATCTGCGCTGGCTGCTGGATCGCGGGCTGCTGCTGCCGACCGCGCCCGGCACGGTCGTCCTGCCCCGCGAGGTCGCCCTGCATCTGCGTGAGGGCCGCGCCCACCGTACGCCCGAGCCGCTGCCGCCCGCCGTGGCGCCGGCCGCGACCCACAGCCCGCAGGTGGTGGACGCGACGGCGGCCGGGCAGGCGTACACCGCGCTGGCCACGGTGGAGGAGCTGCTGAAGGACTGGGACGAGGGCGGGCCGGCGGTGCTGCGGGCGGGCGGGCTGAGCGTCCGTGACCTGAAGCGGACCGCCGTGGCGCTGGACGTGTCGGAGCCGGTCGCCGCCTTCTGGGTCGAGCTGGCCTACGCGGCCGGCCTGATCGCCTCCGACGGCGAGGCCGACGAGCGGTACGCGGCCACCCCGGCCTACGACGAGTGGCTGGAGCTGCCACCGGCCGAGCGCTGGGCCCGGCTCGCCCAGGTCTGGCTGACGGCCACGCGGACGCCGGGGCTGGTCGGCGGGCGGGACGCGAAGGACCGGACCCTGTCGGCGCTCGGTCCGGGCCTCGACCGCTCCGCCGCGCCCGAGGTACGGCACCGGGTGCTGTTCCTGCTGGCCGCGCTGCCGCAGGGCGCGGCGCCGGACGTGGAGTCGGTGCTGGCCCGGCTGCGCTGGGAGCGGCCCCTGCGGGGTGCTCAGCGCGACGGTGCCCGCGACGACGACCTGCGCTCCCGGCTCGCCCGCTGGACCCTGTCGGAGGCGGAACTGCTGGGCGTGACCGGACGGGGCGCGCTGTCGGCCCACGGGCGCGCGTTGCTGGGGGCACCGGCTGGCGGCGGGGCCGGGAGGGCGTCCGGGGTCGGGTCCGGGTCGGGGGCGAGGGCCGCAGCCACGGCCGCCCACGGCTCCGCGACGCCGGGCACCGCATCGGCCACCGGCTCCGCGAGGCGCGGCACGTCCGCGACCGGCGTCCCGGCGCCCGGCTCCTCGGCGACCCCGGCCGCCGGTTCGCCCGAGCCCACCGGCCCCGGTGACAAGCTTCCGGTGCACCACCACCGGACCCCCGAGCGGCTCGTGCCCCTCTCCCCCGCCGAGCAGGGCCTCGCGGCCGCCGCCGCTGCCCGGCTGCTCGCGCCGCTGCTGCCCGAGCCGCTGGACCACGTGCTGCTCCAGGCCGACCTGACGGCGGTGGCGCCCGGTCCGCTGCGGCGTCCGCTCGCGGACATGCTGGGGGTGCTCGCGGACGTGGAGTCCAAGGGCGGCGCGACCGTGTACCGGTTCACGCCGGCGTCCGTCCGCCGCGCCCTGGACGCCGGCCGGACCGCCGCCGACCTGCACGCGTTCCTCGCCGAGCACTCCCGCACCCCGGTCCCGCAGCCGCTCGCCTATCTGATCGACGACGTGGCCCGTAGACACGGCCACCTGCGGGTCGGCGCCGCCTCGGCGTACGTCCGCTGCGACGACGACGCCCTGCTCAACGAGATCCTCGCCGACAAGCGCGCCGCCGCCCTGGGCCTGCGCCGCCTCGCGCCGACCGTGCTGGCCGCCCGGACCGACCCGGGGGCGCTGCTGGAGGGGCTGCGCGCGATGGGGTACGCGCCCGCCGCCGAGTCCGCCGAGGGCGATGTCCTGATCACCCGGGCGCACGCCCACCGCACCCCGCCGCGCACCGCGCCCGAGCCGGTGCCGGACGGGCCGCCGCCGCCCGACGCCACGCTGCTCGCGGCGGCGATCCGCGCGATCCGGGCCGGTGATCTGGCCGCCACCACCCCGCGCAAGACCGTCGGGGAGCCCCTGGGGGGCGGCGAGCTGCCCCGCACCTCCTCCGCCGAGACCCTGGCCACCATGCAGGCCGCCGTCCTGACCGGCGACTCCGTGTGGATCGGGTACGTCAACGCCGAGGGCGCCGCCAGCCAGCGGGTCATCGCCCCGATCCGGGTCGAGGGCGGCTTCGTGACGGCGTACGACCACACGGCGGACGAGGTTCGCACGTTCCCGCTGCACCGCGTCACCGGCGTCGCCGAGCTGGCCGGCGACTGAGGCCGTCCCTGCGGGCACAGGCCTGCGGTCGTCCCCGCGGGCCCAGGCATGAGGTCGTCCCTGCGGGCGCAGACATGAGGTCGTCCCTGCGGGCGCAGACATGAGGTCGTCCCTGCGGGCACAGGCAGGCGGAAGCCGTCCTTCCGCGCGCGCCGTGCGGTGTCCCGTGTCCGGTGGGCCGTCCGGGCCGTGAACCTGTCCCTCGGACAAGCCCCTGACCAGGCCGGACAGCACCCGCCTGTCCCGGACATGTCCTGGACACCTCAACCCATTGTTCGCCCCGGCATCCCCCGGCCAGCCTTTCGTCGTCAGCCGGCCCCGCTCTGGGCCCGGCTTCGATCCGACGGAAGGAAGCACGGGATGTCTGCGATACGCACAGCGAGGACCACGGCCGTCGCGGGGGCGGCCCTGGCCATGTCGCTGGGAAGCCTCGTCCTGGCCGGCCCGGCCCACGCGGCCACCGCCCCGGGGCCGCTGATCGCCCAGCAGGCGCTGGGCCAGTACACGAGCGACAACGCCGAGGTGCAGAAGCGGAAGTACGAGGGCGACGCCAAGGACGGCGACACCGAGCGCAACAACTGCAACTTCTACACCGGCTTCTGGACGGCCAAGGCCAACCTCCGCTGGGACCACACCAGCGCCCCGCGCACCGGCACGATCACCAACCACCAGGCGTGCGGAACCAGCAAGGGCTACATGTACATCAAGGTCGGCGGCGCCTGGAAGAAGACGTGGACCAGCGTCAAGTGGACCTCGCGCGCCTGGTGCGCGGACTTCGCGAAGTACACCTGGTACTGGGGCAAGGCCGACATCAGCGGCCTGAACGCGGCGGCCGACTCGTTCCGTACGTACGGCAAGGCCAAGGGCACCTGGCACACCAAGGCACAGGTGGCGGCCGGCCGGTACCGGCCCAAGCCCGGTGACGTCGTGTCCTACGACGACAACGGTGACGGCCGTGCCGACCACGTGGGCGTCGTGACCTCCTACAACACCGCCCGGAAGGTGTACCACTCGGTGGAGGGCAACACCTCGCTGGAGCGGCTCACCTACAAGAGGACCCAGCCCGCCACGGCCGGCCGGGTCCTCGGCTACACCTCGCCGAAGGCCCGCTAGCTCCGGCCACGTTGGCCGGAAAGGGTTTTGTTCCATGGCAGCCCCCGCAACAACGATGGGGGTCATGGACGAGAGAGCGCTTGCGTTGCAGGAGTTACGGACCGCGGCGGACCTGAACGCCGAGCTGCGCGAGCTGAAGGCGCGCTCCCGGCTGACCTACCGGCAGCTCGAGGAGCGCGCCGCCGAGAAGGGCGAGCTGCTGCCGCGCAGCACGCTGGCCGACGTCCTGCGCAACGGTTCGCTGCCCCGGCAGGAGCTGCTGGCGGCGTTCGTCCGCGCGTGCGGAGAGGGCGATTACGTGGACGAGTGGCTGGCCGCACGGCAGCGCGCCGCCGAGACCCCGGCCCCGGAACAGGGGCCGGGAGGCTCGGGGGGAGCGGGACGAGCAGGGGGAGCGGGGGAAGCGGCGGGGGGATCGGGCGCGGCGGGGGGCCCTGGGGTCACGGGGGGCTCCAGGGACGCCGGGGATGCGGGGGACGCCGAGGGTCCGGACGCGGAGGGCTCCGGGGGCCCTGGGGCCACGGGGGGCTCCAGGGACCTCGGGGCCTTCGGGAATGCCGGGGACGGGGCGGACGCCGGGGGTGCGAGCGGGCGCTCGGGGGCCCGGGGTCCGGTACGGCGGCTGCTGCGCGGGCGCCGTACCCGCCTCCTCGCCGCCTCCCTCCTCGGCCTCGCGCTGGTCTCCGCCGCCGTCTGGTCCCTGCGGGACTCCGGCGGCTCGGGGAGGACCGAGGACACGGACTCGGCGCAGCCGACGTCCGGGCCCGTGCGGCTGCCACGCGGGCAGGTCCTCCTGCGGCCGCTCGGCTCGCCCGGTCTGTGCGTGACGGACGGGCAGGTCCCGGACGGCCGGTACCACTCCCTCGTCGCCGTGCAGCGCCCCTGCGAGAAGACGGCGCCGCAGACCACCACCCTCGATCCCGTCGGCGAGAACGCCTACCGGATCTCCTGGTACCGCCCCGACCAGGGCAAGGGCTGCCTCAAGGTGCTCACCTCCGGGCCCGGTGAGGGGCTGCTCGAACCGTGGGAGGCGTGTGAGCAGACCACCGTCTTCCGTTTCGTGCCGACCGAGCCGGCGAAGGCCGAGAAGGCCGGGCGGTCGGAGAAGTCCGTCGGCCGGACCTATCTGATCAAGGCCCCGGACGGAAAGTGCGTCGGCATCAGGGACGCGAGCGCCGACGCGGGCGCCGAGGCCGTCGCCCAGCCCTGCACCGGCGCGGACGCCCAGCTCTTCCTCGTCGAAGCGGCGCTGTGAGCCCGCCGCCGGGCCACCGTCGATCTTGCGCCCTTCGGGCAGGCCCGCTCCATGAGGCACACTGGACGTTTGGCCGTCATGGAAAGGGTGTGCCGCGCGTGAATGGTCCGCTGATCGTCCAGTCCGACAAGACCCTGCTCCTGGAAGTCGACCACGAGCAGGCCGACGACTGCCGGCGGGCCATCGCGCCCTTCGCCGAGCTGGAGCGGGCACCCGAGCACATCCACACCTACCGGGTCACCCCGCTCGGGCTGTGGAACGCGCGCGCCGCCGGGCACGACGCCGAGCAGGTCGTGGACGCCCTGGTGCAGTACAGCCGCTACCCCGTGCCGCACGCGCTGCTCGTGGACATCGCCGAGACGATGGACCGCTACGGCCGCCTCACCCTCAGCAAGCACCCCGCGCACGGGCTCGTCCTGACCACCACCGACCGGCCGGTGCTGGAGGAGGTGCTGAAGTCCAAGCGGATCGCCCCACTGGTCGGCACCCGGATCGACCCGGACACCGTGGCCGTGCACCCCTCCGAGCGCGGCCAGATCAAGCAGACGCTGCTGAAACTGGGCTGGCCGGCCGAGGACCTCGCCGGGTACGTCGACGGTGAGGCGCACCCGATCGAACTGCTGGAGGACGGCTGGGCGCTCAGGCCGTACCAGAAGCAGGCCGTGGAGAACTTCTGGCACGGTGGCAGCGGTGTCGTCGTGCTGCCCTGCGGCGCCGGGAAGACGCTGGTCGGTGCCGGGTCCATGGCCCAGGCGAAGTCGACCACGCTGATCCTCGTCACCAACACCGTCTCCGCCCGGCAGTGGAAGCACGAGCTGGTGAAGCGGACCTCGCTGACCGAGGACGAGATCGGCGAGTACAGCGGGACGAAGAAGGAGATCCGGCCCGTCACCATCGCCACCTACCAGGTGCTGACGACCAAGCGGAAGGGCGTCTACCCGCACCTGGAGCTGTTCGACTCCCGGGACTGGGGCCTGATCGTCTACGACGAGGTGCACCTGCTGCCCGCGCCGGTCTTCAAGTTCACCGCCGATCTCCAGGCCCGGCGGCGGCTCGGGCTCACGGCCACCCTCGTACGCGAGGACGGCCGCGAGTCGGACGTGTTCTCCCTCATCGGCCCCAAGCGCTTCGACGCGCCCTGGAAGGAGATCGAGGCGCAGGGCTACATCGCGCCCGCCGACTGCGTCGAGGTCCGGGTGAACCTCACCGACTCCGAGCGGCTGGCGTACGCGACGGCCGAGACGGAGGAGAAGTACCGCTTCTGCGCCACGACGGAGACCAAGCGGAAGGTCACCGAGGCGATCGTCCGCCGGTTCGCCGGGCAGCAGATCCTCGTCATCGGGCAGTACATCGACCAGCTGGACGAGCTGGGCGAGCATCTGAACGCCCCGGTGATCAAGGGCGAGACCTCCAACGCGCAGCGCGAGAAGCTCTTCGACGCGTTCCGCGAGGGCGAGATCAGCGTGCTGGTGGTGTCGAAGGTCGCCAACTTCTCCATCGACCTGCCCGAGGCCACGGTCGCCATCCAGGTGTCCGGCACCTTCGGCTCCCGGCAGGAGGAGGCCCAGCGGCTCGGCCGGGTGCTGCGCCCCAAGGCCGACGGCCACCAGGCCCACTTCTACTCGGTCGTCGCCCGCGACACCATCGACCAGGACTTCGCCGCCCACCGGCAGCGCTTCCTGGCCGAGCAGGGGTACGCCTACCGGATCATGGACGCGGACGAGATCCTGGCCGAGAGCTAGTTCCGCACCTCAGGGGCGGGCGCCCGCCCCGGGGGTCACCGGAACCCGGGGCGGCTCACGTCGTGTGGGCCTCCATGGCGGCGCGCACGGCGGATTCCAGCGCGCCTTCGATCGACGCCGGTTTGACGGAGGTGTGGTCGCCCGCGAAGTGCAGGGGGCCTCAGGGGCCGGAATGGACGGGAGCAGCTCCGTGTGCTGGCCGGGCAGGAGGACGGACGCCTCGCCGTAGGCATAGGGGTCGCGCAGCCGGCTCTGGGTGCGGCCGGCGCCCGTGTAGAAGACCTCGATCCGCTGGCCGTACACCTCCTGCAAGCCGCACAGGGCGTCGTCCGCCCAGCTGTAGGAGGCCAGGACGAATCGCCGTGCGCCGCTGATCCTGCGGGAATGGGGCCGCAACGCACCGCCCGGCTCCGTCGCCGACGTGGTGGCGGACGAGGATGAGACGACCCTGCGGGCGGCGTACGACGCCGGCGACGCCGACTGGACCTGTGCGCACCGCAGGGGCGACACCACCCGGCCGGAGACGCTGCGCGGTCTGGACATCGCCTCCTACGACAGCGTCATCGTGCTCGGCCAGGACCCACGGCCCGGCGAGGCCCCGGAGGAGCCGGACAACCGCACGCTCGTCACCCTGCTCGTGCTGCGCCACCTCGAACAGCGGATCGGCCGGGAACTGCCGGTGGTCACCGAACTGACCGACGACGCCAACCGGCCCCTCGCCCCGCTCGGCCCCGGAGCCGACGTGATCATCAGCGGCAAGCTCATCGGACTGCTGATGGCGCAGATCTCCCAGAACCGCCACCTGGGGGCGGTGTTCGACGAGCTGTTCTCGGCCGGCGGTACCCAGGTCCATCTGCCCCCGGCTACGGGCTGCGCGTCAACCCGCCCAAGACCGACCGCCGGCGCTGGATCACCGGCGACGAGGTCGTCGTCATCGCCGGCACCGGCGACGGCCACGCGAGCGGGAGCGTTCCGCGAAGCCGCGACGCGCGACACGAACGGCGCGACGGTGACCGCGACGGCCGCTGCGGAGGGGACGCCCGGGCCGGGGACAGCGCGGACCCGCCGACGAGGTGACGCGCCTGTCGGCGGCCGGGCCGGTCACCGCCTTACGGGCCGGAAGCGCCGAGAGAGGTGTGCCCTCTCCCCGGTCACGCTGTCGTACGAGATCAGCAGCCCCAGCGCCAGAAGGGGGTAGGCAGCCGCGAACGGCTGCTGCCACCAAGGCAGTTCCAGGTCGCGGGTGCCCTCGTGGGGTACCAGCCACATCGTGCGGGCGGTGAAGACGAGGGCCACCAGTACGGCCGTACGGGTGCGGCCCTCCGCCAGCAGCACGGCGAGCAGCGGCACGCACCACACCCAGTGGTGGGTCCAGCTGATCGGGCAGACCAGCAGGGCCGTGCACGCGGTCAGCAGGATGCCGTGGCTCTCCCGGCGGGCCCGGGCGGCCAGCCCCAGGCCCGCCACGGCGACCACCGCCGCCGGGAGCGCCCAGGCGAGGCCCGGCGCGGGATCGCCCAGCGCCCGGGCGACCAGCCCCCGCACGGACTGGTTGTCCACGATCCACGCCTTGCCCACCCGGCCGGTCTCGAACAGCCGCCGGGTCCAGAAGTCCGCGCTCGCGGCGGGGAGCAGGACGGCACCGAGCGCGACGGTCCCCGCGAAGACCGCCCCCGCCGTCGCCGCCTCCCGCACCCGGCCCCGCAGGAGCAGGTACGCCACGAACACGGCCGGGGTGAGCTTGACGCCGGCCGCGATCCCGAGGGCCAGGCCCTTGGCGCGGGCGCCGGCCGGGCGGGTCAGGTCCCACAGGACGAGGCAGGCGAGGGCCAGGTTGATCTGGCCGAACAGGAGCGTCTGGAAGACCGGTTCCAGCCACAGGGCGAGGGCCGTGGCCGTGCAGAGCGGGGTCGGCGGGAGGGGCCGGGAGGCCATGCGGGCCGAGAGGGCGACCAGGGTGGCGAGCAGGAGCGCGTTGCCCGCGAGGAAGAGCGCCTTCAGGGCCGGGACCGGGAGCCAGGTCGCGGGGACGAACAGGATCGCCGCGAAGGGGGGATAGGTCGCCGGGAGGTGCCACTCGGTGACCGTGAAGCCGTACAGGTCGGTGCCGTGGGCCACGGTCGCGCCCTCGGCACGGTAGACGAGGAGATCGGCCATGGGTGCGCCGCGCAGGGCGCACAGCGTGACGAAGGAGGCGAGGGAGAGGGCGAGGAGGAGAAGGGCAGGGCAGGAGGGCGTCAACGTCCGTTTCCGCACGGACGCGACCCTATGCCGTCACTTACGGCGTATGCCCGCTTCCTCGCCGTACTCGCCGAGGATGACGACGCTGAAGGCCGCCTCCAGGAACACCTTCACGGCACGCAGGGCGTTGCCCAGCAGGTAGTGGTGGGGGCCGTCGACGGCCGTGGCGCCGGACGGGGGTCGGACGGGGGCCGGTGTGAAGCTTGCTGCGCTCATGTCTCCATGGTGGAACTCCGGACCCCTCACCCGCATCGGTCTGCGGGTCCAATCCCGGACGGCCGCGCGTAGACCTCCGGGTGGACGCCGTCCCTGGCCCTGAGACTCCGCGTCCCCTAGGGGACGGGCCGCGGGAGACGCGCGGGCGGCGAAGCCCGGCGAGCGACGTGCCGGAAATTCACTGGCCTCCGCCCCGCCCGCTCACCTAAAATCTCCGCTCTTGCCCGCCTCCCTCACGGAGTGCCGTCGTCCGGCCGGAAACCGGGCGGCATCGTCGTAGCCCACGCAGCAGGCCCACCGGAGGCACCCCCTTGTCCACGCCCGCCCACGACCCGCTCGACGATCCCCTCGCCCGCGAACGCTCCCACCTCGCCGCGTCCCGTGCCGCACTGCGCGCCATGCGCGAGGACGTGGAGGCGCTTGACATCAGCGACGTCACCGCGAACTGG
Organism: Streptomyces sp. NPDC029138; assembly: GCF_055564375.1. Lineage (NCBI taxonomy): Bacteria > Bacillati > Actinomycetota > Actinomycetes > Kitasatosporales > Streptomycetaceae > Streptomyces > Streptomyces sp. NPDC029138. The sequence continues at coordinate 19,478 of NZ_JBVHWM010000014.1, forward strand.
GTCAACGCCGCAGTGCTCTCCCGCCAGATCGACGAGCGCATCAAGGCGCTGGCCGACCTCAGCGACACCCCGCTGTTCTTCGGCCGACTCGACTACCTGCACGCCCCCGGCGCCGAGCGGGCCGAGGGCGCCGAGGGCGAGCGGTTCTACATCGGGCGGCGGCACGTCCACGACGCGGACGGCGACCCCATGGTCATCGACTGGCGCGCGCCGGTCTCGCAGCCGTTCTACCGGGCGTCCAAGAAGGACCCCATGGACATCGGGCTGCGCCGCCGCTTCGGTTACACCGGCGGGGACCTGACCGCCTACGAGGACGAGCACCTCTCCGACCCGGCCGAGGCGGCCACCACCAGCAAGCTGCTCCAGCAGGAGATCGAGCGGCCCCGCGTCGGCCCGATGCGGGACATCGTCGCCACCATCCAGCCCGAGCAGGACGAGATCGTCCGCAGCGGGCTCGGCGGCACGGTGTGCGTGCAGGGAGGTCCGGGCACCGGAAAGACCGCCGTCGGCCTGCACCGGGTCGCCTACCTCCTCTACGCCCACCGGGAGCGGCTCGCCCGCACCGGCACGCTGGTCATCGGGCCGAACCGGTCCTTCCTGCACTACATCGAGCAGGTCCTCCCGGCGCTGGGCGAGTTGAGCGTGCGGCAGGCGACCGTGGACGACCTGGTCGCGCAGGTGGAGGTGCGCGGCACGGACGACGCCGCCGCCGCGATCGTCAAGGGCGACGCCCGGATGGCCGAGGTCCTCAGACGCGCCCTGTACTCCCATGTGACTCTGCCCACCGAGCCGGTCGTGGTCGTGCGCGGCTCGCGGCGCTGGCGGGTGCCGGCGTACGAACTGGAGGAGATTGTCCGGGAGTTGCTGGCCCGGGACATCCGCTACGGTGCCGCCCGCGAGGCCCTGCCGCAGCGCGTCGCGCACGCGGTGCTGGTGCAGATGGAGCGGGCCGGGGAGGCCCCGGACGACCGGGTGCAGGACGCGGTCGCCCGCAACAGCGCGGTGAAGGCGGCCGTGAAGGCGGTGTGGCCGGCCGTCGATCCGTCCAGGCTGGTGCTGCGGCTGCTCACCGACGCGGAGTTCCTCGCCGAGCACGCGGACGGGCTCCTGGACGAGGACGAGCAGAAGACGATCCTGTGGGCCAAACCGGTGCGCAGTGTGAAGTCGGCCAAGTGGTCGCCGGCGGACGCCGTGCTGATCGACGAGGCGGCCGATCTCGTCCAGCGCACGCACTCGCTCGGCCATGTCGTCCTGGACGAGGCGCAGGACCTCTCCCCCATGCAGTACCGGGCCGTCGGCCGCCGCTGCACCACCGGCAGCGCGACCGTGCTGGGCGACCTCGCGCAGGGGACGACCCCGTGGGCGACCCGGAGTTGGGCGGAGGCGCTGGCCCACCTCGGGAAGCCGGAGGGGGCCGTCGAGGAGCTGACGGCCGGTTTCCGCGTGCCGACGGACGTCATCGCGTACGCCTCCCGGCTGCTGCCGCACATCGCGCCCGGCCTCGCCCCGGTCGCCTCCGTCCGGGAGAACCCCGGGTTCTTCGAGGTCCGTACGGCCACGGAGGCGGCCGATGTGGTCGCCGCGTGCTCGGAGCTGCTGCGCAACGAGGGCTCGACCGGTCTGATCGCCGCCGACGCCCGCGTCCCGGCGCTGGCCGAGGCCCTGACGGCGGCCGGCCTCTCCTACCTGGCCCCCGGTGAGGAGACCACCCGCGAGACCCGGCTGACCCTCGTCCCGGCCTCGCTCGCCAAGGGTCTGGAGTACGACTACGTGGTCCTGGACGAGCCGCAGGCCGTGGTGGACGGCGAGCCGGACGAACGCACGGGCCTGCGGCGGCTGTACGTGGCGCTGACCCGGGCGGTGTCGGGCCTGATCGTGACGCACACGGCACCGCTGCCGCCGCAGCTCGCCGAGTAGAGAGCCGCGGGCCGCCCCGAGCGGGGCTAGGCGGCGTCGCCGTCCAGGGCCGTGCGCCACTGGGCGACCGCGTCCGCCGAGACCGGGCCCTGCCAGCCGTCGGGGCGGGCCGCGCCGCCGATGTGGAACGCCTCGATCCCGCCCGCCCGGAGCCGGGAGACATGGTCGAGGCGCAGTCCGCCGCCGACCATGATCTGCTGCTCGTACCCGGGTTCGCCGTCGTGTGCCGCTTCGGCGAGCAGCGTGGGCAGGCCGTGGTCCACGCCCGTGGCGGAGCCGGCGGTGAGATAGGTGTCCAGACCCGGCAGGTCGGCGAGCTGCTTGCGCAGGGCGTCCCGGTCGGCGGCCCGGTCGATCGCCCGGTGGAAGGTCCAGCGGCAGCCGCCGAGCGCGTCGACGACCCGCTCCACCGCGCCCAGGTCGACACCGCCGTCCGTGGCGAGGAACCCGAGCACGAACTGGTCGGCGCCGGCCTGCCGCAGCTCGTCGGCCACGCCGATCAGCCGGTCCAGGTCACCGGCCGCGAAGCCGTCCGCGAGGCGCAGCATCACGCGCAGGTCGATGTCGACGGCGGCGCGGATCGCGGCGACGGTGGCGGGCGCGGGGGTGAGCCCGTCGGCCGCCATCTCGGTGACCAGCTCCAGCCGGTCCGCGCCTCCGGCCTGGGCGGCGACCGCGTCCTCCACGTCGAGCGCGATCACCTCCAGGACTGCACGCTTGCTCATGGCACCCCATTCATCGGCGACTACAGGTCTAGTCCAATTCAAGACTACGCCTGCCCGGGGGCGCCACTCATCCGAAGATGTTCAGCTCGCCCTCCCGGGTCCCCGCCAGCTCGTAGGCCGCCCCGTTCAGCGGCCGTCCCGCGTACAGCCGTACGAGCGTGGCCGCGTCGCCGATGTACCGGGCGGGCGGGCCGCCCGCGGCCACCGCGCCGAGCCGCAGCGGCTCGTCCAGGTCGTCCAGGTCGGCGTGGAGCGGCACGTGCTCCTTGTGCCGGGTGATCCGCGCCAGCAGGGTCAGCGCGTGGGGCAGCCCGGCCCCGGCGTACGCCCCCGGCGCGCCCAGCACCTCCCGCACATCCCCGGCGTGCACCCACTCGCCGAGCGCGATCATGTCCAGCGAACCGTCCGTCCGGGCGATCACCGGTCCGGCCTCCGTCATCCCGCGCTCCAGCTCGTCCACGATCCGCGCGTTCGTCCAGTCGGCCCGCTCCGCGATGTCCCGGTCGTTCGACTCCGGCGAGAACACGCCCTCCTCGAACCGGTTCTCCACCACCCGCATCAGCCCGGCGGAACAGTGCGCCAGCACCTCCCGCACCGTCCAGCCCGGACACCCGGCCGTCGGCAGCGCGAAGTCGGCGTCCGGCCGGGACCGCAGCAGCGGTACGAGGGCGTCGCGCTCGGCGGCCAGCAGCCGCCCGGGGAGTTCGGGATCGCGCACTTCCAGCATCTCAGTCATGGAGATCACGCTAGGGGCGCCGGGGGACGGCCGTCACGCGGGAAACGGACGGGCAGCCGGCACGGGACCGCCACCGGACGGACCGACCGGCGACCCGCGTCCCCGCCACCGGACAGAATGGGAGGCATGGCCGACCTCGACGCCCTGCGCCTCCGTTTCGTCCGCGCCCTCGAAGCAGTCCGCGCCCCCGGCGGCGGCCCCGACCCCGCCCCTTACGCCGACAACCTGCTCGCCCGCTGGCAGGAGCCGCAGCGCCGCTATCACACGGTGGCCCACCTCACCGCCGTACTCGACCACGTCGACGCGCTGGAGAAGTACGCGGCCGACCCGGACGTGGTCCGTCTGGCCGCCTGGTTCCACGACGCGGTCTACCTCCCCGAGCGCTCCGAGAACGAGGAGCGGTCCGCGCGGCTGGCCGAGCGCGCCCTGCCCGAGGCCGGCGTGCCGGACGCGAAGACGGCCGAGGTGGCCCGGCTGGTCCGGCTCACCGTCACCCACGACCCGGCCGACGACGACCGCGACGGCCAGGTGCTGTGCGACGCCGACCTCGCGGTCCTGGCCGCGCCCCCGTCGGCGTACGCGGTCTACACCGCCGAGGTCCGCGAGGAGTACCACTTCGTGCCGGGAGACGCCTTCCGCCAGGGCCGTTCGGCGATTCTGCGTCAACTCCTCGATCTGCCACGGCTGTACCGCACCCCGTACGGCCGGGAGCACTGGGAGGCCACCGCCCGCTACAACCTCGCGTCCGAGCTGGAAATGCTGTCGACCTGAGCACGCCGCCGCCGTACTGTGCGCGCATGCGGACGATGAGCGGGGATCAGGTGGAGGCGGCCGTCGCGAGCTGCACGGCGGCGCTGCGCACGGCACTGGACCAGGACTGGGACGCGGTGAACGCCGGGGGCCTGGACTGGAGTTGCCGCACCACGGCGTTCCACATCGCCGAGGACTTCGCCGCGTACGCGAGCCGTCTCGCCGGCCGCGCCCAGGACCGCCTCCCGCTGGGCATCACCCTGCCCGAGGGCACCGACAACGCCGGCCTGCTCCAGGTGATCGAGGCCACCGGCGCCCTGCTCGCCGCCGCCGTCCGCACCGCCCCGCACGGCGTCCGCGCCTTCCACCCCGTCCACTTCGGCAGCGCCGACCGCGAGGGCTTCGCCGCGATGGGTGTCGCCGAGGCCCTGCTGCACACCCACGACATCGCCCGGGGCCTCGGCCTCCCCTTCGAGCCGCCCGCCGACCTCGCCGCATCCGTCCTGACCTGGCTCTTCCCGCACGTCCAGCCCGGCTCCGCGCCCTGGCCGACCCTGCTGTGGGCGACCGGCCGCGGGGAGCTGCCCGGCCGCGCCCCGGTCACCGACTGGACCTGGTACAACAACCTCGTCATCCCCGCGGAACGCGTCACCCTCACCGGCATCCGCCCGGCCGTCGCCGACGATCTGCGCCTCGGCGGCACCGGCGGCTTCGACTGGCTGGAGGACGGTCCGTACGAGGGCACCCGGGAGGCCTGCTCCCATCTGATGAAGGCGTACGAAGCCGGTGTGCACCGCCCGGAGTTCGGGGTCTTCGCCCTCGTACGGCCCGAGGACGGCCGGGCGATAGGCGGCATCGGCTTCCACGGCGCCCCGGACGACGAGCGCCGGGTGGAGATCGGCTACGACCTGGTCGAGGGCGCCCGCAGCCACGGCTACGCGACCGAGGCGCTGCGCGCCCTGACCGAGTGGGCGCTGGCCCGGGACGACGTCGACACGGTCATCGCCACGATCGAACCGGCCAACCTGCCCTCCCAGCGCGTGGTGACCCGGGCCGGCTTCACCCGGGCGACCGTGGAGGAGGAGCGCACCGCCACGGACGAGTACGACATGGGCACCGGGCTCCGGCTCTACGTCCGCCGGGCCTGACGCCCCTTGCGTCTGCGCAGTCCGGCGGAACACAGCAGGCGGACCACCTCACGGCTGCTGACCTGCACCGCGCCGGCCGCCACCGCGTCCGCGTAGCGGTGGGACGGGACGTCGTAGTGGTCGCTGTCGAAGGCCCGGCGGGAGACGCCCAGGCCCTCGGCGAACAGGTGGAGTTCGTCGTACGACACATCGCTGACCAGGTGCGACCACATGCGCCCGTGGCCGGGCCAGGTCGGCGGGTCGATGTAGACGGTCACCGGCGCCTCACGAGGACGTCATCCCGCGTGTGGCCGACCCCAGCGAGCCCACCGACGCGACCTTCACGCCGGCCTTGTGGCACACCCAGTGCGGATCGGGGCCCAGTTCCGGCTCCACGTCCAGCGCGTGCGGGTCGCCGGAGCCGCAGACCGGGCACAGCGGCCAGCGGCCGTACCGCTCCAGCAGCGCGTCCTGCACGTCCTGGGCGACCAGCCCGGCCACGAAGGCCGCGCCGTCCGGCCACTGCTCGACCCACCAGCGCCGCTGGGCGATGGAGTCCTCCACCAGCGAGACCACGTCCGCCTCCGCGACCTCGCCCGCGACCAGGTCCGCGATCACCCGGGCGCGGGCCGCGTGCAATGACTGCTCCAGGGGGCTGATGGGGTCCATGCCCCCCATTGTGCGCACTCTTGACCGCGACACCGAACCGAAAATATCTTTCATTCGTGACCCAGGACGTGAAGGAAATTTTCGGCAGCCCGGGCGGATCGCTCGCCGCCAAGGTGCGCACGCTCGCCCCGTCCATGACCCGGTCCATGCAGCGCGTCGCCGAGGCCGTCGCCGGTGACCCGGCCGGCTGCGCCGCCCTCACGGTCACCGGCCTCGCCGAACTCACCGGCACCAGCGAGGCGACGGTCGTGCGCACCGCCCGGCTGCTCGGCTATCCGGGCTACCGCGATCTGCGGCTCGCCCTCGCCGGGCTCGCCGCCCAGCAGCAGTCCGGGCGCGCGCCCGCGATCACGACGGACATCGCGGTGGACGATCCCATCGCCGACGTCGTCACCAAGCTCGCCTACGAGGAGCAGCAGACCCTCGCCGACACCGCCGCCGGACTCGACACCGTCCAGCTGGACGCGGCCGTCACCGCGCTGGCCGCCGCCCGGCGCACCGATGTGTACGGCATAGGGGCGTCCGGGCTCGTCGCCCAGGACCTCACCCAGAAGCTGCTGCGGATAGGGCTCATAGCCCACGCGCACAGCGACCCGCATCTCGCGGTGACCAACGCGGTGCAGCTCCGTTCGGGTGACGTGGCCCTCGCGATCACGCACTCCGGGTCGACGGGGGACGTGATCGAGCCACTCCGGGCGGCCTTCGAGCGCGGGGCGACGACGGTGGCCATCACCGGGCGGCCGGACTCGCCGGTCACGCAGTACGCCGACCTCGTGCTGACGACGTCGACGTCCCGGGAGACGGAGCTGCGGCCCGCCGCGATGTCCTCGCGGACGAGTCAGCTGCTGGTGGTGGACTGCCTGTTCGTGGGGGTGGCGCAGCGGACGTACGAGACGGCGGCGCCCGCGCTGGCCGCGTCCTACGAGGCGTTGGCTCATCGGCACCGGAGCGGGTCGCGGTAGACGGTAGGAAGGAGCGGTAGGAAGGTTCACCACCCCCCATCGAAAAGTCACCGGAGAGAGCCGCCCTTATGACCTCTCACGACCTGCGCGACCAGCTGGCCTCGTTGACCACCGAGGCCTTCCGTCCGGAACTCGCCGAGATCGACCGGTTGCCCACCCTCGACATCGCCCGGCTGATGAACGGTGAGGACGCGGGCGTGCCCGCCGCCGTGGCGACGCAGTTGCCGCGGATCGCCGCCGCCGTCGACGCGGTCGCCGCGCGCATGAGCCGTGGCGGGCGGCTCGTCTACGCCGGTGCCGGAACCGCCGGGCGGCTGGGCGTGCTGGACGCCTCCGAGTGCCCGCCCACCTTCAACACCGACCCCGACCAGGTCGTCGGCCTGATCGCGGGCGGCCCCGCGGCCATGGTCACCTCCGTGGAAGGCGCGGAGGACTCCGAGGAGCTGGCCCGCCGGGACCTGGACGCGCTGAAGCTCACCCCGGACGACACCGTGGTCGGCGTCTCCGCCTCCGGCCGCACGCCCTACGCGGTCGGCGCCGTCGAGCACGCCCGTGCGCTCGGCGCGCTGACCATCGGCCTGGCCTGCAACGCGGACAGCGCGCTGGCCGCCGCCGCGGAGCACGGCATCGAGGTCGTCGTGGGCCCGGAGCTGATCACCGGCTCCACCCGGCTGAAGGCGGGCACGGCCCAGAAGCTGGTGCTGAACATGCTCTCGACGATCACGATGATCCGGCTCGGCAAGACGTACGGGAACCTGATGGTCGACGTGCGCGCCTCCAACGACAAGCTCCGGGCCCGCTCCCACCGGATCGTCTCGCAGGCCACGGGCGCGAGCGACGCCGAGATCGAGAAGGCGCTCACGGAGACCGGCGGCGAGGTCAAGCACGCCGTCCTGGCCCTCCTCGCCGGCGTCGACGGCCCGACGGCGGCCCGCCTCCTGGAGGAGTCCGGCGGCCACCTGCGCACCGCGCTGACCCACACGGCACGCTGACGGACCGTGCGGTCAGGGCACCATGGTGGGGAGGAGGCATCCACCGATATGAATCACGCCCAGCTCACCGCCCTCGGACGGGCTCTTCGGCTGCTCGGGGAGCACGGGGAGGCCCTGACCGCCGACACGCCGGACGCCCGGCTGCACGAGATCAAGGATGACCTGCGGCGGGCCCTCGACCTGCTGGACGACACCGTCACGACGGCCGCGCCCGCCACCCGCTGCCCCGAGCACCCGCAGGGCCCCGTGGACGAGAGCGCGTCCGACCTGTGCCTGCTGTGCGAGACCCGGCGCCGGGCCGCGCGGCGGTCGGAGTTCCAGGGCAGCAGGCCCCGGCCGGGCGAGCCGGTTCCCTCCGCCCCCTCCCGGTACGGCGTGCGCGGTGACCGTCCGCAGGCCCAGCAGCGGTGGCTGCCGGAGCTGTGGAACGGCCAGGAGTGGCAGCTGTGCGGGACGCCGAGACGGGACCGGCACGAGGCGGAGGCGTATCTCGCCGCCCAGCGGCGCGGGTCCCGGCCCGCCATGGCGTACCGGCTCGTGCACGAGTTCACCGACTACGAGGTGCTGCGGGTGTGGGGGACGCCGGTGCGGGTCGACATCGAGCCGATGGGCAACCTGTAGCGGCCCGCCGCCGGAGGAGCCCCGGTCAGCTCAGGGTCTTCAGCGCCGCCGCGTCGTACGGCTTCAGCTCGTCGAACCGGTCGGAGAGCACCTTGGCCGCCCACTCCGGGTCCTGGAGCAGCGCCCGGCCGATGGCCACCAGGTCGAACTCGTCGGCCTCCAGGCGGTCCAGGAGGTTGTCGATGCCCTTGACCGGGGAGCCCTCGCCCTGGAAGGCGTTGATGAAGTCGCCGTCGAGGCCGACCGAGCCGACGGTGATGACCGGCTTGCCGGTGAGCTTCTTCGTCCAGCCGGCCAGGTTGAGGTCGGAGCCGTCGAACTCGGGCAGCCAGTAGCGGCGGGTGGAGGCGTGGAAGGCGTCGACACCGGCCGCCGCGAGCGGGGTCAGGACGGCCTCCAGCTCCTCGGGGGTCTCGGCGAGCCGGGCGGTGTAGTCCTGCTGCTTCCACTGCGAGTAGCGGAAGAGGATCGGGAAGTCCGGCGACACCGCCTCACGCACGGCGGCGACGATCTCGGCGGAGAACTTGCTGCGGGCCACCAGGTCGCCGCCGTACGCGTCGGTACGGCGGTTGGTGCCCGCCCACAGGAACTGGTCGAGGAGGTAGCCGTGGGCGCCGTGGATCTCCACGCCGTCGAAGCCGATGCGCTCAGCGGCGGCAGCGGCCTCGGCGAACGCGGCGATGACGTCGTCCACGTCCGCCTGCGTCATCGCCTTGCCGGTGGGCTCGGCACCGGCGGTCTCCAGGCCGGAGGGGCCGACGGCGGGCGCGTCCGGGAAGGGGGCGTCGCCCTGCTTGCGGACCATGCCGATGTGCCACAGCTGCGGGACGATGGTGCCGCCGGCCGCGTGCACGTCCTCGGCGACCTTCGCCCAGCCCGCCAGCTGCTCCTCGCCGTGGAAGCGCGGGACGCGGTCGCTCTGGCCCGCCGACGGATGGCCCACGTAGGTGCCCTCGGTGACGATCAGGCCGACGCCTGCGGCGGCCCGGCGGGCGTAGTACGAGCGCACGTCGTCGCCCGGGACGCCGCCCGGGGAGAACATGCGGGTCATGGGCGCCATCACGATCCGGTTCGGGACGGTGAGGCCGTTCAGCGCGATCGGGCGGGACAGGACGCGGGCCGCGCGGGAGGCGGCGGGCGTGGTGACGGTCACGTGGGGGGCTCCTCGTGAATGGACGGGGTGAACCAACTGGTATGTGCGCACGCATTGTTGCAGTGTCTTAAGTAAACACTGCCCAGCGGCCCGCGTCCCGGTCCGGCCCGGAGCCCCTCACGTGATACCGGACACCCTCCCGCCCCACGCCCGCAAACGCCCGAGGGCGGCACCTCCAGCCAGAAGCTGGGGGTGCCGCCCTCGGTCCGTGGGACAGGCGATCAACCGTCAGGTCGATCAGAAGTCCATGTCACCGCCCGGCATGCCGCCGCCGGCCGGGGCCGCGGCCTTCTCCGGCTTGTCGGCGATGACGGCCTCGGTGGTGAGGAACAGCGCGGCAATGGAGGCGGCGTTCTGGAGCGCGGAACGGGTCACCTTCGCCGGGTCGATGATGCCCTCGGCGACCAGGTCGACGTACTCGCCGGTCGCGGCGTTCAGGCCGTGACCCGGGGTCAGGTTGCGCACCTTCTCCACGACGACGCCGCCTTCCAGGCCGGCGTTGACGGCGATCTGCTTCAGCGGGGCCTCCAGGGCGATGCGCACGGCGTTGGCGCCGGTCGCCTCGTCACCCTCCAGCTCCAGCTTCTCGAAGACCTGGGAGGCCTGGAGCAGGGCCACGCCACCACCGGCGACGATGCCCTCCTCGACGGCCGCCTTCGCGTTGCGGACGGCGTCCTCGATGCGGTGCTTGCGCTCCTTCAGCTCGACCTCGGTGGCGGCACCGGCCTTGATGACCGCGACACCGCCGGCGAGCTTCGCCAGGCGCTCCTGGAGCTTCTCGCGGTCGTAGTCGGAGTCGCTGTTCTCGATCTCGGCGCGGATCTGGTTGACGCGGCCGCCCACCTGCTCCGAGGAGCCGGCACCGTCGACGATGGTGGTCTCGTCCTTGGTGATGACGACCTTGCGGGCGCGGCCCAGGAGGTCCAGGGTCGCGTTCTCCAGCTTGAGGCCGACCTCCTCGGAGATGACCTCGCCGCCCGTGAGGATGGCGATGTCGCCGAGCATGGCCTTGCGGCGGTCGCCGAAGCCCGGGGCCTTGACGGCGACGGACTTGAAGGTGCCGCGGATCTTGTTGACGACCAGGGTCGACAGGGCCTCGCCCTCGACGTCCTCGGCGATGATCAGCAGCGGCTTGCCCGACTGCATGACCTTCTCCAGCAGCGGGAGCAGGTCCTTGACCGAGGAGATCTTGGAGTTGGCGATGAGGATGTACGGGTCCTCGAGCACCGCCTCCATGCGCTCCATGTCGGTCGCGAAGTAGGCGGAGATGTAGCCCTTGTCGAAGCGCATGCCCTCGGTGAGCTCCAGCTCCAGACCGAAGGTGTTGCTCTCCTCGACGGTGATGACGCCTTCCTTGCCGACCTTGTCCATGGCCTCGGCGATCAGCTCGCCGATCTGGGTGTCGGCGGCGGAGATGGACGCGGTGGAGGCGATCTGCTCCTTGGTCTCGACGTCCTTCGCCTGCTCCAGCAGGGCGGCGGAGACGGCCTCGACGGCCTTCTCGATACCGCGCTTCAGAGCCATCGGGTTGGCACCGGCGGCGACGTTGCGCAGGCCCTCCTTGACCAGGGCCTGGGCGAGCACGGTCGCGGTGGTCGTACCGTCACCGGCGACGTCGTCCGTCTTCTTGGCGACTTCCTTGACCAGCTCGGCGCCGATCTTCTCGTACGGGTCCTCGAGCTCGATCTCCTTGGCGATGGAGACACCATCGTTGGTGATCGTGGGGGCGCCCCACTTCTTCTCGAGGACGACGTTGCGGCCCTTGGGGCCGAGCGTCACCTTCACGGCGTCCGCGAGCTGGTTCATGCCGCGCTCGAGGCCGCGCCGCGCCTCCTCGTCGAACGCGATGATCTTGGCCATGTGAAGTGGTCCCTCCAGGACTGGGGGTGATTCCTTCGGACCGCGCCCGCGCCCGCGACGGACGGCTCGCCGGCCTGGTGGTTCCTTGCCCCACCCGGCCCGCGGGCCTCACCGACCCGGTCCTTCGCTGTCACTCTCACCTTCAGAGTGCTAACGCCAATGATTAGCACTCGGCATGGTCGAGTGCAAGCGCCTCGGCGGGTGCGGGGCCCCCGTCAGCCGCACGCGAACAGCGGAACCGGGGCACGGCGAAGGGCCCGCACCCTCTGCGAGGTGCGGGCCCTTCGGACAAGAAACGTTCAGGCGCTGAGGCGAACCATGTCGGCCTGCGGGCCCTTCTGGCCCTGCGAGATCTCGAACTCCACCCGCTGGCCCTCTTCCAGGGTGCGGTAGCCGTCCATCTGAATGGCGCTGTAGTGGACGAAGACGTCCGCACCACCGTCGACCGCGATGAAGCCGTACCCCTTCTCCGCGTTGAACCACTTGACGGTGCCCTGAGCCATGCCTAACTCCCCTATTACTGGCCCTTGCACAGATCCGCACTTCGCGAACCCGGGTCAGACCTCACCCCCCATGGGACGGGGGCGTGCGCCGGAACGCGTCGACCGCGGCTGAATGTATCTGTCCAACTGCCGTCTGCAACAGGTCAATCGGACGAGAATTCTGGACGCGAGCGGTCCGGAATCTGGTGAGAATTCATCCGACTTCAGGGCAAGTCGGGCCCCATAAAAGCCACAAAAGCCGCAGAGAACCCGCATACTTTGGCTACTTCTTGTCGGGCGTGCGGCATGAAATCCAGGGCCCGCGACCCGAAGGCCGCGACCGTGTTCCCCAACTCTACCGCGCTCAATCACACAGAATTGCCCCCTCCGCTTCTCTCACGGAGGGGGCAATCGGATGAACGGTCGGTAACCGCCGTTACCGAAGGTAATGAGCGTGCGAATCCGCCGGCTCAGCCGCCGGCGACCGCCGGGATGATCGAGACGCCGGCCCCGTCGGGGGTCGCCGTGTCCAGGCCCTGCTCGAAGCGGACGTCGTCGTCGTTGACGTAGACGTTGACGAACCGGCGCAGCTTGCCCTGGTCGTCCAGCACGCGCGCGGCGATGCCCGTGTGGCTCTTCTCCAGGTCGGCGATGACCTCACCGAGCGTCGCGCCCTCGGCGGCGACCTCGGCCCGGCCGCCGGTGTAGGTGCGCAGGATGGTGGGGATGCGAACGGTCACGCTCATGCGAGGCCAGCCTCTCGGAAGGAGTCCAGGGTCGGGCGGATGGTGGCGGTGAGGCCGGTCCCGGCCACCGCGTCCAGGGTCTTCAGGCCGTCGCCGGTGTTGAGGACGACCGTGGTCTTCGCCGGGTCCAGCACACCGTCCTCGAGCAGCTTGCGGGTGACTCCGACGGTCACGCCGCCGGCGGTCTCCGCGAAGATGCCCTCGGTCCGCGCGAGCAGCTTGATCGCGTCCACGACCTCCGCGTCCGTCACGTCCTCCACGGCACCGCCGGTGCGGCGCGCGATGTCCAGGACGTACGGCCCGTCGGCCGGGTTGCCGATGGCCAGGGACTTGGCGATGGTGTTCGGCTTCTGGGGCCGTACGACGTCGTGGCCGGCCTTGAAGGCGGTGGAGACCGGGGAGCAGCCCTCGGCCTGCGCGCCGAAGATCTTGTACGGCCTGTCCTCGACCAGCCCCAGCTTGATCAGCTCCTGGAGACCCTTGTCGATCTTCGTGAGCTGGGAGCCGGAGGCGATCGGGACCACGATCTGGTCCGGCAGCCGCCAGCCGAGCTGCTCGCAGATCTCGTACGCCAGGGTCTTGGAGCCCTCCGCGTAGTACGGCCGCAGGTTGACGTTGACGAAGCCCCAGCCCTCGCCGGCCGGGTCGCCGATCAGCTCGGAGCAGAAGCGGTTCACGTCGTCGTAGTTGCCCTCGATGCCGACGAGTTCACCGCCGTAGACCGCGGCCATGACGACCTTGCCCTGCTCCAGGTCGTGCGGGATGAACACGCAGGAGCGGAAGCCGGCGCGGGCGGCGGCGGCGCCGACGGCGCCGGCCAGGTTGCCGGTTGAGGAGCAGGACAGCGTGGTGAAGCCGAAGGCGCGGGCGGCCTCCAGGGCCTGGGCCACGACCCGGTCCTTGAAGGAGTGGGTCGGATTGCCGGAGTCGTCCTTCACGTACAGACCGCCGGTCACGCCCAGCTCGCGAGCCAGGTTGTCGGCCTTGACGAGCTTGGTCCAGCCGGGGTTGATGTTCGGCTTGTCGGCGACGTCCGCCGGGACCGGCAGGAGGGGCGCGTAGCGCCAGATGTTCGCGGGGCCCGCCTCGATACGGCGGCGCAGTTCCTCGGTGTCGTAGGCGGAGAAGTCGTAGGCGATCTCCAGCGGGCCGAAACACTCCTCGCAGGCGAAGACCGGGCCGAGCGGCACCCGATGACCGCACTCGCGACAGCTCAGGGCAGCGGCGGGGCCGAGGTCGACGGTGGATTCGCTGGTGCTTGCAACTGTCTGCACAGCCATGGAGGCGAGGCCCTTTCTCCTCATCTTCCTCACGACGCATCTCGTCGTGAGACGGAATTGGCACCTTCCCTGGCCGGGAGCCTCGCGTGAACGGGTCCGGATCAGGGGGGTTGCCGGGGCTTCATCGGGCCGTGTCCCTCTGCCCCTCTGGATGAGCGGTATGCGGTTGTAGAACGCACAGGACCCCCGACATGCGATGGTCACCGGCGTTGTTCAAGACTGTAACCGACGGCCGGGACAGTTGAGACAGCCGTCCGAACCGCGAGACACGAGTGAGGAGCCACAGACTGTGCTGGAAGAAGTCGAGCGCTGGCTGACCACCCGGTCCTGGTCCGTGGCCGCCCGCCCGCTGCACCAGATCCTCGCAGCCAAGCAGCGCACGGGCCGGACGATCAGCGTCGTGCTGCCCGCGCTCAACGAGGAGGAGACCGTCGGCGACATCGTCGCGGTCATCCGGCACGACCTCGTGGAGCAGGTGCCGCTCGTCGACGAGATCGTGGTCGTCGACTCCGGCTCCACCGACCGCACCTCCCAGGTCGCCGCGCGCGCGGGCGCCCGGGTCGTCCACCGCGACACCATCCTGCCGCGCCTGCCGGCCGTCCCCGGCAAGGGCGAGGTGCTGTGGCGGTCGCTGCTGGTGACCAGCGGGGACATCGTCTGCTTCATCGACGCGGACCTGAAGGAGTTCTCCTCCGACTTCGTCTCCGGGATCGTCGGCCCGCTGCTCACCGATCCGGACGTCGACCTGGTCAAGGCGATGTACGACCGCCCGCTCGGCGGCAGCGCCGGGCAGGGCGGCCGGGTCACCGAGCTGATGGCCCGCCCGCTGCTGAACATGCACTGGCCGCAGCTGGCCGGGTTCGTGCAGCCGCTGGGCGGCGAGTACGCGGCCCGCCGCTCCCTGCTGGAACAGCTGCCGTTCCCGGTGGGCTACGGCGTGGAGCTGGGCATGCTGGTGGACGCGCTGCACCTGGTCGGCCTGGACGCGCTGGCCCAGGTCGACGTGGGGGTGCGCAAGCACCGGCACCAGGACGGGCAGGCGCTCGGCCGGATGGCCGCCGCGATCTACCGCACCGCACAGCTCCGGCTGGCCCGCGGCCATCTGGTCCGGCCCGCGCTGACCCAGTTCGAGCGGGGCGAGGACGGGTTCGAGCCGCGCACCTACTCGGTGGACACCGAGGAGCGGCCGCCCATGGTGGAGATCGCGGAGTACGCCGAACGGAAGGTGGCGTGAACGGGCCGTATACGGTCGGCTCGCCGGGCGGGCCGTACGTTTGAGCGTTTCCGGGCCGGGCTAGGTTGAGGCGTATGGCTTCCACGCTCGATGCTGCGGAAAAGGCTCAGGTGCTGGTCGCGTCGAACCGCGGCCCGGTCTCCTATCAGGTGGGCGAGGACGGCTCGCTGCACGCCCGGCGGGGTGGCGGCGGGCTGGTCTCGGGACTGTCCGCCATCGGGTCGGACGCGGGCTCGGTCTGGGTGTGCGCCGCGCTCGGCGACGGCGACCGGGCGGCCGTCCGGCGCGCGGACGGCGGGCTGCTGCCGGCCGAGGACACCGGCGGGCAGCGGGTGCGGATGCTCGACATCGACACGACCGTGCACGCCGAGGCGTACAACGGGATCGCCAACTCGGTGCTCTGGTTCGTCCACCACATGCTGTACCAGACGCCGCTGGAGCCGGTCTTCGACGCCGGTTTCCGCCGGCAGTGGGGGTCGTACGAGGCCTACAACCGGGCGTTCGCCGAGGCGCTGGCCGAGGAGGCCGCCGAGGGCGCGGCCGTGCTGATCCAGGACTACCACCTGGCCCTCGCCCCCCGCATGCTCCGCCAGCTCCGGCCCGACCTGCGCATCGGCCACTTCTCGCACACCCCGTGGGCGCCGCCGGACTACTTCCGGCTCCTTCCCGACGACATCGCGGCCGAGCTGCTCGGCGGCATCCTGGGCGCGGACCGGGCGGCGTTCCTCACCCGGCGGTGGGCGGACGCGTTCACGGACTGCTGTCACGCGGTGCTCGGGCCCGGCATCCCCTCCGGCACCCGGATCGGGGTGCACGGGCTGGGCGCGGACGCGGACTTCCTGCGCGCGCGGGCGCACGAGCCGGACGTGGACGAGCGGATGGCGGCGCTGCGGGCGGAGATCGGGGAAGGGCGCAGGACGATCGTCCGGGTGGACCGGACCGAGCTGTCCAAGAACATCGTGCGCGGGCTGCTGGCGTACGAGCAGTTGCTGGAGGACCACCCGGAGTGGCGGGAGAAGGTCGTCCACGTGGCGTTCGCGTACCCGTCCCGGCAGGACCTCGCCGTGTACCGCGAGTACACGGCCCAGGTCCGGCGGGTCGCGGACGAGATCAACGAGCGGTACGGCACGGACGGCTGGACCCCGGTCGTGCTGCACGTGAAGGACGACTTCGCCCGCTCCCTGGCCGCGTACCGGCTGGCCGACGTGGCCCTGGTGAACCCCATCCGGGACGGCATGAACCTGGTCGCCAAGGAGGTCCCCGTCGTCTCCGACGAGGGCTGCGCGCTGGTGCTGTCGAGGGAGGCGGGGGCGTACGAGGAGCTGGGCGAGGACGCCTTCGTGGTGAACCCGTACGACATCGCGGGGACGGCGCGGGCCCTGCACGAGGCGCTGACCCTGCCGGCGGACGCGCGGGCGGAACGCTCGAAGCGACTGGCCGCCGCCGCGACCGCGCTGCCGCCGGCCCGGTGGTTCCTCGATCAGCTGGCGGCGCTGGACCCCCGGCCCAGCTGAGCGGCCAGCGCCCGGAGCAGGCCCACGACTCCCTCCGGGCCGTCGACGACCAGGTCGGCCCGGTCCGCCAGTTCGGTGACCTCCGCGCTGCCGCTGCACACCAGCAGGCCGGGGACGCCGTTGGCGCGGAGCTTCTCGATCGCGGCGAAGGCGGGGAGGTCGCCCAGGTCGTCACCGGCGTAGACGACGCAGCCGGCCTTGACGGCGCGGGCGTGGTCGAGGAGGGCCACACCCTTGTCCATGCCCGGCGGGCGCAGTTCCAGGACCATGCGGCCGGGCTCGACGATCAGGCCGTGCCGGGTGGCCAGGTCGGCGAGGGGGGCGCGCAGGGCCTCGAACGCGGCCTGCGGGTCGGGGGCGCGGCGGGTGTGCACCGCGAGCGCCCGTCCCTTCTCCTCGATCCACGTGCCCTCCTCCGCGCCGGCGCGCTCCAGCAGGCCCGGCAGCTCGGCGCGGACGGCGGCGACGCCGGGGTGCGGGGGCGGCGCGGTGACCGTGCCGGTGGCCGCGTCCCAGCGCTCGGCGCCGTAGTGGCCGAGGACGGTGAGGTGCTCCAGGCCGGGGACGCCGGCGAAGCCGCCGTACCGGACCGCGACCTCGGGCGGGCGGCCGGTGATCACGGCGACGGAGGCGATCTTCGGGGCGAGGGCGGCGAGGGCGGGTACGGCCTCGGGGTGGGCGCGGGCCTGCTCGGGGTCGGCGACGATCGGGGCCAGCGTGCCGTCGAAGTCCAGGCCGATCAGGGCGGTGCGGGGCTGCGCGAGCAGGGCGGCGAGGCCGTCCTGACCGGCTCGGGTGCGCGGGGTCGGCAGAGCGTCCATAGCGTCCATACCGCGACACTATCCAGCCCGGGGTGCCTCACACCCAGGGTTCCGTCGCCTCCCGCCCCGGGGCTCCGCCCCGGACCCCGCCAGGGGCTCCGCCCCGGGGACTCGGCCGGCTGAAAGGCGTTCCCGGTTGTCAGCGTTCCGCGCGTCTCCTCTCCCGTACGCGGCGCAGACGGTTGACCGTCACCGGGTCGTGGGCCAGGGCCCGCTCGTCGTCCAGGAGGGCGTTGAGGAGCTGGTAGTAGCGGACGGGGGACAGGTCCAGCTCCTCGCGTATCGCGCGTTCCTTCGCGCCGGGGCCGGGGAACGCCCGGCGCTCCAGCGCGAGGATGGCCTTTTCGCGGGTGCCGAGTTCCATGCCGGCCACGGTAGCGGTCGGCACGGACAGCGGGCTCAGTTCGCGCTGCTGCTGTCGGCCGCCATGGCCGTCGACTGGAGGCGGGTGAGGACGCCGGCGGGGCTGCCGCCGGGAGCGACCGCCTGCCCGATGTTCTGCTTCACGGCCACGCTGACCGCCGCCCAGGAGGTCTTGCCGACGGGGTACAGCTCTGAGGTCGGCAGCTGCTCCAGGAACGGTTGCAGGGCCTTGTCGGCGGAGGCGTCCGACGCCGCCATGGTGTTGGACGCCGAGCCGGTGACCGGCAGCAGCCCGTACTCACGGGAGAAGTCGAGGACGTTCTTCTCGCTGTAGACGAAGTCGAGGAAGTCGCCGATCTGCTCGGCGTGCCCGTTCTGCTTGAAGCCCATCATCCAGTCGGCGACGCCCATGGACGCCCTGGCCTTGCCGGTGCGGCCCGGCATCGGCACCATGCCGAACTTCACGCCCTTCTTGGCCGCCTGCTGGATCAGCGTGGGGTGTCCGTTGAGCATGCCGACCTGGCCGTCGGCGAAGGCGGCGAACGCGTCGGCGCGGTTGAGCTTGCCGGGGGCGACCGGGCCGGTCAGGCCCTTGCCGACCAGCTCGTCCTTGAGCCAGGTGAAGGTCTCGACGTTCGCGGCGGAGTCGATGGTGTAGGTGCCGACGTCGTCGGTGAAGCCGCTGCCGCCGTTGCCGCCGCTGAGCAGCCACTGCATGGTCTCGGCCTGGGCCTCCTCGGGGCCGAGCGGCAGCGCGTACGGGAACTTCACGCCCTCCGCCTTGAGCGCCTTGGCGTCGGCGGCCAGCTCGTCCCAGGTGGTGGGCGGCGTGAGGTCGGCCTTGGTGAACAGGGCCTTGTTGTAGAAGAGCACGCGCGTGGAGGCGGCGAACGGGATGCCGTACTGCGTGTGCTTCCACTCGCCTGCGTCGGAGAGCTGGGAGAGGAAGTCGGCCTGGGTGCGTATGGAGAGCAGGTCGGAGGCCGGGTAGAGCTTGCCGGCGGCGGCGTAGTCGGCGTAGGCGCCGATCTGGGCCATGTCCGGGGCGTGGCCGGCGTCGACCATCTCCTTGACCTTGCGGTCGACGTCGTTCCAGGAGTAGACGCTGACCTCGACCTTCACGCCGGAGTGCTGCTTCTCGTACTCCTTGACCAGGGTGTCCCAGTACTTCTTGGAGCTGTTGGCGGCGGAGTCGCCGTAGTCGGCGGCGACGAGTCTGAGGGTCACGTCGGAGGAGCCCGTACTCCCGCAGCCACCGAGGACCGCCGTCATGCCCAGTGCGGACACCACCGCGATCATTCCTGCCGTACGCCGACGCACGCTCAAAGCCCCAACCCTGCTGTCTGACGGTTCAATATGTGGACACGTAAGGTCTACACCACGTGAGTGGACTAGACCTCTCCCGGGTACGGGAGTCACACTAGGCCCGTGGTGAGACATGTCATCGCCCTCGACGTGGGCGGTACCGGGATGAAGGCCGCCCTGGTCGGCGACGACGGCGCGCTGCTCCACCGCGCCCGCCGCGCCACCGGCCGCGAGCGCGGCCCCGAGGCGGTGGTGGCGGGCATCCTCGACTTCGCCGCCGAGCTGCGCGCGTACGGCGTCGAGCACTACGGCGAGCCCGCCGACGCGGCCGGCATCGCGGTCCCCGGCATCGTCGACGAGACGACCGGCACCGCCGTCTACGCGGCCAACCTCGGCTGGCGGGACGTACCCCTGCGCGCCCTGCTCACCGACCGGCTCGGGGTGCCCGTCGCGCTCGGCCACGACGTCCGCACCGGCGGCCTCGCGGAGGGCCGGATCGGCGCGGGCCGGGGCGCGGACCGGTTCCTGTTCGTGCCGCTGGGCACCGGGATCGCCGGTGCCATCGGCATCGACGGCCGGGTGGAGGCCGGCGCGCACGGCTTCGCGGGCGAGATCGGCCACATCGTCGTACGCCCCGAAGGCGCCCCCTGCCCCTGCGGACAGCGCGGCTGCCTGGAGCGGTACGCCTCCGCGTCCGCCGTCAGCGAGGCCTGGGCGGCGGCCTGCGGTGACCCGGACGCGGACGCGGCGGACTGCGCCGAGGCCGTCGCGTCCGGCGACCCGAACGCCGTCCGGGTCTGGCAGGAGGCGGTGGACGCGCTCGCCGACGGGCTGGTGACCGCAGTCACCCTGCTGGACCCCCGCACGCTGATCATCGGTGGTGGCCTGGCCGAGGCGGGGGAAGTGTTGTTCCAGCCCCTGCGGGACGCCGTCCGGCACCGGGTCACCTTCCAGAAACTGCCGACGATCGTCCCGGCGGCGCTGGGCGACACGGCCGGCTGCCTGGGCGCGGGTCTGCTCGCACGGGACCTGCTCACAGCCACTTCAACGACTCCGGAGGTAAGCACCTGATGGCAACCGAGCGGGAAACTCCGGCCCCGGACAGCGCCCCGCAAGGGGCGCGGGACAGAGCCGATCTGCGGCTCCGCCGCGGGGCGCGACAAGCCCCCACCGGCCCGCAGGTGCTCACCGGCGCAAACGTGGTGCTCCCCACCGGAACGGTGAAGAACGGCCGGTTGGCGATCGAGGGCAAGCGCATCACCAGCACCCCTCCGGCCGACGCCCAGCTGATCGACGTCACCGGCCACTGGCTGATCCCCGGCTTCGTGGACATCCACAACCACGGCGGAGGCGGAGCCTCCTTCTCCGGCACCGCCGAGGAGATCCTCACCGCCGTCCGCACGCACCGCGCCCATGGCACCACCACCCTCGTCGCCTCCACCGTCACCGACGAGATGGACCTGCTGGTCCGTCAGGCCGGCCTGCTGAGCGAGCTGGCCGAGCAGGGCGACATCGCGGGCATCCACTTCGAGGGGCCGTTCATCTCGCCGTGCCGCAAGGGCGCGCACTCCGAGGAGCTGCTGCGCGACCCGGACCCGGCCGAGGTCCGCAAGCTGATCGACGCTGCGCGCGGCACGGCGAAGATGGTCACGCTCGCGGCCGAGCTGCCCGGCGGCATCGACTCCGTACGGATGCTCGTCGAGCACGGCGTGATCGCGGCGATCGGACACACGGACGCCGGCTACGAGCAGACGGTCGAGGCGATCGACGCGGGCGCCACGGTCGCCACCCACCTCTTCAACGCCATGCCGGCCCTCAACCACCGCGCGCCCGGCCCGATCGCCGCCCTGCTGGAGGACGAGCGGGTGACGGTCGAGCTGATCAACGACGGGGTCCATCTGCACCCCGCCGCGCTGGAGCTGGCGTTCCGTCACGCGGGCGCGGGCCGGGTGGCGTTCATCACCGACGCGATGGACGCGGCCGGCATCGGCGACGGGCGCTACATGCTCGGCCCGCTGGAGGTCGAGGTCAGCGAGGGCGTGGCCCGGCTGGTGGAGGGCGGCTCGATCGCGGGCTCCACGCTCACCCTGGACCGCGCGTTCCAGCGGGCGGTGACCGTCGACAGGCTGTCGGTGGAGGACGCCGTGACCGCCCTGTCGGCCAACCCGTCCCGACTGCTCGGCCTCTCCGACCGCGTCGGCTCGCTGGAGCCCGGCAAGGACGCCGACCTGGTCCTGCTGGACGCGGACTTCGAGGTGAAGGGCGTGATGCGGCAGGGCGAATGGGTGGTAGCGCCCCAACTGCCCTGATCCGTACCGGCGTCGAGGAGACGGAGGCCGACCCGCGCACTGGGCCGACCGCCGTCTCTTTGGCATGATCGAGTCCCCGGAAACCGAGACAGGCGCACGGACTTCGAGGGAGGTCGGCCCGGGTGATCCTCACGGTCACGCTGAACACCGCTCTCGACATCACCTATCGCGTACGGTCGCTGCGCCCGCACGCCTCGCACCGCGTCTCCGAGGTGGCCGAGCGGCCCGGCGGCAAGGGCGTGAACGTGGCCCGGGTCCTGGCCGCGCTCGGCCAAGAGGTGACGATCACCGGCTTCGCGGGCGGGCCGACCGGCGAGGTGCTGCGCGAACGCCTGGCGAGCGGGCCGACCGGTGGGGCAGCGCCTGAGCGAGTCCCCGCCGGGGCGGTGAGGCCGGTCGACGCGCTGGTCACGGTCTCCGGGGCGACCCGGCGCACCATCGCGGTCGTGGACGAGCTGACCGGTGACACCACCCAGCTGAACGAGCCCGGCCCGCAGATCACACCGCGCGAGTGGGGCGCTTTCCTGGACCGCTACGAGGAACTGGTGCCCGGCGCCTCGGCAGTGGCCCTGTGCGGCAGCCTGCCGCCGGGGGTGCCGGTGGGGGCGTACGCGAACCTGGTCCGCACGGCCCGGTCCGCCGGTGTGCCGGTGCTGCTGGACACGAGCGGCGAACCGCTGCGTCGGGGTGTCGCGGCCCGGCCGGACATCATCAAGCCGAACGCCGACGAACTGGCCGAACTCACCGGCTCCCACGAGCCGTCGCGCGCCACCCAGGACGCCCGGCGGCGCGGGGCCCGCGCGGTGGTCGCCTCCCTCGGCGCGGACGGCCTGCTCGCCGTCACCCCGGAGGGCCGCTGGCGCGCGGCCCCGCCCGCCCCCGAGCACGGCAACCCCACCGGCGCCGGCGACTCGGCGGTGGCCGGCCTCCTGTCCGGCCTGTCGGACCGACTCCCCTGGCCGGACCGCCTCACCCGCGCGGTCGCCCTGGCGGCAGCCACCGTACGGTCCCCGACAGCGGGTGACTTCGACCGCGCGGCCTACGAGAAACTCCTGGCGGGAGTGTCGGTGACGGCGGCGTGAGAGCTGTGCGGCCGTCGCCGGATATGCCCGCCCAGCGAGTGCGGCGGAGAAACGCCCTCACACTGAAACCGGCCGATCATGGCCGACGACCATCGACACCCCGCTTCGGGGATCAGCCGCTGGAATTGACCCAGCCCTTCACCAGCCACATCTGGTCGATGAGAGCGTCACACTGATTGCCCTGCTCGCACGAGAGCTTGATGGTGTTCGTTCCCTTGTCGAGCTGGATCCAGTTGTACGTCTTCGTCCAGCCCTTCCCGTAGTCGCCCTCCGCAGCCTTCGCCCAGTTCTTCAGTCCGACGGGCGTATTGGACGCCACGCCGTTGACCGTGAGGGTGGCGGTGCCGTCCTTGCCGGGAACGCTGTACCCGACGTAGACACTGTATTTACCGGCCGCGGGGATGCCGTTGACGGTCCAGGTGATCGAGGCTCCGGGCTGGTTGAAGCCCGTCACGTAGACGCCGCCGGCCGCCTGGGCGCCCGGTACGTCCGTCGCCTTGGTCGCACTGCCGGCCAGCTGGAGGGCGCTCGCGTCCGTCTTCGGCAGCTCCCCCGGCGTCGCCGAGCCGCTCCCCGACGGGCTCGGGCTGCCGGTCTGGGACTGGGTCGGAGTGGAGTTCGCCTGGTTGCCGGACTTGTCGTCGTCCGAGTTGCCGTTCATCATCGCCACGCCGATTCCGATGACGACCGCGGCGACCACCGCGATCGCGCCGATCAGCAGACCCTTGGTGTTGGGGCCGCGGCGGCCGGACGCGGGCGGCGCGGGGCGGTGGGAGGCCGGGGCGCCGCCGGGGAGCGTCTCCGGGGCCTGGTAGTGGGCGTTCGGCTGGCCGTAGGCGCCCTGCTGGGGTCCGCCCTGGCCGTGGGTGGCCTGGGGCGGCTGGCCGTACGGGGCCTGCTGTGCGCCGTAGCTGCGCTCGCCGACCGTGCGCACCCTGCTGACCGAGTTCGGGTAGCCGTAACCGCCGGACGGCGGCTGGGCTCCTCTGGCCTGGCCGTCTGCGTACAGATAGCCGAACGGGTCGTCGTCCTCGGGCGTGCTCGCGCCGTTGTCGCCGGGCGTCATCCCTTGGTACTCCTCAACAGGTGCGGGCGGATGCGGTACGGGTGTGGAATGGCGAGCCTACCCGCTCTCGCTGGCCCAAACGGGTGACTCGGACCGCATCAACTCGCTGACCTGCACGTCATCCGGCGCGCCGGTGCTGTTTGGGACGAGATCGTTTCTCTACGTACATCCGCTCGTCAGCGGACTTCAACACCTCGTCCGCCGTCATGCCGCAGTGGGCCCAGCCGATGCCGAAGCTCGCGCCCACCCGGACGGCCCGGCCCTCGGCGCGGATCGGCTGGATGATCTCGTTGCGCAGCCGTACGGCGAGGTCCTGGGCGTCGGCCCGGCCGAGGCCGTCGGCGAGGATCACGAACTCGTCGCCGCCGAGCCGGGCGACCGTGTCACCGTCGCGGACGCCGTTGCTCAGCCGCCGGGCGACCTCGATGAGGACCGCGTCGCCCGCGTTGTGCCCGAACCGGTCGTTGATCGACTTGAAGCCGTCGAGGTCGCAGAAGAGCACCGCGAGACCCTTGGTGCCGTCGTCGCGGCCCTCCTCGGGGGCGACGGTGTGCACATGGTGGTCGTAGGCGTCGAGGCCCTCCGTGCCCTGCGTGAAGTCGAAGCCGTGGCCGGCCGGGGCGTCGAAGGCGGGGTGGCCGTAGGCCGCGTCCAGGGATTCCAGTTCGCCGGCGTGGGTGGGGCGCCGGCAGAGCCGGGCGGACAGGCGCGAGCGCAGTTCGGCGGAGTTGGGCAGGCCGGTCAGCGAGTCGTGGGAGGCGCGGTGGGCGAGTTGCAGCTCGCGCCGCTTGCGCTCCTCTATGTCCTCGACGTGGGTGAGCAGGAAGCGGGGGCCGTCGGCGGCGTCGGCGACGACGCTGTTGCGCAGGGACACCCAGACGTAGGTGCCGTCGCGGCGGCCCAGACGCAGCTCCGCACGGCCGCCCTCCGCGGAGGTCCGCAGCAGGGTGCCGACGTCCTCGGGGTGGACGAGGTCGGCGAAGGAGTAGCGGCGCATCGCGGAGGCGGGCCGGCCGAGCAGCCGGCACAGGGCGTCGTTGGTGCGCAGGATGCGGCCGTGCTGGTC
This sequence comes from Streptomyces sp. NPDC029138, assembly GCF_055564375.1. NCBI lineage: Bacteria > Bacillati > Actinomycetota > Actinomycetes > Kitasatosporales > Streptomycetaceae > Streptomyces > Streptomyces sp. NPDC029138. Next base: position 44,258 of record NZ_JBVHWM010000014.1, read on the forward strand.
GCCTCCCATCTCGGCGATGGCCATGCCGGAGGGGGCGTACTCGAAGGCCTGCCGGAAGGATTCCTCGCTGGCGCGCAGGGCCTGCTGCTCGCGCTCCAGGCGGACCAGTGCGCGCTGCATGTTGGCGCGCAGGCGGGCGTTGCTGATCGCGATGGCGGCCTGGAAGGCGTACATCTGGAGGGCTTCGCGGCCCCAGGCGCCGGGGCGACGGCCGTTGCGCGGCCGGTCTACGGATATGACGCCGAGCAGTTCGCCGCAGGAGCCGCGCTGCACGCCGGGGGTGTACATGGGCGCGAAGAGCCGGTCGGAGGGGTGCCACTCGTCCTCGAAGCGCGGCGCGGGCCCGTCGGTGTACCACTGGGGGACGTCGTCGTCGTCGAGGACCCAGCCCTCGGTGTGCGGTATGAAGACGAGGTCGCCCCAGCGTTCGCCCATGCTCAGCCGCCGGTCCCAGGACTCGCGGGAGCCGGCCCGGCCGGTGATCAGGGCCTCGGCGGCGGAGTTGCCGGAGAAGGCGGCGACGACGAGATCGCCGTCGGGGCGTACGAGGTTGACGGCCGCCATCTCGTACCCGAGGGCGTTGACGGCGCCGTCGGCGACGGTCTGGAGTGTGTCCGCCAGGCTGCGTGCCGTGTTCATGTCGGCCATGACCTGGTGCAGCTGTCGCAGGGACGCAAGGCGGACATACGGCTCCGACTCGGTCTCCATGCTCGCCCTCCCCCCGCGACGTCGCAGCGAATCAAGGGTTGTGTCCGGCACTCTTCGTGGCTTCCCCGCCACTGAATCACAGCGCGAAGCCCACTCGGTACACAGGGTCAACAATTCCTGCCCCTTGTGACTCAAGTCACAGGAGAACGTGAACAATTGAGTGGAGTTTCTGCGTTTGCCCTGTGCGTTTACTGAACACAAGGCGTGCGGCTGTGCCCACATGATGCACGCATGTGGCCGTATGGGTGCGCCGCTGGTCCTAGGACCCGGTTCGGGCGGAGGGCCGATGCGGGTCGCGCGGGGCGGAGACTAGCGTTTCCGGCGTGCTGAAGACTCCCTCCCCCACGACCCCCCTGCCTTCCGGGCATGCTGAGGGGGTGAGCAACGACGAGTTCCGGGCCGCGATGTCCCGGCTGGCCGCCGGCGTGGTCCTGGTGACCGCGCAGGAACCGCCGCTGGACCCGGACGACCCCGAGGCGCCGGGCGTGGAGGACGTCGGCATGACCGCCACCGCTTTCATGTCCGTGTCCCTCGACCCGCCGCTGGTCCTGGTCAGCCTGCGCACGGGCGCCCGCATGGACGACCTGCTCGACGAGCAGCCGCTGTGGGCGGTGTCGGTCCTCACCGAGAGCCAGCGGCACATCGCGGGCCGCTTCGCCATGAAGGGCCGCATCAGCGACCGGCTGCTCTTCGAGGACATCCCCTACGCCCGGGGCGAGGTCACCGGCGCCCCGCTCGTCGGCGGCGCGCTGGCCACCCTGGAGTGCCGGACCGAGCAGCGGGTGACCGCCGGTGACCACACCCTGGTCATCGGCCGCGTCCTCGCCGCGCGGGTGCCGAGCGCCGAGGGGGGCCCGCTGCTGTACTTCCGGGGGCGCTACCGGCAGTTGGGCTGAGCCGCGCGCAGCGCGTGGCGGCCCGGGCGGGCCGAGCGGCGAATCGCGTGGCGAGCCGGTGGACCGCGTGCCTACTGTGCCCGGATGACACCACGTCTGGAAGAAGTCACCCCGGGGAACTTCGACACCGCCGTCGCCGTCCGCGTCCGCCCCGACCAGGAACACGCCGTCTCACCGGTCGTGCGGTCCCTCGCCGAGGCCTACGTCCATCCCCCCGGCGTCGCCTGGCCCCGCCTGATCGTCGACGACGGCCGCGCGGTCGGCTTCCTGATGGCCTTCCTCGACATCGACTGGCACGGCGACGGCAGCGTGCACCGCTCCGGGCTGTGGCGGCTGAACATCGCCGCCGGCGAGCAGGGCAGGGGCTACGGCCGCTTCGCCGTCGACGCCGTGGCCGGCGAGATCCGCCGCCGGGGCGGCACGGAGATGTACGTCAGCTGGCACCCCGGCCCGGACGGCCCCGAGGAGTTCTACCTCCGCCTGGGCTTCCGGAAGAACGGGGAGACGAGCGGCGGTCAGACGGTGGGGGTGCTGGACCTGTCCTGAGCCGGGCCTGTCCTCGGCTAGACCTCCTCGACGGTGAGGTCCGCCAGCCGGGCGGGGTCGGTGATGATGTCGATCACCGAGATGCGGTCGGCGACGAAGGTGAAGGCCAGGACCCGCTCCGGGCGGCCGTCGGCGAACACGGCCAGGCCGGTCGCGCCGTCGACCAGCACCGCACGCGCGACGCGCGCCAGATGGGCGAAGCTCGCCGCCCCGGCGGCGACCCGGGCCGCGCCGCTGTTCACACCGGCCTCGGTACGGGCCTCCACCTCGGGGTCGAGCACCTCCAGCAGCCCGTCGAAGTCGCCGTTCCGCGCGGCGGCCAGGAAGGCGTCCACCACCTCCCGCTGCCGGGCCAGGTCGGCCTCCGGCGCCTCCACGCCCCGCACCCGGCGTCGGGCCCGGCTGGCGAGCTGCCGCGTCGCGGCCGGGCTGCGCCCGAGGATGCCGCCGATCTCCTCGAAGGGCACCCCGAACAGGTCGTGCAGCACGAAGGCCAGCCGCTCGGCCGGGGAGAGGGTGTCCAGGACGACGAGGAGGGCCGGCCCGACCGAGTCGGCGAGCAGGGCGTGCTGCGCGGGGTCCGACTCGGCGGGGGGCTCCGGCCGCCGGCTGTCCAGCGGCTCCTCGCCCCGCGAGCGGCGGGAGCGGAGCATGTCGAGGCAGACCCGGCCGACGACGGTCGTCAGCCAGCCGCCGAGGTTCTCCACCTCACGGGTGTCGGACCGGCTCAGCCGGAACCACGCCTCCTGGACGGCGTCCTCGGCCTCGGCGGCGGAGCCGAGCATCCGGTGGGCGACGGCCCGCAGGTGCCCTCGGTACGCCTCGAATCGCCCGGCGAGAAAGTCGTTGTCGGTCATGGGTGGCTCCGGCCTCTCCGTCTCGCCCTCGGCGGTCCCGAGTGCTTCCGCACCACCCTGACGAGAGGAAGCCGACAGTTGTGACAGGACGCCCCGGCCCGCCCTCGGCCTCAGTCCCGCTCAACCCGAGTCCCGCTCAACCGGGGTCCCGACCCGTCTAACCCCAGTCCCGTCCCGTACGGCCCCGCTTCGTCTCCGCGCGCTGCTTCTTCTCCCGCAGCCGGCGTTCGTTGATGCCGCGCGGGATGCGGGTGGGCTTGCGGGGCTTGGGCGGCGGCGCGGTGGCCTCCGCGAGGAGCGTGGCGAGGCGTACGGCGGCGGCCTCGCGGTTGCGCCACTGGGAGCGGTGCTCCGAGGCCCGTACGGACACCACACCGTCCACGAGGCGGCCGGCCAGCCGCCGCAGCGCCCGCTCCTTCCACACCGGAGGGAGCGCCTCCGTGCGGGCGAGGTCGAAGCGCAGCTCGACCTGCGAGTCGCTGGTGTTGACGTGCTGTCCACCGGGCCCGGAGGACCTGGAGAAACGCCACATCAGCTCGGCCTCGGGAAGCGAGACGGAGCCACGGATGAGGTAGGGCCCGGACATGTCTTTCATGTTCCCGGCCCGGCCCGCCTCACGTCACCTGGATTTCCGGTTCGGTAAAAAAGGTAAAGGGATCCGGAACCATGGGGACCCCCCTCGACGTTGTCCCCGGTGACGGTAGCTTCGTCGGCACAGAGTGCACGCATATGCACGGGTATCTAAGGAAGGGACTCCCAACATGGCTGTAAGCCTGTCCAAGGGTGGCAACGTCTCGCTCACCAAGGAGGCTCCGGGCCTGACCGCCGTCACCGTGGGCCTCGGCTGGGACGTCCGCACCACCACCGGCACGGACTTCGACCTGGACGCCTCCGCCATCGCGGTGAACACCCAGGGCAAGGTCTACTCGGACGCCCACTTCGTCTTCTTCAACAACAAGCAGACCCCGGACAACTCGATCGTCCACACGGGCGACAACCGCACGGGCGAGGGCTCCGGCGACGACGAGGCGATCAACGTCAACCTGGCCGCGCTCCCGGCCGACATCGACAAGATCGTCTTCCCGGTCTCCATCTACGACGCCGAGAACCGCGGCCAGAACTTCGGCCAGGTCCGCAACGCCTACATCCGCATCGTCAACCAGGCCGGCGGCGCCGAGATCGCGCGTTACGACCTGTCCGAGGACGCGGCCACCGAGACGGCCATGGTCTTCGGCGAGCTGTACCGCAACGGCGCGGAGTGGAAGTTCCGCGCGGTGGGCCAGGGCTACGCCTCGGGCCTGGTGGGCATCGCCCAGGACTTCGGCGTCAACGTCTGACCGAGACCGCGCCGGGCTCCGGCGGCCGGCGGTGCCGGGCGGGGGCAGGGGCCTCCAGGGGGACCGGGCGACAAGTTGCCCGCGTGATCCTGGACCCCCTGTCCCCCGACCGGGACATGCCGCCCGCGCTGCTCACCGAACTGACCGCGCTGTACGCCTCCAACCGCGCGTTCCACCGGCTCAGCGGTGACTTCCCCGACCCGGACCACATCCGCCCGGAGCAGGTGGCGGCGGCCCTCGCCGGGGAACTGGCCGTGCCGGGCGCCGAGGTGCTGACGGCCCGCGCGGAGGAGGGCCGGCTCGTCGGTGTCGCGATCACGCTGGCCCACCACCCCGATCCCGCCGACCCCGACCCGTGGATCGGGCTGCTGATGATCCACGCGGCCGAACACGGCAAGGGCCACGGCCGTGCCCTCGCCGGACTCGTCGAGGACCGCTTCCGCGCGCAGGGCCGCACCGCCGTACGCCTGGCCGTCCTCGCCGGCAACACCAGGGCGCTGGCCTTCTGGACCGCCCTCGGCTACGGGACGATCGCCCACCGCCCCGACCTCGCCCTCGGCCGCCCCTGCGCCGTTCTGCGCAAGGTGCTGCCCGGGGTGTGACGTTCTACGCCCCAACTGCGCTGGAAGAAGCGGGTGTTGAAGCATGCGCCCGCGTCCGTATAACGGATTCCGCAGCACGGCTTTCGGATACGAACACGTAAAGTCTTGACGGCACTCTGTCAAACAGACGGGTTCCGGTGTCACTCTCTCCTCGCCCGCCGCAACTCTGTGTATCCCCTGTGGCCCCTCTGTGTCTCCACCCCACGAGACCAGACAGAAGGAGATCGAGTGAGACAGCAGCCCCACGACACCGGCGCCTCCCGCACTCCCCGCAAGACCGCCGTACGCGCCGCCGCCCTGGTCGGCTCCGCGGCGATGGTCGTCCTCGCCCTCCAGAACGGCGCCGCGACCGCCGCTCCCGCGCCGCACCCCTCCGGCGCCGCGGCCGTCGCGCTCAGCGCCCCGGCCCGCGCCGCCGCGCTGAAGTCGGCCCAGCAGCACGCCGGTACGGCGGCCCGGGAACTCGGGCTCGGCGCAAAGGAGAAGCTGGTCGTCCGGGACGTCGTCAAGGACGCGGACGGCACCGTCCACACCCGCTACGAGCGCACGTACGCCGGTCTGCCGGTGCTCGGCGGCGACCTGGTCGTCCACGCGGCGAAGAACGGCTCGCTGAAGGGCGTCAGCAAGGCGACCAAGGCCCGGATATCCGTGCCGAGCACGACGGCGGCCGTGTCCCCGGCGACCGCGCGGCAGACCGCCCTCAAGGCCGCCGGCACCGCGAAGGCCACCGCCTCCACCGCCCGCGAGGTCGTGTGGGCCGCCACCGGCAAGCCGGTCCTCGCCTACGAGTCCGTCGTCAAGTCCCGCCGGCACGACGGCACCCCGAGCGAGCTGCACGTCATCACGGACGCGCGCACCGGCGAGCGGCTGTACTCCTTCGAGGCCATCGACACCGGCACGGGCACCAGCCAGTACAGCGGCAGCGTCCCGCTCGGCACCACCGCCGCCGCCTCCGGGGGCTACGACCTGACCGACGGCGGGCGCGGCGGCCACAGGACGTACGACCTGAACGGCGGCACCACCGGCACCGGCACCCTCTTCCACGACGCCGACGACCTCTGGGGCGACGGCACCGTGAACAACCGCCAGACCGCCGCCGTCGACGCCGCCTACGGCGCCGCCGTCACCTGGGACTTCTACAAGTCCGCGTTCAACCGCAACGGCATCGCGGGCGACGGCAAGGCCGCCTACTCCCGCGTCCACTATGGCAACGCCTACGTCAACGCGTTCTGGAACGACAGCTGCTTCTGCATGACGTACGGCGACGGCGCGAACAACGCCGACCCGCTGACCTCGCTCGACGTCGCCGGGCACGAGATGAGCCACGGCCTGACCGCGGCCACCGCCGGCCTGAAGTACAGCCGCGAGTCGGGCGGCCTGAACGAGGCCACCTCCGACATCTTCGGCACCTCGGTGGAGTTCTTCGCGAACAACTCCGCCGACGCCGGTGACTACCTCATCGGCGAGAAGATCGACATCAACGGCGACGGCACCCCGCTGCGCTACATGGACAAGCCCAGCAAGGACGGCGCCTCCGCCGACTACTGGTCGCGCACCGTCGGCCGCCTGGACGTCCACTACTCGTCCGGTGTCGCCAACCACTTCTTCTACCTGCTGTCCGAGGGCAGCGGCGCGAAGACGGTCAACGGGGTGTCCTACAACTCCCCGACCTACGACGGCTCCACGGTCACCGGCATCGGCCGGGACAAGGCGGCCCAGATCTGGTACAAGGCCCTGACCACGTACTTCACCTCGTCCACGGATTACGCGGGCGCCCGCACCGGCACCCTCCAGGCCGCGGCCGACCTGTACGGCCCGGGCAGCGCGGAGTACAACGCGGTGGCGGCGGCCTGGACGGCCGTGAACGTCAAGTAGCCGCCCTGGTACGGCACTGCGGTGGCCGGGCCGCCCGTCCTCACGGGTGGTCCGGCCTGCCGTCGCCGTACAGCCAGTCCTTCCAGATCCCGCGGAAGTCCTGGTCCGGAGCCTTCTTCTCGACGTACGCGGTGAAGTCGGCGGTGCTCGCGGTGCCGTGGCGGTGGGCGGCGGCCCAGCCCTGGAGGATGGCGTAGAAGGTGTCGTCGCCGACCTTCTGCCGGATCTTCTGCAAGACCATCGCGCCCCGCTCGTAGACGGGGCTGTCGGAGATGTGTCCGGCGCCGGAGGGTTTCGCCGGCGGGAAGGCCCAAACGGCCTCGTCGCCCTCCTCGTACAGCTCGGTGAACCTCTCCTGGGCGCTCTTGCCGCCGTGGTCCTCCTCGTACAGCCACTCCGCGTACGTCGCGAAGCCCTCGTTGAGCCACATGTCACGCCAGCTCTCGGGGGTGACCGAGTCGCCGTACCACTGGTGGGCGAGTTCGTGCACGAGAACCGAGGTGTTCAGCTGGTCGGCGGGGAAGACGGGCCGGGTCTGGGTCTCCAGCGCGTAGCCGGCGTCGCCCGGCCGGTCGACGATCGCGCCGGCCGAGGAGAAGGGGTACGGCCCGAAGTTGTACTCCTCCCAGTCGAGGATCTCCGGGATCTTCGCGAGGACCTTCCGGCTCGCCTCGGCCTGGGTCGGGTCGACGGCGGTGACCACGGGCAGGCCGTGCGGGCCGGTGCCGCGCGCGATGTCGTAGTGGCCGATGGCGACGGTGGCGACGTAGCTCGCCATGGGCTGGGCGGTGTGCCAGTGGTAGGCGGTACGGCCTCCCTTCGTGCTCCGCTCCGTCAACTCGCCGTTGGAGACGGCCTGGAGGCCCTTCGGGACGGTGACCTTGATGTCGTACGCCGCCTTGTCGGAGGGGTGGTGGTTGCCGGGGAACCAGGCCATGGAGCCGACGGGTTCGCCGAGGGCGAGGGCGCCGTCGGCGGTGGGCAGCCAGCCCTCCTCGGAGCCGTCCGGGTCGGTGAGGGTGCGCGGGGTGCCCGAGTAGCGGACGGTCGTGCGGAACGTCTCGCCCCGGGTGAGGTCGTCGTGCGGGCGCACGGTGAGTTCCTGGCCGGCGCGGCTCCAGCGGGCGTCCTCGCCCTCCACGGTGACCGAGTCGACGCGCAGCCCGGTGAGGTCGAGGTCGAAGGCGGACAGGTCCCGGGTGGCCCGGGCGGTGATGACGGCGGTGCCGGTGAGCCGGCGGGTGGCCGGGGTGTAGTCCAGGGTGAGGGCGTAGTGACCGACGTCGTAGCCGCCGTTGCCGGCCTTCGGGAAGTACGGGTCGTGTATGCCGGAGCCGCCCGGGGTGCCCCGCACTCCGCCGTCGCACGCGGTGCCGGTGAGGGCGAGGGCGAGGAGCGCGGCGAGGGCCGGGACAAGGCGTACGGATCTGGACATGTCATCGATCTTAGGCGGACGGTGCGCACCGCCGAGAGGGTTCGGCGGGCCGGCGTGACACCATCTCCCCCGTGCTCGACATCGGCTACGCCCTCTCCAACCGGTTCCCGGACCCCCCGCAGACCGACTACCGCCGCGCGGACGTCCACGCGCTGCGGTACGACCTGTTCTGCGGGGACGTCTATCTCGCGGACACCGAGACCGACCGGGAGCTGTCCACAGCCTGGGGATGGGTGCCGGTGCTGGACTTCGCGTGGGCGCTGTGCGACATCGTGGAACGGCTGGACCGGGACCCGATGGGCTCCCGCGCCGCCCGGCCGCAGCGGGCCGAGCTGGACTTCACCGAGTCCACCGACCGCATGCTCTTCGAGCGCCGCTTCGGCTGGGTCGACATCACCGCCGACTGGATGCCGGCCGAGGAGTCCCCGCTGACCTTCTCCCACGCCGAACTCCGCCGCGAGGCCCGCGACTTCCTCCACGACCTGCTCGCGGACCTCGTCGACCTCCACGAGGACCTGGCGGAGAACCCGGCGATCTGGACCCTCCAGGCCCGCTTCCCACGCCTGCCCTGAGCGCTCAGTCCTCCACCCGGATGCCCAGCTCCCCCGCCAGCAGCGGGGCCAGGTCCAGCAGCTGCCCGGTGCCGATCACCGCGCCGGAGAGCCGGTCCAGACCCCGGGTGATCTCCAGCGGAGCGGCCCCGCGCAGGTCGACGTCCGTCAGGGTCGCCCGGCCGAAGTCGGCCCCCTTCAGGGCGCAGTCGGTGAACTCCACCCGCTCCAGGCGCGCGCCCGCGAAGTCCGGCTCGACCAGGACGCAGGACTCGAAGACGACGTCCTTGAGGCGGGCCTCGCGCAGATTCAGGTAGTCGATCTTGCCGCCCCGGATCACGACTCTCTCCAGCACGGCGCCGTGCAGCTGCGTGCCGCCCAGACGCGCGTCGACCAGCTCGACGTCTCTGAACGTGGCCTCGGCCAACCGCGTCCCGACCCCGCGCAGTCCGGTCAGTACCGAGTCCAGCACCCGGGCCCGGCCCAGCGCCGTCTCGTCCACCGCGCAGCCCGTCAGCGCGCAGTCCATGAACCGGGCGCCCGCGCCGTCCTGCCCGGCCAGATCCAGCTCCCGGAACTCCAGCCCGTCATAGTCTCCGTCCGGCTCCAACTCCCCCTCGGTCCAGGGCTCCAGAGGCGGAAGCCGCACCTCCGGCCGCCGCGCGCCCCGCACCGCCGCCCGGCCCGCGGGCCGGCTTCCCGTCGCTCGCCTCACCATGCGCCCATGCTGCACCCCGCCACTGACAATCAGCCCTGAGCTGGGCAGACACCCGGGATGTCACAACCGGCGGGACGCCGGCCGTCGTACTCCCGAGCAGGTGCACCGACCTCAGGGAGAACCATGCACAAGCCCACGCACCACATCACCGTCATCGGCGGCGGCTTCGCCGGACTCACCGCCGCGATCACCGCCGCCGAGGCCGGCGCCCGGGTCACCGTGTACGAGGCCCACGGCACCCTGGGCGGCCGGGCCCGGACGGCACAGGGGCCGTACCGGACCAACGAGGGCCCGCACGCGCTCTACGCCGGCGGCCCGCACTGGGCCTGGCTCAGGCAGCGGGACCTGATCGGCCCGCTCGCCGCGCTGCCGCCCCTGGAGGCCGCCCGGCTGCGGCTGCGCCACCACGGTGTGCTGCGCCGCACCCCGCCCTTCGCCATGCTCAAGCTGCTGCGGCGCCGGGTCGGTCCGGCCCCCGTGGACGCCGACTTCCTCGGCTGGGCGACCGGGATCGCCGGTGAGGAGGGCGCCCGCGCGGCGGCCCACTACGCGGCGGTGGCACTGTTCCACCACGATCCGGGCGGCCTGTCCGCCGCCTTCGTGCAGGAGCGGCTGCGCCGGGCCGCCAAGCTGCCGCCGGAGGCGCACTATCCGCGCGGCGGCTGGGGCGGGGTCATCGACCGGATGGCCGCGCGGGCCTGGAACATGGGTGTGCGGATCGAGACCGGGGCCCGGGTGGACGAACTGCCCGAGGACACCCCGGTCGTCGTCGCCACCGGTCTGCCCGCCGCCCGGCGGCTGCTCCGCGACGACTCGCTGGAGTGGCCGAGCGGCCGTACCGTCCTCCTCGACCTCGCCGTACGCACCCGGCGCGGGGACGCCTTCGCCGTCTCCGACCTGGACGCGCCGGGCTGGATCGAGCGCTTCACCGCGCAGGACCCGTCCCTCGCGCCGGCCGGGGAACAGCTGGTCCAGGGGCAGTTCCCGGTCGGGCCCGGCCAGGCCCGGGCCGACGGCGTGGCCCGCGCCGAGCAACTGCTCGACCTGGGGTTCCGGGGGTGGCGGGAGCGGGTGACCTGGCGCCGGGAGGCCGTGGCGGACGGCCGTACGGGGGCCGTGGACCTGCCGGGCCGCAGCTGGCGGGACCGGCCCGCCGTGGACCGCGGCGACGGGGTCTACCTCGTGGGCGACCAGGTGGCGGCGCCGGGCGTGCTGGCGGAGGTGTCGTTCAACAGCGCGGTGGCGGCGGTGTCCCTGATCCTCGGCCGGCCCGCCCTTGACCTCAAGCGCGCTTGAGGTCGGAGGGTGGGGAGTACGCCGAGCCTCGTCTCCCTGGGGGTCCCATGCACGCCGTCCGCCTGTACGCCTTCGGTCCGGCCGAGAACCTGACCTACGAGGAGGTCCCGGACCCCGCCCCGGGCCCCGGCCAGGTGCGGATCGCGGTCGCCGCGGCCGGCGTGCACCTGCTCGACGCGGCCCTGCGGGAGGGCCACCGGGGCCCGCTGCCCGAGCCGCCCCGCCTGCCGACCGTGCCCGGCCGGGAGGTCGCGGGCGTCGTGGACGCGCTCGGTGACGGCGTGGACGGCCTGTGGCTCGGCCGGCGGGTGGTGGCCCACCTGGGCTTCGCGCCCGGCGGGTACGCCGAACGCGCCGTCACCGAGGTCGAGCGTGTGCACGACGTCCCGGAGAAGCTGGACTTCGCCGCCGCCGTCGCCATGATCGGCACGGGTCGTACGGCGCTGGGCATCGCGCAGTTCGCCGAGCCGGGACCGGACGACGTGGTGGTCGTACCGGCCGCGGCCGGGGGCATCGGCACGCTGCTCGTGCAGCACGCCGAGAACGCCGGGGCGACCGTGATCGGGCTCGCGGGCGGCCCGGAGAAGACCGCCCGGGTACGCGCGAGCGGCGCCGACCTCGCCGTCGACTACACCGACCCCGACTGGCCCGCCAAGGTCCGCGCCCACCTGGGCGGCCGGCCCGCCTCCATCGTCTACGACGGCGTGGGCGGCCAGGTCGCCCGGGAGGCCGTCGCCCTGCTCGGCCCCGGCGGCCGGCACCTGGTGTTCGGCTGGTCGGCGGAGGGCATCGGGCGGGGGCAGGGGTACCACGTCGAGGGCCTCTCGGAGTCGGTGCTCGGCCCGGCGATGCTGGAGCGGGCCGGCGGCCTGCGCGCACTGGAGCTGCGTGCCCTCGCCGAGGCCGCCCAGGGCCGGCTGCGCCCGGCCGTCACCCGCTTCCCGCTCGCGGAGGCCGCCGCCGCGCACCGGGCGCTGGAGGGCCGGAGCACGATCGGAAAGGTCGTACTGGAACCCTGACGGACGGCGGCGGGTACGTGCGGGGGCCATCCGGCCCCGCGTCCCTTGAGCAAGCCGCGGCTCGCCCACCCGAGGGGCGCGGGGAACGCGCGACCGGCCACGGACGACCTGTGGCCGCCGGACCACCGCCACGGCCACCCCACCACCGGTGAGGTGTCAGCCGGCCGAGCCCAGCGCGGTCAGGGACTCGTCCGTGAGCCGGTACACCGTCCACTCGTCCTGCGGCCGGGCGCCCAGCGCCTCGTAGAAGCCGATCGCCGGCTGGTTCCAGTTCAGCACGGACCACTCCAGCCGCTCGTACCCGCGCTCCACGCAGATCCGCGCCAGCTCGGCCAGCAGCGCCCGTCCGTGGCCGCCGCCGCGCGCCTCCGGGCGGACGTACAGGTCCTCCAGATAGATGCCGTGCACCCCCCGCCAGGTGGAGAAGTTCAGGAACCACAGCGCGAACCCCACCGGCTCCCCGCTCCCCTCGTCCACCGCCATGTGCGCGAACGCGGCCGGCCGCTGCCCGAACAGCGCCTCCCGCAGCTGCTCCTCGCTCGCCCGCGCCTCCTCGGGCGCCTTCTCGTACGCGGCGAGTTCACGGATCAGGGTGTGGATGACGGGGACGTCGGCGGGGGTCGCGGTGCGAATCATGGGGCGAGGGTAACCACCGTGCGGCCCGGGTTTCAGTGCCGTCCCGCCACCCGGTCCGCCACCTTCGCCAGCCGCGAGGACTCCGCGCCCGGGTGGAGGCGTTCGCGCTGGTCGGCGGCGCGGTAGGTGGCGTACATGCCCTGGACGCCCAGCCAGCGGAAGGGTTCCGGCTCCCACTTGCGGACCTTGTGGTTCACCCAGGGCAGCTCCGTCAGCTCGGTCCGCCCGCCCTGCCCGGAGTCCCGCTGGACCAGGTCGCGCAGGGTGCGGGCGGCCAGGTTGGTGGTGGCGACGCCGGAGCCGACGTAGCCGCCCGCCCAGCCGAGGCCGGTGGAGCGGTCGAGCGTCACCGTGGCGCACCAGTCGCGCGGCACACCGAGCACCCCCGACCAGGCGTGCTCGATCCGCACCCCGGCCAGGGACGGGAAGAAGCGGGTCAGGATCTCCCGCAGGGCCTCGACGGTCGCCGCCTGCGTCCGGCCGTCGTTGTCGGTGCGCGAACCGAAGCGGTACGGCACCCCGCGCCCGCCGAGCGCGATCCGGCCGTCCGCCGTGCGCTGGGCGTACATGTAGGCGTGCGCCATGTCGCCGAGGGTCTCCCGGCCCGCCCAGCCGATCGCCGCCCACTGCTCCTCGGTCAGCGGCTCGGTCGCGATCATCGAGGAGTTCATCGGCAGCCAGGTCCGCCGCTGTCCCTTGAGGGAGGCGGTGAAGCCCTCGGTGCAGCGCAGGACGTAGGACGCGCGGACGGTGCCGTACGGGGTGACCGCGTGCTTGGGGCGGATCTCCGTCACCGGCGTCGACTCGTGGATGGTCACGCCGAGCGCCTCCACGGCCGCCGCTAGCCCCTTGACCAGCTTCACCGGGTGCAGCCGGGCCCCGTGCGGGGTCCAGGTGGAGCCGACCGCGTCCGCGATCCGGATCCGCTCGGCGGTCTCCCGGGCGCCGTACAGCTCCCGGTCCTTCTCGCCGTACGACAGCTCGTGCGCGTGGAACGCCTTCAGCCGGGCCAGCTGCGCCGGGGTGGTGGCCACCTCCAGGACGCCGCCCCGGTGCACGTCGGCGTCGATGCCCTCCGCCTCGGCGACCGCGATCACCTCGGCCACGGTGTCGTTCATCGCCCGCTGGAGCCGAACGGCGGCCTCGTGGCCGTGCAGCTTCGCGTACCGGTCCCGGCCCGCGATCCCGTTGTACAGCCAGCCGCCGTTGCGGCCGGAGGCGCCGTACCCGCAGAACTTCTGCTCCAGGACGGTGATGCGCAGGAAGGGGGCGGCCTTCTTCAGGTAGTACGCGGTCCACAGGCCCGTGTAGCCGCCGCCCACGATCACGACGTCGGCGGACGCGTCCCCGGGCAGCGGCTCCCGCACCGCCGGAATGCCGTCGTCCGCGTACCAGAAGGAGATGCCACCGTTCACGACACTGCTCGCCGAGCTGCTCATGGCCGGGACGTTAACCCCTGAGCCCGGCCAGTGTCTCCTTCGGATTCCATGCTTTTCCGCGGCCCCTGACCAGCGGATAGCAGGCGAGACCGATCAGCACCGCGACGAGGTGACCGAAGTCGGTGAAGGTCGGCCCGGCGGCCAGCGGCAGCCCGAACACGGCCAGCACCGCGAGCAGATACGCGTACCGCCACGGCGCCGCGATCCGGTAGACCAGCACCGCCATCACCCCGGCCAGCGCGTAACTCACCCCGATGTCCAGCGTGTTCACCGCCGAGTGCGGGGCCATGCCCCGGCGGATCGCCTCCAGCAGCAGCCCCTCGCTGATCAGCGAGGCCAGCACGTGCGCGAGCGCGCACACCGCCAGCCAGCGGGCCGTGCCCAGCCAGCGCTCGGCCGGCGCGTGGAACACCGTGTACAGGAAGGCGTACGGCACCCAGTGCCCGCTCTCGATCCACATCGCGCTGGCCACCAGCACCCGCACCGGATTGCGGGACAGCTCATGGATGTTCGTCGACCGCCGCCGCAGGAAGTGCTCCTCGAACTCCGGCGACATGTGGTGCAGCGCGACGGTCGTCACGACCAGGATTCCCAGCCACACGTACGTGCCGGGAGCACCGCGGACATACGCCCACACCCCGCTCAGGCCCCGGTGAATTCGCATGAGCCGATTCACGCACGCCGGTATCGTCCGCCGCGTGATCGACATCCCCGGTGAGCTGGCGGAGGCACAGGAGACGTACAACGGCGCGGCGGGGCGGGCGTTCATCGCCGCGCTGCCGGACCTCGCGGCCGACTTCCTCCGTCGCTGGCGGCTCACGCTCGACGGACCGTCGATGAACGGCGTCAGCGCCCTGGTCCTGCCGGTCGTCCGCGCCGACGGCCTCCGCGCGGTCCTCAAGCTCCAGCTGACGGACGAGGAGAGCGTGGGCGAACCGGTCGCGCTGCGCGTGTGGGACGGCGACGGGGCGGTACGGCTCCTGGACCACGACCCGGCCACCGGCACCATGCTCCTGGAGCGCCTGGACGAGTCCCGGATGCTGGCCGGCCTCGGCGACACCCGCGAGGCCGTCCTGGTCATCGCCCGCCTGCTGGCCCACCTCACCTCCTTCCCGGCCCCGCCCGGCCTGCGCCGCCTGGGCGACATCGCCGAAGCCATGCTGGAACGGACCCCCCGGGCGCTGAAGCGCGTCCCGGACCCGGAGGCCCGCCGGGTCGTCGCCGACTGCGCGGCCGCCGTGCGCGAGGTCGTGGCGGAGCCCGGCGACCGGCTGCTCCACTGGGACCTGCACGACGAGAACGTCCTCGCCGCCGACCGCGCCGACTGGCTCGCCATCGACCCCAAGCCGCTGGCCGGCGACCCCGGCTTCGAACTGTGGCCCGCCCTGGACAACCGCTTCGACGCGGCCGAGGTCCGCTGGCGCTTCGACGCGATGACGGACATCCTCGGCCTGGACCGCGCCCGGACCCGCGCCTGGACCCTCGGCCGCCTCCTCCAGAACGCCCTGTGGGACATCGAGGACGGCCGCCCGCCAGAAGCCCGACAACTGGAGATCGCCCGCCTGCTGCCATGAGAAAGCCCAGGTGGGAAGCGGTCCCGCCCGGGCTGTCGGAGCCCCCTGTCGGATTCGAACCGACGACCTTCGCTTTACAAGTTCGTTCTCCACCCGATCCGGCGGGGGCCCGCCTCGTGCACTGCTACCGCACACGACCGCCGGTTGCCGCCGCCGTCCGCTGCCGTCGATGTCACTCGTGGATGTCAGAACGCTGCGACCGCATGCAAGCATGTCGCCGTGATCACCATTGACGTCAGCGAGGTGACCGACGAGCGCGCCCTGCACCTGCTTCTGAAGCGGGAGCTGCGCCTCCCGGACTTCTACGGCATGAACTGGGCTGCCTTCTGGGACGCAATCACCGGACTGGTCAGCATCCCAGACCATGTGCGCTTCCTCGGCTGGAACCAGCTCGCGGCCGGCGTTCCCCGCGGGGCCGCCATGCTTCGCCGGGCGCTCGACGACTACCAAGCCACGCACCGCCCGGAGTTCGTCACTGAGTATGCCTAGCGATGAGCAATCTCCGGGTGCAGGCATAACACGACCAGTGTGGCAGATCATCGCCGGGAGCCCAGGCCAGAGCAGGGTGGGGGTGGTCACCCGCTGGTGCGGTCTGTCAGCGTTGGTCGACCTCGGACGGCCCACGGACGGCCCCGGGGACGGCATTGCCCCGGCTCGCAGCGGTCGGATTCCGGCCTGGAGGCCCAGCGCCTCGCGGCCACCACCTTGCCCGACGCTGAGTGTCGCTAACGCCCAGGCCATTGTCGTCACTGCCGTCGGTTGCAGCGCCCGGTGATCCCGCCCCTCGGCAGTGCGTCGCACATCTGCAGGCGTCTAACTCGCCGATAGCTAAGGCAGCAAAGGTCATGCACCGAGCTTGGTCACGACACATACTTGACACATGGCATTGGATGTCGACCACAGCAAAGCGTTCCGCACCCCGCTGCAACTTCGGTCGCTAGTAGAAGCCGTCAAGCTTGCAGGCGAACATGATGAGAATGACTGGATTGAGTGGAAATCGAGCTACAACCTGAGCGAAAAGCAAACCAAAGTCACTCTGGCACGCCACATCCTTGCCATGGCGAATCGATCGGTAGAGAAAAGCTCACAAGCGGCCAATGGCTACGGCTACATCCTGGTTGGAGTCGAACCTGGAGCCGTTACTGGAGTAACCACCATTGACCTGGCGGACCTGGAATCTGGGATTAGGCCATACTTGGGGCCACAGGGCCCTGAATGGATCCCCTCATACGTCAAGGTTAACGATAAAGAAGTCCTAGTTATCGCCGTTGATCCACCGAGGGACGGTGACCCTATCCACACTCTTCATAAGGATTTTGACAAGTATTACGCTGGCATGATTTTCGTTCGCAGGACCGCCCAGACAGTGGTGGCAGGGCCCGGCGAGGTGCTGCGCCTTTCCCAAAGGATGCAATCCTCCGAGGAGCGTCAATCGCTGTCACTCGAAGCCGTGAATAACCCGGTGGAGGTGCCACGTTGGCCATGGCTCGAAGAAGCAGTGGAGTCACTGCTCAACAAGGAGAGGACGATTCTAAACAAGGGGAAAAGGCGACGCCCTGCCTCGCAGAGCCCTTTCATCACCTCGGCAAGTTTTGATCGTCGATCCGAAGATGACTATGCCAGGGAAGCGGAGGAGTACCTGCTCAGCTACAGGAGATATGTCTTGGATGTAGCCATGCAGTCATACGCAAGGAAGGGTTTCGGGCTGCTGCAACTGCGGCTGAAAAACCCTCAAGAGCGCAGCTATCAGCAAGTGAGGGTCGAACTCGACCTCCCTAAAGGCATTTCGGCTATTTTGGCCGAGGATTACACCGGTGACGATTTCGAAGCGCCTGTCAGGCCAAAGCCTCTCGGCGAGGATTATTCGCTTATTCAGAGCAATATCATAAACATCCGGGATATCGCTCCCGTTGGCCGCGTTCCCGACGTTCACTTGCGAATAGAAGGGGACACGATCGTGTGCGACGTGGCCAGCCTTAGGGCTGAGGAGACCCTTTCTCTGCCTACCGCACATCTGATGACGTTCGAAATATCAGGTGGGTCGCCATCGGTAATCCCATGGTCCGTGACGGCAGTTAATGCTTTGGGACGCACGAGGGGGCACATCGAGATCGAACTCGGTGCCGAAATCGAGAAGCCTGAGGAAGGATCTGATCCGGGGGCGAACGAATAGGTTGGCGGAGCGGCTTTGGGCTGGAGCTGATTTGGCGCGAGTGATCATGGCCCATTACGCTGGCCAGCGGATCGGGCAGGTTTGTAAGCCTGCCCGTTAGTGCCCGATTTTGGGCCATGATCTTCGAGGCTCGCGCCAAATTGGCTGCCTAAAGCCGTGGAGCCGACCGCCCCAGCCGTAGAGGGTGTCTCCCCACTTCGTGCTCGCAGCCGCCGAGCGCGCCGCCGGGCGCGGCCAGCCGGGGCGAAGACAGGAGGCAGGCCGCGCCGCAGAGGCGGCGCGCGCCCGCGCCGTGCGCGGGCCTTGATGAAGTAGAGAAAGTTGTACCGCAGCCGCGATCAGCATCGCTCGATCGTGGCCCTGTCGGCTCACCGCGCGTCTCGACTACCGTTCCGGGTATGCCATCCGCACTGGACACGCCTCAGGGAGCCTCTGCACTCGCTGAGTCACTGCTTCCTCAGCTCGGGAACCGCTGGCTGCACACTCAGGCGGTGGCTGCTCGTGCTCAAGAGGCTGCCGCGGCTGTGCGTGAGGCTGATCGGGACCTCCTTGTCGCCGCAGCCTGGCTGCATGACATCGGTTACGCCCCCGAACTCCGTGACACCGGGTTCCATCCCCTCGACGGCGCCCGTCACCTGGAGGCACTGGGTGCGCCGGCGCGCCTGGTGCGGCTGGTCGCCCATCACTCCGGGGCTGTGTACGAGGCGGAGCAGCGGGGGCTGTCGGCAGAGCTGGCCGTCTACGAGCGGGAAGACTCCCCGGTCCTCGACGCGCTGATCTTTGCTGACATGACGACCGGTCCTGCCGGGCAGTCCTTTGACTTCGATACCCGCATTGACGAGATCCTGGTCCGCTACGAACCGGGCAGTGAAGTACACAACGCGATCAGCAAAGCGCGGCCCTACCTCGGCGCTGCGGTGGAGCGTACCCAGCGGCGAATCGCGGCGTTCATGTCGCTGCCGCCGAGTCAACGGGCGATCATCGACGGAAGTGGATGGTGGCCTCCGACGCTCTTCGCAGTGGAGCACCAAGACGTGGAACTGCTGGCTCGGCTGCTCGATGCCGGCGCAGACCCTGACGAAGGCAACGGTGCGACTCCCCTGACGCACGCGATTGACACGGAAGGCGACTCCGCGCTGCAAAGTGGTGAACCGCTCACCGTGGCGACAACGGCTGTGCTCCTCGCCTACGGCGCAGACCCGGAACTGCCCGATTCGACTGGCGAGACGCCGCTCCAGGTAGCCGAGCGCTACGACCACGCCCCAGCGATCCGGTTGCTGCGCCGGCATCTGCCGGACGATCGCTCCGGTAAGCGTCAGCCGATGTAGGGCTCGGTGCGGTCAGACAGGCCGTGCTCGATCCGCATGCGCATCGACGGGTGGATGCTCAGCTCGTCCAGCTTGCCCGGGTCGACGAACGCGACTTCCTTGCTCTCGCTGCTCGTCCGCAGCTGGCCGCCGACGATGCGGGCGTGGAAGCAGATGGAGAACTGCTGGCGGACTTCGCCATCGTCGTACGCCATGACGTGTCCGGGGTTCGTGTAGATGCCGACCAGGCCGGTTACCTCCACGTCGAACCCGGTCTCTTCCTTGGTCTCGCGCACCGCTGCGTCGGGGGCTGACTCGCCCAGGTCGATACCGCCTCCAGGCAAGGCCCAAAGATCATTGTCGGTCTTGTGGATCAGCAACACTTCTCCGGCCTCGTTGCGGGCCACGGCGGTCACGGAGGGAACGAGGCTGTTCGCCTTCGGGGCGTTCGGATCGTTGAAGTAGTCGACACGTGCCATGCGTTCAGCGTCGCATGCCGCGCCTTGCTACGCCGTCCGGCCACGCTCCCATGCATAGTCGAAGCTCCGCATGTAGTGCCGGAACGTGCGCGCTCCCGGCAGGTACTTGAAATGCATCACCGGGTTCTGCCCCGCGGGAGCGCCAAGCACATGAGGGTTCACCAGCACATCCTCATCGAACCGGTAGATGGAGTTGTAGAGGATCGTGTCGTGCAGCCGTACCTCGACACCGGGCGTCGACATGGCGGGCTGCAGGTACCGGCGAGTGATTCGGGCTCGCGCCGCGAGGTCGTCACCGATGCCCTCCTCTTCGCCACGCTGGCGAACAGCCTCCGACTCCGGGTCGCCCAGCAGGATCCGAACCTGCGCGCCGGCCTTCGCCTTGTCGGCCAACTGGTCGGGCAGGTCCGGGTGGCTGTCGAAGAGGAACAGCCCCGCGTACACCAGGATGTCGATCTGATCCGTCGCTTGCTCAATCAGAGACGACCACAGCGGGGCAGGTACCGCACCACGGTGCGGGTAGTACGTGATCAGCTCGGACGCGCTCGCCTTCTCGGCCTGCTTCTCGGCTGACGGCCACAGATAGACCTCATCGGCTCCCAGGAAGCTCGCGGCCTTCCATCGGTGCCCCCTGTGGGGCGTGCGGTTGGTGGTGATCCAGCGCTCGACGCTCTTGGGGTCTACTCCGACGTGCTCGGCAACGGACTGGATCGTCTCGCCCTTCGCCGAAATCGCTGCACGTAACCGCTCGTTCGCCATGGTGTGGCCTTCCCAGGGACCTGTGGGGACGTTTTGACGGTAGCTCAGACGTCCCTAAACGTCCATAGGGGCCGTGATGCGTCCACCCCATCTCGCGGTCTCCTGATCTCACCGACGGGATGTCGGTCAAGAACTCGCGGCAACAGGAGACAAGACGATGCGTCAGATCCCCGTGGACACGTCCGCCGCGACCGTGATGGTCGCCAAGACTCCGCAGCCCAAGGTCAAGGACCGGCGTACGGGTGAGATCGCCACCGACGCCGAGACGGGCGCCAAGCTGATGACCGTGGACGTGATGTTCGCGGCGAACGACGAGGTGGAGATCCTGTCCATCACCGTCCCCGAGCCGGGCATCTCCGGTGAGCTGACCATGGGCACCCCGGTCGCGCTCACGGGCCTGATCGCCCGGCCGTGGGAGAACGACTTCAACGGCCAGAAGCGCCACGGCATCGCCTTCCGAGCAGTCGCGGTCACGTCCCTCGTCGCCGCTGCTGCGAACTCCAAGGCGGCCTGATCATGACCGCCTTCACGGTCGCGCTGACGTTGGTCGTCGCCGCTGCGGGTCTCCTGCGGTGGCGGCGCCCCGCCTGGTACTGGATGACCTTCGGCGTCACCCTGGCGAGCCTGCGGGTCCTGGTCCGCTACGGCTCCGTCATGGACGCGTGCGGGCTGACGGTCCCGCCCTCCCGTTGGCGCCTGGCCCTGGCCCGGGTCATCAACCGGCCCATGCCGGAATCCCGACCGCCGCGCATCCTGCGCTTCCGCCCGACCCGGACCGGCCTGGTCCTGCGGCTGGGCCTGCGGCCCGGACAGGACGCCTTCGACGTCACCGCCGCCTCGGACCGGCTTCGCCACTCCTTCTCTATGTACGGCGTCACCTCGCGTGAGCTGCGCTCGGGTGTCGTGGAAGTGCGGATGACCGGCTACGACGTCCTCAAGCGGGTGCAAATGCCCGCCAAGGTCGACACCCGGCCGATGCGGGTCCCGGTTGCTCTGCGCGAGGACGGCTCGGTGCACTACCGCGACTACCGCGCCGTCCCACACGCCCTCACCCTCGGCGCCACCGAGTCGGGCAAGTCCGTCTATCAGCGCAACCTGGTTGCCGGGCTCGCTCCGATGGACGTCGCCCTGGTCGGCATCGACTGCAAGCAGGGGGTTGAACTGTTCCCCCTGGCCCGCCGGTTCTCCGCCCTCGCCGACAACCCCGACACCGCCGCCGAACTGCTGGACGCGCTCGTGTCCCGCATGGAAGGGATCTACCAGCTCATCCGCGCCGAACAGCGCATTACCGCGGCGGTGCCAGACGCCGAGATAGCCGCCGACATCTGGGACCTGCCCGAACACCTGAGGCCGGTGCCGGTCGTGGTCCTGGTCGATGAGGTCGCCGAACTCGCCCTGTTCGGCAGCAAGGACGAGGAGAAGCGGCGCGACCGCATCATCACCGCCCTGGTCCGCCTCGCCCAGCTCGGCCGCGCGGCCGGCATCTACCTGGAAATCTGCGGACAGCGCTTCGGCTCCGAACTCGGCAAGGGCATCACCATGCTCCGCGCCCAGCTCACCGGCCGCACCGCGCACCGCGTCAACGACGAGACATCCGCGAACATGGCCTTCGGTGACATCTCCCCGGACGCCGTCCTCGCCGCCATCCAAATCCCCGCAGAACTGCGCGGCCTTGCCATCGCCGGGGACTCCACCGGCGGCTGGCACCGCATCCGTGCCCCGCACACCTCGCTCCGACAGGCCGTCAACACCTGCAACCGGCATGCCAACCGCACACCGGACCTGCCCGAGCTGGCCGCCTTCCGGCCGGAGTTGACCGCCACCGCCGCAACCGCAGTGCCACTGTCCAAGACGGCTCCTGCCACGGCCTGACCATTCCGCTCCCCGGTCGGCGCGACCGCTTTCGCGCCAGGTCCCTACCCCTGCCATGCCTGCTGAAGGGAGAACCCCCGTCATGTGCCCCGACTGCGAGGACTTCGCCCGCACCGTCCTGCTCCTGGGCCAACTCGCCCTCTACGCCGACACCACCGGAGCGGACCTCGACTTCGTGGACGCCGTCAGCCCGTCCCTGGCCGCCTCGCTCCCGCAGCCGCCGACCGGTGAGGAGTCCTGATGACCGCCCGTCACGCCCTGCGCGTCGACGCCGTCCTGGTCCAGGCCGTCATCGCCGGAGCGCTGTCCTTCGCCCACCTGCACGACCTGGCAGCCGCTGCCGGACAGGACGGCTGGAAGGCCTGGGCCTACCCCGTCTCCGTCGACCTGCTCCTGGTCGCCGCCTGGCGACGGCTCCGCAGCGAGGGCCCGTCCCGCCTGGCCTGGTGCTGGTTCCTCATCGCCCTCTTCGCCTCGCTCGGCGCCAACGTCGCCACCGCCGGATTCCTCGACCTGACCGACCCACCCGCCCTGCTCCGCCTCGGCATCGCCGGATGGCCCGCCCTGGCCTTCCTCGGCGGCACCCTCCTCGCCCACTCCGCCAAGCAACCGACGACCGAACCGCCGGCACCCGACCCGACCCCGGAACCCAAAATCACGGACGACCACGAACCGGCCCCCGAACTCGCCCCGGACCCGGAGCCCGCCCCGGACCCGGTGGAGGAACCTGCGGCACTTCCGCCCGCCGACCCAGTGCCCGCAGTTCCCGCCGTTCTCATCGACCACGCCCGCAAGGTCGCCGCCGACTACCGCGACCGCACCGGCGCACCCATCGACACCGACACCCTGCGCGCCCGCCTCGGCGTCCCGCCCCACCTCGCCGACGCCATCGCCGCCCAGCTCGCCTGACCCGGAAGGAGAACCAGCCGCCATGCCCGCCCGCGACAACTTCCACTCCGTGATGCGGATCGGCCCCGTGCAGATCGGCACCCACCGCGACCGCAACGGCCGGACCAAGTACGCCGCCGTGTGCACCGCCGACCGCTGCGGTTGGTCCGCCGACTACTCCAGCCAGACCGCCGCCCAGCTCGCCGCCCGCACCCACCGCTGCCGCGTCCGCTAGGAGACACCGTCATGCAGGTCCCGCTCTGGTTCGCTCTGGCCGTCGTCGGCTACCTCGGCGTCAAGTTCCTCCGCCCGCCCTGGTGGCTCGTTGCCGTCCTCCTCCTCGGCGGCTACCTCCTCGCCGACAGCGTCCTCGCCCCCGCGATCGACACCGCCCTCACCAAGTAGCGAAGGGAGAACCGCCATGCTCCGCCCGAAGATCCCGACCATGCCCACCCCGACCGGACGCGTCTCCCCGCCCGCCGTCATCGAGCCGACCACCGTGGTCCAGCACCACCCGACGCCCGCCCCCGCCCCGGCACCCCAGGCCCCCTCCCGGCCCACCGTCCAGCTCACCCCGGGAGCCGTCCTCGCCCTCGTCGGCGGCGGTACGGCCGTGGTCCTGGTCGTCGGCGCCGTCCTCGTCTCGATGCTCCTGGCCGTCGCCGTCACCGGCGCGTCCGTCGCCGTCTGCGCCGTGGTGATCCGCTCGCTCATCTCCTCGCAGCACCGCCGCTGAACGGTCCCGGGGGCGACGCACAAGCCGCCAAGCACGCCGCCGCTCCTGGGACCGGGTTCCGCCAAGCCAACCGCCATCGCCAAGGGACACAGACATGGACCTGCAGACAGCCGCGAGCATCGTGCCGTTACTCGGCTGGGCCGTGCACGGCGGCATCCTCACCCGCCGCCTCGTCTCCGCCCGCCGTGACCCGCTCACCGGCCTCCTGACCCGCGCCGGATGGACCGCCCGCGCCGAACACTGCATCCGCCGGCACCCGAGTGCCGCCGTCCTCCTGGTCGACCTCGACCACTTCAAGACCCTCAACGACACCCACGGCCATGCCGCCGGGGACGCCGCCCTCGTGGAGATCGCCGCCCGGCTGCGCGCCTGGTGCGGACGCAACGGCACCGCCGGCCGTCTGGGCGGGGATGAGTTCGTCGCCGTGATCCGGGACCTGGCCGCCGTCGACCTCGACGCGCTGACCGCCGCACTGCACCGGCCGCTGCCCTACGCCGGGACATTGCTCCCGCTGGCCGCCTCGGTCGGCGTCTGCCCCGTCGCGGAGCTGGCGGTGCCGCTCCTCACGGACGCGCTTGCCGCCGCCGACGCGGCCATGTACGCGACCAAGGGCCGCACCCGCCGGGGCTCCCGCACCACTCGCTGAAAGGCCACCGGGTGGCGCACAAGCCGCCAAGCACGCCGCCACCCGGGGCCGTTCCTTCCAACCGCAATCGAAAGGAACCACCATCATGGCCCACCACACCCCGCCGCGGGCGAGGATCTGCCCTGCCTGCGACGGCTTCGCCTCCGCCGCCGTCACCCTCGGCGGCCGCGACCACCGTGGCCACCTGCGCACCATCACCGCCCACTGCCCGGCCTGCCACGGCACCGGCACCGCCCGCCCCGCCCGCCGGCAGGGGGTGAACGTCTGATGCCCCGCCGCTGGAGCCTCGAAGTCGACCGCATCCTGTCCGACGGACTGGACGGCGACTACGACCGCCTGAAGAAGACCGCCAAAGCCCACCAGCTGCACGACACCGACCGGACCACCAAGCCCGACCGCCACGGCCGCTCCTCCAAAGCCGCCGCGAGCGAAGACGCCAACACCCCGCAGAAGCGAGGTTGGCGCCGTTGACCCCGAAAGCCCTGCTCGACCCGACCACCCTCGGCGACCTGCTGAGGGTGGCTTCGGCCCCCGACTACACCCGCTGGGAAGACCAGGTCCGCCGCACCGGCGGCTGCGCCGACCCCATCCACCTGACCGGCTGGGTCCTGCACAAGGACAAGACCACCGGCGAGACCCTGCACCACTACTCCACCGAGACCGAGCCGGGCGGACGGCTCCGCCTCGCCTGCGGCAACCGCCGCGCCTCCCGCTGCCCCGCCTGCGCCTGGACCTACGCGGGCGACACCTACCACCTGATCCGTGCGGGCCTGGCCGGAGACGACCGCCGCGACATCCCCGCCACCGTCCGCGATCACCCGCGCGTCTTCGCCACCCTCACCGCCCCGTCCTTCGGCCCGGTCCACAACCGTCCAGACCGGGACGTCTGCCGTTGCGGCACCCGCCACGGCGCCGACGATCCCGCCCTTGGCACCGCCCTCGACCCGGCGACCTACGACTACGCGGGCGCTGTCCTGTTCAACAACCACGCAGGACAGCTCTGGCAGCGCTTCACCAATCGGCTCCGCCGCGAGATCGCCGCCCGCGCCGGCATCACCCAGCGGGGGCTGAAGGAGTGCGCTCGGCTGTCGTACGGCAAGGTCGCCGAGTTCCAGAAACGCGGCGCCGTGCACTTCCACGCTGTCATCCGCCTCGACGGCCCCGACGGGCCAGACGCCCCGCCCCCGGCCTGGGCAACAGTCGACCTCCTCACCGACGCGATCCGCGCCGCTGCTACGCACTCCTACACCTCGGTCTCCGTCCCAGCCGCCGCCGACCTACCGGCCCGGACGTTCCGCTGGGGCCGACAGCTCGACGTCCGGCCGGTCAAGGCCTTCGGGGACGGCTCCGACATCACCGAACAGGCCGTCGCCTCCTACGTCGCCAAGTACGCGACCAAAGCCGCCGAGAACACCGGCACCCTCGATCGCCGCATCGGCGAACTCTCCGAACTCGACCGCCACGGCGTCCCCGACCACACCCGCCGCCTGATCGAAGCCTGCAAGCTGCTCGACCCGCTGTATCCGGACCGGCGCCTGTGGGCCTGGGCGCACATGCTCGGCTTCCGCGGCCACTTCAGCTCCAAGTCCCGCCGCTACTCCACGACCCTCGGCGCTCTCCGCCAGGCACGTGCCGACTACCGAGCCGCCCAGGAACGCGAGGCCCTGGGCCTGGACGACACCGAGCCGGACACCGTCCTCGTCCTGGCCGACTGGCAGTACGCCGGCCACGGCCACACCCCCGGCGAGTCCGCCCTCGCCTCCACCATCGCTCGCGATCTCCAGCTCAACCGTGAGACCGCCCGCGAAGCCCTACGCGACCACCTGGCCCTGGAAGGAGCCGCCGCATGACGACCGCATCCGCCGAGCTGCTGACCGTGCCGGAAGTCATGGCCCGGCTAAAGGTCGGCCGCTCCAAGGTCTACGACCTGATCCGGTCGCACCGCCTGACCTCGATCAAGATCGATGGCGCTCGCCGCATCCCTGCCGACGCCGTCCGGGACTTCATCCTCGGCCAGATCGAGGAGGCTGCCTGATGGCCACCGAGCGCAAGCGCAACCCGAACGGAGCAGGCACCATCACCAAGCGCAAGGACGGCCGCTTCCAGTGCGCGGTGTACGTGCTCCAGCCGGACGGCACCCGTGCCCGCAAGTTCGCCTATGGCAAGACCTGGGCCGAGTGCGACGCCAAGCGCCGGGAACTGCTCGCCAAGGTCGACCAGGGCGTGCCCGTCCCCACCCGCTCGGCCAAGCTCGCCGAGTGGCTGCCGTACTGGCTGGAGCACTTCATCAAGCCCAACCGCAAGCGGACGACGTACAGCAAGTACGCGATGCACGTGCGCCTCTACCTCGTGCCGCTGCTCGGCGCCAAGAGCCTGGAAGCGCTGGGGCCCCGCCACGTGCGAACCCTCGTCGCGGAGGTCTCCCGCCGCGCCTCGCCGGCCACGGCCAAGGAGGCGCACCGCGTCCTGAGGACCGCCCTCACTGCGGCCTGTCGTGAGGAGCTGGTGACGCGGAACGCCGCCTCCCTCGTGGAGGCCCCGAAGGTGCCCCGCCGCGAGCTGACTCCGTGGACGCTGGACGAGACGCTGACGTTCCTGGAGCACGCGCGCCGCGATCCGCTGTACGCCGCCTTCGTCCTGGCGGTCGCCATGGGTCTGCGGCGCGGCGAGATCCTCGGGCTCCGCTGGTCGGACGTGGACCTTGAGCAGCGCGTGTTGCGAGTCAGCAAGCAGGTGCAGCGCGTCGGCGGGGAGCTGTACGAGGACACCACCAAGAGCGGCCGGGCGCGTCCCGTGCCCCTCCCCCTCATCTGCCTGGCGGCGCTCCGCTGGCACCGGATGCGGCAGGCGGAGGCTGCTCGGCTCAAGGGGGTCGAGTTGACCTCGTCTTCGTACGTCTTCACCACCCGCACCGGCCGTCCGATCGACCCGCAGAACGTCAACCGGTCGTTCTTCCGCATCACCGATGCCGCCGGCCTTCGGCGCATCCGTCTGCACGACGCCCGGCACGGCTGCGCCACGCTCCTCACCGCGGCCGGTGTCGCGCCCCGCGTCGTGATGGAGATCCTGGGGCACAGCCAGATCAGCATCACGATGGACGTCTACACGCACGTGACCTCGGACACACAGCGGGAGGCCATCAGCCACATGGACCGCCTGCTCAGGCGGCGTATCGACCGTGAGTGACCGCCCCGGTTGATGTCACCCGTGGATGTCGAACGCCCCGGACCGATCATCGGCCGGGGCGTTTGTGCTGCTCAGGATGAGAGCCCCCTGTCGGATTCGAACCGACGACCTTCGCTTTACAAGAGCGGCGCTCTGACCAGCTGAGCTAAGGAGGCGTGCATCTGGGTGCTCGTGCAGTGTACCCAGGTCTCGGGGCGGCCCCGTCGAAAATTTCCGCGAAGTTCACACGGGTCGAAGTACTGACAGAGCGAGTGAACGCCAGGTACCGTCTCGACCCAGTTCACTCACGTGGACTACACCAACCACCTTCCTACAACGGATCGTCCGGCACGTTCCTGCCGGTAGAAGGGGGCCCATTCACCATGGCCACAGTCACGTTCGACAAGGCGACCCGGATCTACCCGGGTTCCACCAAGCCCGCCGTCGACGCACTCGAGATCGCGATCGAGGACGGCGAGTTCCTCGTCCTGGTCGGCCCGTCCGGTTGCGGAAAGTCCACCTCCCTGCGGATGCTCGCGGGCCTGGAGGACGTCAACGCCGGCGCCATCCGCATCGGTGACCGCGACGTCACGCACCTGCCGCCCAAGGACCGGGACATCGCCATGGTGTTCCAGAACTACGCCCTCTACCCGCACATGACGGTCGCCGACAACATGGGCTTCGCGCTCAAGATCGCCGGCGTCAACAAGGCGGAGATCCGGCAGAAGGTCGAGGAGGCCGCGAAGATCCTCGACCTCACCGAGTACCTGGACCGCAAGCCGAAGGCGCTCTCCGGCGGTCAGCGCCAGCGTGTCGCCATGGGCCGCGCGATCGTCCGCGAGCCGCAGGTCTTCCTCATGGACGAGCCGCTGTCCAACCTGGACGCCAAGCTCCGCGTCTCCACCCGTACGCAGATCGCGTCCCTCCAGCGCCGCCTCGGCATCACCACCGTCTACGTCACCCACGACCAGGTCGAGGCCATGACGATGGGCGACCGGGTGGCCGTGCTCAAGGACGGCATCCTCCAGCAGGTCGACTCGCCGCGGAACATGTACGACAAGCCCGCGAACCTGTTCGTCGCCGGCTTCATCGGCTCCCCCGCCATGAACCTGATCGAGGTCCCGATCACCGACGGCGGCGTGAAGTTCGGCAACAGCGTCGTCCCGGTCAACCGGGACGCGCTGAAGGCCGCCGCCGACAAGGGCGACCGCACGGTCACCGTGGGCGTCCGCCCCGAGCACTTCGACGTGGTCGAGCACAACGGCTCCGTCGCCGCCTCCCTGTCCAAGGACTCCTCCGACGCCCCGGCCGGCCTCGCCGTCTCCGTGAACGTCGTCGAGGAGACCGGCGCCGACGGCTACGTCTACGGCACCGTCGAGGTCGGCGGCGACACGAGGGACCTCGTGGTCCGCGTCAGCAGCCGCTCCGTGCCGGAGAAGGGATCCACGCTGCACGTCGTGCCGCGGCCGGGCGAGACCCACGTGTTCTCCACGTCCACCGGCGAGCGGCTGTCCGACTGACGGCCCACGGCATCGGAAGGGCCCCGCGCGCTCGGCGTGCGGGGCCCTTGTCGTCGGATCGTGCCGTCGGATCGTGCCGTCGGATCGCCGGATCGTGC
Source organism: Streptomyces sp. NPDC029138 (assembly GCF_055564375.1). Taxonomy (NCBI): domain Bacteria; kingdom Bacillati; phylum Actinomycetota; class Actinomycetes; order Kitasatosporales; family Streptomycetaceae; genus Streptomyces; species Streptomyces sp. NPDC029138. The sequence continues at coordinate 73,390 of NZ_JBVHWM010000014.1, forward strand.
CGTTGGATCTTGTCGTGGGGTGGTTCGTCAACCCGTTACCCGGAAATCAACGCCTTCTCATCCCCCATAAGAGTGACGCAATGTCTCCAAATCATCACGGGGCGCTACCCTCACACGCGTGAAGCACTCCACCACCCCACAGACGCGACGCGGCCACCGGGGCGGCCCTGCCCGCCGGATCGGCCGCACTCTCGCCCTCGTCCTGCCCGTCGTCCTGGTGCTCTCCGGGACCCTTGCGGTCACCCGGGTCAACTGGACGGGGAGCCCCTCCAGCTCGGTGCTGGCCGCCTCCGACGTCTCCTCGGCGGAGGTCTCCGCCAAGAAGGTCACCCGCGCCCCGCAGGACGTGCTCCGCGACCAGCTGATGATCGAGTTGCAGAACAAGAACCCGGGGGTGGTCCTCACCCACCTCCAGCAGGCCGTCAACGGCCACCCCTCGCTGGCCCGGCACTGCTCCTCCATCGCCCGCGCCCTCGGCAAGGCCGCAGTGCGCATCTACGGCGCCTCGCGCGCCCAGTCGTACGCCCGCCCGGTGTGCGACACGGCCTTCGCCTCCGGCGTCCTGGCCGCGCACAGCTGAGCACCGGGAACAGCCGGCTCCGGTGCGAACCGGGTAACGGCTCCTCAAGGAGCGCGTTGCCGCCGGCGCACAGCGGTGGGGCGCCACGTACAGTGCGGTCATGACCCATCCGAACGCCGCGTCGCGCCCCACTCAAGCCGTGGTCCTGGCCGGTGGCCAGGGCTCGCGGCTGCGTCCGTACACCGACGACCGGCCCAAGCCGATGGTCGAGATCCCCGGTACGGGCACGCCGATCATCGGCCACCAGCTCACCTGGCTCGCCGAGGAAGGTGTGACGGACGTCGTGGTCTCCTGCGGCCACCTCGCCGACGTCCTCCAGAAGTGGCTGGACTCGGCCGACCTGCCCGTCTCCGTCACCACGGTCGTGGAGACCGAGCCCCTCGGCCGCGGCGGCGGCCTGCGCTACGCCGCCGCCCGTCTGCCCCAGCCCGACCAGCCCTGGTACGCCACGAACGGGGACATCTGGACGCGGTTCTCCCTGCGGGACATGGCCGACTTCCACACCGAGCGGGACGCCGTCGCCACGCTGGCGCTCGCCCGGCCGAGGATTCCGTGGGGGGCCGTGAAGACCGACGGGTTCGGGCACATCACCGACTTCATCGAGGCGCCGCCGTCGACGTTCGAGATCAACGCGGGTGTCTACGTGTTCTCGCCGGAGTTCGCCTCTCTGCTGCCCGAGCGGGGCGACCACGAGCGGACCACGTTCCCCCGGCTGGCCCGGGAGAAGAAGCTGGCCGGGTTCCCCCTTCCGCAGGGGGCGTACTGGCGGGCCATCGACACGGCGAAGGATCTGACCGAGGCGGCCAAGGAACTGGCGACGCTCGGTCGCTGACGGTTCCCCGCGCCCCTGGTCAGGTCCCCCGGCCCTCAGCCGGAAAGGGCCCCGTACCTTCCCGGTACGGGGCCCTCTGTCTGCCTTGCTCCGTCAGCCCAGCAGGCCGCCCACCAGGCCCGGCTGGCCCGTGGACGTGCTGCTGCCGCCCGAGGACGTGCCGCCGCCCGTGGTCGAGCCACCGGTGCTGGTGCCGCCGCCGCCCGTGCTCGTCGGGCCCGCCGTCGTGCTGGGGGCGCCGCCGGTCGTCGGGGACGTCTGGCGGGGCGGGACCTGGCCCGTGGTGCCCTGGGCCTGGGTCGGGGCCGTGGTGGTGCCGCCGGTGGTGGCGCGGCTCGTGCCCGGGGTCGTCGCCGCCCCGGAGGGGCTCGCGCCTGCCGTGGCGCCGCCCGTCGGGGAGCTGGAGGCCGCCGGGGTCTTCCGGTGCCGCGTGCCGGGCTCCTGCGGGAGCGGGGAGCCGGGGAGCTGGTTGCGCGGCGCCTCGCCGGGGCCGGGGACGACCACGCGGCTGGAGTCGCGGACCGCGCCGCCCAGCAGGGAGCCGATGAACAGCGTCAGGCCGACCGTGACGGCCGTGATCAGCGCGCCGCGGCGCAGGACGTAGCGGCGCAGCTCCCAGATGTCGGCGCGGGGGCCGAGGCGGCGCCAGGCGCCGCCCGCGAGACGGCCGTCCACGGAGTAGACCGGGGCGCCGGCGATGATCAGCGGGGACCATGCGGCGAGGTAGATGATGTCCGGGGCGTCGTAGACCGGGACGGTCTTCCAGCTGACGGTGACGATCAGGGCGGCGGAGAGCATCGCGCCGACGACCGCGGCGACGCGCTGCCAGCAGCCCAGGATGGTCAGGACGCCGACGACGACCTGGAGGAAGGCGATGACCAGGCCGGAGCCGACCGGGTGGTGCAGGGCGAACTGGCGCAGCGGCTCGGCGACGTCCCAGGGGTGCAGGGTGTTGAGCCAGGTGACCATGGAGCCGCGCTTGCCGCCGTCGAAGTAGACGGGGTCGCACAGCTTGCCCATGCCGGCGTAGATGGAGATGAAGCCGAGGAAGATGCGCAGCGGGAGCAGGACGACGCCGAGGTTGAGCCGGCGGCCCGGGTAGTAGGCGTGCCGGGCCGGGTCGTCGCCGTGGCGCTTGGCGGGGCGCGCGGTGTCTGCGTCGGTGGCGGACTCGGTGTCGGTGTCGGCCGGGTAGGTGTCGTACGGGTCGTGGTCGGCGTCGGCGTAGGTCAGGTCGTCGTAGGCGCCGGTGACCGTGCGCATGTGCGGCAGGAGCCGGGTGCCGTCGGCGTCGGGGGCGGTGCGCTGGTGGCCGACGACGGGGGTCTCGACGGTCAGGTCGCGTTCGTCGTAGGTGTCGGCGAAGCCCGTCCGGACGCGCGGGATGACCTGGGTGGCGCCGGCCTCGGGCTCGTCGGCGTGGCGGACGCTGCTGCCCCGCACGGCCTGGAGGAGCCGGTGGGCGCCGGTGTCGTCGGGGGCGGACTTGCCGCTCCACACGACGGGGCGGCGGCGGCCGGTGGCACCGGCCCGGCCCGCCGTGCCCACGACGGGCATCCGGGCGGTGTCCTGGGTGGCGCTCAGATGCCGGGCGATCCGCGGGGATTGGGTGCGCTTGGCCGCCGCGCCCAGCTGCACGCGGAAGCTGGCGTGATTGACGATGACCTGCGCCGGATCGCTCGGCACCTTCACCATGCTCAGCGCGGGAGCGTCGTCGAATCCCGACGAGCGGTCCCCCGTGGGTGTGCGGGGTGTTCTGGTGTCCACACTCATCTAACCGAGTGCCGTGGCGTTAGGACACTGCTTTGACCGCCCGGATGTGTCCGGACCCCGTCAAAGCGGCCCTTGACGCCATATGGACGCCCGAATTACCCCGCAGGAGTGAAATTCCGGACGGGTGTTCAGTCCCGTCCGGACGGTTGTTCAGCTCCGCCTGCGGGCGGACTCGTAGAGCACGATCCCCGCCGCCACACCCGCGTTCAGCGACTCGGCGCCACCCGGCATCGGGATGCGGACGCGGAAGTCGCAGGTTTCGCCGACCAGGCGGGACAGGCCCTTGCCCTCGCTGCCGACGACGATGACGACCGGACCCCCCAGGGCCTCCAGCTCGCCGAGTTCGACCTCGCCGTCCGCCGCCAGGCCGACCACCGTGAGGCCGGCCTTCTTGTAGGACTCCAGGGTCCGGGTGAGGTTGGTGGCGCGGGCGACCGGCGTACGGGCGGCCGTACCGGCGGAGGTCTTCCAGGCGCCGGCGGTCATGCCGGCCGAGCGGCGCTCGGGCACGACCACGCCGTGGCCGCCGAAGGCGGAGACGGAGCGGACGACGGCGCCGAGGTTGCGCGGGTCGGTGACCCCGTCCAGGGCGACGACCAGCGGATCCTCGCCCTCGTCGGCGGCGGCGTCGAGCAGGTCCTCCGGGTGCGCGTACTCGTACGGCGGGACCTGGAGGACCAGGCCCTGGTGGTTGAGCCCGTTCGTCATGCGGTCCAGCTCGGGACGCGGCGCCTCCATCAGGTTGATGTTGCCGCGCTCGGTGGCGAGCTGGAGGGCCTCGCGGACGCGCTCGTCGTTGTCGATGAACTGCTGGACGTAGAGGGTGGAGGCCGGGACGCCCTCGCGGAGCGCCTCGACGACCGGGTTGCGGCCGACGACCAGCTCGGAGGCGGACCTGCCGCCGCGGCCCCGGGCCATGGGGCGGCGCACGGCCTGCTTCGCCTTGGCGTTGGCGATGCGGTTCTTCTTGTGGCCCTTGCGCATCTCGGCCGGCGGGGTCGGCCCCCGGCCCTCCAGCCCCTTGCGCCGCTGGCCGCCACTGCCGACCTGCGCGCCCTTCTTGCCGGACATGCGACGGTTGTTCGCGGCCATGACCTACCTGTCTTCGTGAGCTTTCGTACGTACGTCTTATGCAGTGTGCCGCCCGGACGGCCGGGCGGCACAATCGATCAAGCGGAGCGCTAGCGCTGGCCGAGGCTCCAGCGCGGGCCCTGCGGGCTGTCCTCGATGACCAGCCCGGCCTGGCCCAGCTGGTCGCGGATGGCGTCGGCGGTCGCCCAGTCCTTGCGGGCGCGGGCGGACTCGCGCTGGTCGAGGACCAGGCGCAGGAGGCTGTCGACCACGCCGTTCAGATCCTCGCCCCGGTCGCCACCCTCAGCGGTCCAGTGCGGGTCGAGCGGGTCGAGGCCGAGGACGCCGAGCATGGCCCGCACCTCGGCGAGCCGGGCGACGGCGGCCTCCTTGTCGTCGGCGGCCAGCGCGCTGTTGCCCTGCCGGACGGTGGTGTGCACGACGGCGAGGGCCTGCGGGACGCCCAGATCGTCGTCCATCGCCTCGGCGAAGGCGGGCGGGACCTCGGCGGCCGGTTCGACCGTCTTCCCGGCCAGCTCGGTGACCCGCTGGACGAAGCCCTCGATCCGCGCGAACGCGGACTCGGCCTCGCGCAGGGACTCCTCGCTGTACTCGATCATCGAGCGGTAGTGCGGGGTGCCCAGGTAGTAGCGCAGCACGACGGGACGCCACTGCTTGACCATCTCGCCGACCAGGACGCTGTTGCCGAGCGACTTGGACATCTTGTCGCCGGCCATGGTGACCCAGGCGTTGTGCACCCAGTACTGGGCGAAGTCGTCGCCGTAGGCCTTGGCCTGGGCGATCTCGTTCTCGTGGTGCGGGAAGATCAGGTCGAGGCCGCCGCCGTGGATGTCGAAGGCGTTGCCCAGGTACTTGTGGGCCATCGCCGAGCACTCCAGGTGCCAGCCGGGGCGGCCGGGGCCCCACGGGGTCGGCCAGGTCGGCTCGCCCGGCTTCGCCGCCTTCCACATGGCGAAGTCGCGCGGGTCCCGCTTGCCGGTCTCGCCGTCGCCGGACGGCTGGAGCAGGTTGTCCAGCTCCTGCCGGGACAGCTCCAGGTAGTGCGGGAAGGACCGTACGTCGAAGTAGACGTTGCCGTCGGCCTCGTAGGCGTGCCCGCGCTCGATGAGGCCGCGCATCATCTCGACCATCTCGGGGATGTGGCCGGTGGCGCGGGGCTCATAGGTCGGCGGGAGGCAGCCGAGGGCGGCGTAGCCCTCGTTGAAGGCGCGCTCGTTCGCGTACCCGATCGACCACCAGGGCCGGTTCTGCTCGTGGCTCTTGGCGATGATCTTGTCGTCGATGTCGGTGACGTTGCGGATGAACGTCACCTCGTAGCCGCGGTACGCGAACCAGCGGCGCATGATGTCGAAGTTCAGGCCCGAGCGGATGTGGCCGATGTGCGGTGCCGCCTGCACGGTGGCGCCGCAGAGGTAGATCGAGACACAGCCCGGCTTGAGCGGGGTGAAGTCACGGATCTGCCGGGCGCTGGTGTCGTACAGGCGAATAGTCACCACTCCAGGGTAGTGGGCCCCGGGCAGTGCCATGCGCCTTCCCGCCAGGAAGACACCTCACCACCCGACCTCGCCCCCGACCACCGCCACAAGCGCCCGGCACCTCCGAACGCCGTCACAAGCGCCCGACCACCTTCCGCGGCCGGATCCGGACGACCACCCGTTCCGCGTCCTGCGCCGACGCCGGGTTACCTCACCCGACAGCGGGCTCCGCCCACGGGCCGCGCAGTCCTCACCGGACAGCCTCGAACGCCGTCACAAGCGCCCGGTACCCCCGAACGCCGTCACAAGCGCCCGACCACCTTCCGCGGCCGGATCCGGACGACCACCCGTTCCGCGTCCTGCGCCGACGCCGGGTTACCTCACCCGACA